>JBOGTO010000619.1:0-31502 GCA_050695155.1 Ktedonobacteraceae bacterium
GTTGACCGATACAGCTATACAAACAACGGTAATTCAATGGCCCTGGCCGCTGGAAAAGCTCTACAGTTGGTCGGGACTCAACTGGTTGAGCGGATGGCCGTTGCAGGGAACGCCTGCCGAGGCTCGCGCAAACCTGCCCGGAGCCGTGCAATGGCAGGAACATCCCTATGCGGGAGCGCAAATCAGTGCTCTAGCGTATAATGACCAGCAGCAGTCGTTTCCTGTCACAGTGGCTCAGGACGGACAGGGTTCGTTTACCTTGCAGTTTGTAGCACCCGCCAGCGGACACTATCGAGTCGTTTTTACAACCAGTGGTAGTTACAAAGATAGTCACGGTGATTTTGGTCAGACAGTGCGCGATGTCAACGTGACAGTGACCCCGCCAACCGCGAAGCAACTGGGTATGGCTCTCGGTATAACGGGACTGTACGTACTCTTGTTGATCTTCCTTTTTTATCTGGCGAAGTTCTGGTTGACACCCAGACCCTTTGGCGAATGGATTTACGATCCGGGCGGCGAAAATGCATCAGGTCGTCGATTTATCCAGGCGCATCGCGGGCCGTTCCAGTGGTTTTTTCGCCGTAACGTCCTTACATCACAGCAGGCGTATATGCCATCTGGACTGGTATTACGTTTCAACTGGGGCAAACAGATCGAGGCCTGCTCAGATGGATCGCCGCGAGCGAGAGACTGGCATTTCAGTGATGGGCGTTCATTACGCCAGACTTTTCAACGGGTGCGAGAACTGTCGTTTACTATGGGAGAAGGTGAAGATGGAGAAGGGATTGCCCGCTATGTTATTGTGCCAGGCGATCAAGGCAGTGGGCGCAATGCGAGAGGAAGCGGTGGCACAGGAAGAGGGGGTTCAAGCAACGGTCGATATTCAAATACCGGCCGGGGAGGTCCAAAATCACCTCGTTCGGGCAGGCGCAGCAAGTCATCCTCCAAACCTCCAGGACGCGGAAAGAGTAATGCGCCTTCGTGGAAAGATTATTACAATGTGTAAGGCAAGTACATATAGCCAAACCAGGCATCTGAAGAGAGAAGGAGTTGTCGTATGATGAATGTCAATGTCAATGCCGATGATTTTGTTTCAGAGGCCGAGGCACCCCGTGCTGTAGTTGCGCCGCGTATCCAGACACCCACCATCGTGATTCTGCTCGGCAGCACATCGTCCATTGCCGCGCTTGAACTCATGCGTCAGATGCTCACGTTGCGGGCAGAAGATCGTCGTCGCGTAGCCTTCGTGTATATTGATACGGATGATTGGTCCAGCTCGCTCATCGAGTTTCGTCACCAGTATAATGGTCTCTTTAATGAGTTCCCCCTCAGAATTGCCGTGCCTGCTGGCATCGATCATATCACTCGTGTGGACCAGGAGGTCAGCGATCCACTTTCAATGAAAGGCACGCCCGATGAGAGAAGAAAAGAGCTGCATACCTTTATCGAGCGACATACACCACAGTATTTTGCTAACGGTGCTGGCGGAATAAGAAACAACGGTCATGTGGCAGCGTGCTTTCGTCAACAGGATATTTACACAACTCTGGAGCAGGCGCTTTCAACAGTGGCTCGCCTGGACGAGCGTCAGGGGAGCAGGCGTGTACATGAGGTACAGGTTAATATTGTGGCTTTCCTTGGTGGCGGCACCGGTAGTGGCATCATGCCGGACATCACTGTCATGGTACGCGACTTGCTTATCAATCGTCAGCTCAAGCAACGCATCAACCTGTTTTGCATGTTGCCAGAACCTATACGCGGCGTCAGTATCACTGACCTGAGCTGGCGTAAGAGCAATGCTACCGCCTGCTTGCTAGAAATACTGGCTTATAGTCTGGCTGCCAGGCAGGAAAACAACTTCGTGTATTCAAAGCGGATGCGCGATAAAGTCTATCGTCTGACCAGGGGTGCTATCGCTAACGAAATCTATCTGATCGGCCACGCTGCTATGGATGATGCGACCAATACTGCGCGTATTGTGGGTCTTGATCTCTTCCAGCGTATCACAGATGCATCGGGCGTAGGTTTTCTTGAACACTCAAAGTGGGTGGACAGGCGCACGCTGGGCGAAACAGATGATCGTGGCTTGCCCACCATGTTCGGTACCTCCTGCCCGCTTGAAGTGCGCTTCCCGGCTGATGAAACCGCTCGCGCATTCGCGCGCATTTCGGCGGCTTATCTTCTGCCGCTCCTGGCGAGTTACGAACCTGTGACAACTAACCCTGGCCCCGCCAATGTGCGTGAGTGGAGACGCGAGTGGGATGATGTGGCGAGGATCAGTCCAGACCCAGGCGATCCCAGAGCGATTCATCCGAGTATCCTCAAACTGGATGAGTTCGCGGGCGCGGATCAGCGCCGACTCGATATTACCTGGAATAAACTCGAACGCTTCGAACGCGATACCGAGCGTCGCATTCGCGAAGAGGTCGCCCTTAAAAAGAAAGAGGAGCTGGAGAACATTCAGACCACTCCATCTGCTACAACACAGGATGAGAACACCAGTTTGATCAACTTACGCACAGATCACCTGAAACGCTTGCAACAAGAATACGCGCAAGCGCTGGAACAGTTGACAGCCAGGGAGCGGCCCGGCATACCGGGTCGTCCAATTGACCTGGAAGGCAATCTCACCACCCCTGGCAACTGGTGGTTTCGCGTGCGTAACATGCGACGTGATTTTGCCTACGAAGTCTTCGAAACCTATAATAACCATTTGCAGTCCCATGCTGAATCGACGCGCTACCGCCTGGTAGAAGAACTCTTGCGCGACCTGCTAGAGAAGACGCAAGAGACGCTTGATAGCGTAGTAAAGTGGTTTGAAGCGACAAAATTCGAGGAACATACACAGCAACTCGAGGTGATGGGGAAAACCAGCATGGCCTGGCGCGGCTACCTGGATCAACCGCACCCGCACCAGCGTCATCTCTTTGACCTGCGCACGTTGCGCGGCAATGATGGGCGCAACGTGGCCGTCGAGCGTCTTTATGTGTGGAGTACTGGCGGCGAACGCGCCTTGAACGAAGGCACACCCATCGATTATAGCCTGTATGTGAAAGACTGTGTAGACTTCATCGCGAACCAGGCGCAATCATCCCAGGACGATGCCCAGGAATCACGCCTTGAAGACTTCAGTGCGGGTCGGCTGGCAGATAGAGTTGTAGACTACTTCCATGACTATTATATGCGGCTGTTCCAGGATATGAACCTCTTCGAGTTACTTGACAAGGCAGCTCCTGCCAGCCCCAAAGGGCAGCCACGCTCCCGGCAACTAAGTAGCTATTTCCTGGAACACTTGCAACATATCCGTAACCTGATGGCAAGCCTGGTTGCGTTTGAAGCTGAACTGTGGTCTAAAGGCACTACAACGCTGGATACCTCCATTTACATGGGTATGCATTTCCGCGATGGCTATCAACGTGGAGTATTGGACCAGGCTCTCGACACGCTTGGTCCGGTCACTACGCGCGGCCAGAGCGCCATTATCGAACCTTCCATCGATCCTCATCGCCTGCAAGCTGTTTATGCTCAACATGCCATTAGCCTGAGTACGGTTCGCGATTTCTATCTACAGCAGAATAGCTCAATGGAGGCTTACGAGGAGCATCAAAGAAAATGGGATGGAGGCGGCTCCAAAGGACTGATGCCCGTTCACAGTTCCAGCGAGGCGCAGTGGCTCGTGCGTGATGTTAAGCTCGCGGACGATCCTACCAGCCTGTCGATAGTGGGGAAACCGATAACCGTGGTCGAGGGGCTTATTCGTACTCCATTCGATGTCTAGCCCTTACAACTTTGAGCGAACTGTGCTATAATAGAGCAACGTGTCTTAATACTATTGTCTGGATTAACTGTAGAGACGTATGAGAGAAAATTATGCCAGCAGCAGTTGATTTACAGTTTCGTCCCACCCTGATTATTTTTGTTGGGGAGGGGGGCGCTCTTGTTCGCGAATATCTCAGTCCGTACTATGGCGATGTACAACGGGAGAAAGGTGGGGTTGGCAGTCGCAGTTCTGTGAATCTCAGCAGGCACCACTTGCTCTCTAATCTGGATAAGCCACTGCATAGCAGCGTCGCGTTGCTCCAGGTAGTGAGCGAGGGATCGGACCCCAGCATTGTTGATCCACACGTTGCAATTCCATTTCCAACGTTGGAGGCCTTCCCCAACGATCCAGATGTTCCCAGGGAACGAGGTGATCTGAGTGTGCTTGTTGATCGCGCCTTGCGGTCGATTCAAATGGACCGGCATATGATCTCTATGCGCGATCAAGGGTATAAGGTCTCCAATACGCGCTCCCAGGTGTTTATTGTAGGTGAGCCTACCCCGATCAATAAACCTGCTCTACCTGTTCCTACACCATCAGGTAAATTGCCGCCGCCACCGCCGGGCGGCAATAAAATCTGGATGGCGGAACTCCTGCGTATTGTGCGGGAGCAGTTTGCGAAATACAAATTCGAGGTGCCGGTTTTCTACTTCATCAATGCCTATAGTCCCGGTGATGATTTTAGTAATACGCTCACAAGCTTTAACTGGCAGCAGCGTCATATTGCTAATCTAAGCTTTGTCTATGAATATCAGATACCCTATCCAACTCCAGTGTTCGTAAACGAGAACGAACAACGGTACGCTACGGCGCAGGCTCTGCTGGGGTTAATGGCAACAGGCATCACTTCTTCCCCACTCTTCGAGCAGGAGATGCGGATTCCCGCCAATCTAATTGATTATGGCGAACAGGTGGGCAATTTTAGCACAGGGATGGTCATGTTTCCACGCGCGATATCGCGGCGATTCTGCGGGTCACTTTTAGGCGGACAACTCGTGGAGAAGTGGCAGCAGGATTTGAACAACGCTAGAGTGGACGACGTCCTGCGCAGGAAGGCGCGGCAGGATGCGCAACAACTGGCAGAGGAGATCCAGGGATGGATTTCGGATATTTATCCCCAGGGTGATCCCCGCCCGGCTGCCGAGGAGAGACAGTGGCCGAGTTTTCGTATCCTGCGGGCTAATCCGAAAGCGCATCCCGAATCAGAACTGGTGGGCTACCAACAGAGAGATCAATATATGCAATTGGTCACGCAGACTGCCAAACTGTTTACCACCTTCTCTTCGGAGGACATCACGGCAGAATACCAGCAGTATCCTGATAAATCCAAAACCTGGACCAGCCTGGCATACGAGCGTTGCCTCAAGGCAGAGAGCAAATTTGAAATATGGAGGCAGCAGGCCAAGATCGTCTGGAATGCGATGAATGATCGTACCGGTATGGAGATCAGGCATCGCGTGGATGAGCGCTGGACGCATAGCAAGTTTGGCTTTGAGGTGGCGAGAGTGTACGTTGATGAACTGGACGACCAGCTATACGAATTGCAGGACCAGGTCGAAAAGTGGAAAGCCATCCACCAGGTGGCATATAAGGATGACCGGAGAAAGTATGTAAAACGGGCCGAGGGTGACTGGGAAATTGGTGCGGATCAGCCGAACGTGCAAGGCGCTAACGTACAAGTAGCCCAGGCTACCCCAGGAATGAACTATATTGCAGTTCCTGCGCCAGGCGCAGGTGGCAGCGGGGGCGGGTTGCCGCTATTGCCAGAGGAGGAACTCAATATCGCTCGTTCCCTGCGCGCGCGAGCCGATTGGAAACAGAAACAGGTGCCACCGGTAGCGACCCTGGCTTTCGCCGCCATGCTGGGATTCCTGTGTCTGGTGTTAATGCTAACACTCTTTAATATTCCTTTATTAATCCAACTCGTGGCAGACGGGGTCTTGCTTGCTGCTTTTGGCATAGGGAATATGCTGTTCCAACGCAAGAAACAAAAACAAAGTGATGATGCCTATGAAGATATGCTCGATTTTTATCGCCGCTACTTCATCTTTAAGTGTGAGAGCCAGGAAGACCTTCAGCGCTTCGGTCTTATTCGTTACTTGCGCGGTAGAGTGGGTCGTATGCGGGCTCGCCTGGACAATATGGCAACATTTTTGGCTACCGTGCGAGATGGAGTGATGAATCACGCGGGCGAATTAAATTTTGAGCTATTTAACGGGCCTGCCTTCGCGCGTGATGTGTTTATTGCTAACGGCGAGCGACTGGCGGAAAGCGGTTCGCATACCCTGCGGAGCATCTTTGAAAAGATTGAACACGAGCGCAAAAACCATCCGGTAAAACCCTGGCATGGCGCGCTTGATGATATTCGCGACGCTTTGATTACCCATGTGCAGGATAGACATCTCAGCTTGCTCGAGATCGCAGAGAGTGACTTGCAGGAAACGCTCATCAACTTCGATGCGAACATTGTTGATGACTATCTCGTCGGTTCCCTGGTGGAGATTGGACCCGCGCTTAAAAAGTCCGATGTCTGGCGCGATGTGCTGGCGCGTGTAAGACGCCCAATGTATACGGCGAATGTGGGTATCCGTGATCCACGCGACACTTTCGTTTGCGGCACCCCACAGGCTCTTGCCAGTTGCGCTCAATATATCCCGAACGATGCCATTCAGGTTCAGACGAAAAATTCAGAATGGGTGATGCTCGGTTCTTACTTCCGTGGCGGCACTCCTGATATGGTCGATGCTGCTAACCTGTTCCCACCTAAATAGCCGGACCATGTTGATGAGAAGGGGTATTCTGCATGAAACAATACGAACCGGTTCCAGAAGGCGCGGCCAAACCGAATCAGATACAAGCACCACCCGGGCAGCAGGCCGGGACGCCGCCTGCAATTGGCCCTGGGCAACCTCAAGGGACAGGCACAAATACCTATTCTGGTTCGGGATCTGCTCAAGGGCAGACCCTTGCTTCTCCCTGGCAAGGACCGGGTGGTCCTGGAATAGGCCAGGGAACGGGAGCTATGCCTCCGGGACAAGGGTCAGGAGGATTGGGAATAGGTCAGGGGACGGGCGCTATGCCGCCTGGGCAGGGGCCAGGTAGTCCAGGGACAGCGCAAGGACAGACGGCAATCCCTTTAGGCCAGGGACAAGTTGGGATGCTGCCAGATCCTTCTGCCCGCTATCGCGGTTGGTATCCTCGCTGGTGGCTACTCTCCGCTTTTTTTTGTTATCTGCTCTTTGGCGGAGCAATGCTGCTGCGACCCGTACTCTGCCTGGGTTTCTTCTCAACGAGTGTCGCGTGCCAGTTTTCGACGTGGACAGACTGGCAGAGGCAAATAGTCGTAGTCCTGTTTATCTGGGCCGTATTTCTGATCGGCTGGCTCGTCAGTCACATTCTGGGTGTGAGGTACGTTGAACTGGCGCAGGGGGAACGCACTGCCGTTGGTTCCGCTGTGCGCATCATCTCAGAGTTCAAAATCATCTACCCTCCGCTCTATATCTATGGTATGCTGGCGTTCGCCGCAATCGTAGTGACATGGATCACGAATCATTTTGAATCGGTTTTCTTCGCGCTGGCATCTATTACCATATTCGTCGTGAATAGTTGCTATCTCTATACACGGCAGTTGGAAGACCGCCGCATGTATATGCTCGGCTATGCGTCCCTCGCAATCGCAGGCATCGTGGCCCTGATTTTGATTGGACCATTTCAGCCCGTCATCTTTGCGAGTATGGGCGTTATCATTCTCGTGAGTCTGTTCATCTTTTTTTGGACACGACCGGCGAAATCCAGCGGCACTGCGCCACCACCATTGACAGTTCAGAACGCGGCAACCGTCACCGTTGGGCAGGTTGTTAGATCTTTGGTGCGTGCCATGAGACGTAGCAATAGATTACCGGCGAATAATCCGACTAATCAGCAAACTAATCCTAACCAGGGGAATGTCACCCCTCCCTAGAATGCATCAAGAGTTCGCGAATAGTTTGTTTTTGTGTAGCATTTTTAGCGTCATAAGGAGAAAGCGTGATGGCGAACGGCTCACCAAACTCGTCAGGATCAGGAACAGGTATTGGCACAAGTACCTATTCCACCACGAGTTCAACCATTCAAACAACGGTAACGCCGAGCGTTATCACACAAAGTGATCAAATCGCAATGTACTTCGCGAACGATCTGGAAGCATTTGTGAAGCATACCCATTTGGACCTGGCAAGAGAATTTCAAATTCCGTATGAATATCCTCAGGATACGATGGATATCATTAATATGTTATATGCCGATATTTCACATATGCTGCGTGACAGGTTAATTACCGGCATTCATCTGCTACTGAGTGATGATGAGATGGATATCGGCTCCAATGCTTACCTGGTGCGCTATCACGTATGCTACACCATTGATAACCCCAATATGCTTCTCCCGTCAACTGCTACGGAGGCAGAAGTCAGAGGCGACCTTGTGATGCCTCCGCCTCGGGTCTGGCAGAATGCGCGCTTCGCCTTGCTGATCGACTGGAGTCCCGAATCCACGGGAAAAAGGCACCTGGTCAGGCGACCAGACTATTGCTTTGACTGGATGCCCAGAGAAGAGCGTTTTGATGCCACTAATGTGATTCGTTATAATCATGGCGCTCTAGTCGCTGATAATGCTAACGTAAATCGCTACGAAGCCGCCCCACCGGAATACCAGAAACGCATACCGTAAATTGGAAATGAAGCTTCATAGCTTCGAGAAGGGGAGATAGCTTATGGACGTGATGCAATCCGTTATTACCCTGTTCATTGAACCCGACGATGGCCCAATTCGGCCCGTCAGAATCGATATGCTCGAAATAGAGACAGATGTGGTCCGTATGCCGCTCAGTCTGAACCGCGACCAGGAACGCATTAAGGTGATTGCCGCAAAAATCAAGGCGGCATATCCAAATGTTCAGCCAGAGTCCAGAATGCAGGACCTTCGTTTGTTGATAACCAGACTCGGTCAGGCTGCTATTTTTGACGGGATCGTACTGCATTTGCCTGGTAGTATCGATGGCCCATCGATGCCTAAAAATCCAGGGCAGGAGGTGCTTGATCAATTGAGTACCGAAGGACTGCAATTGAAAACCGACCTTCAGAAGTTGGTCAACAAGTTCAGAGAATTACAGAACGATCATAATGATTTGAAGGCCGAAAATGCGCGATTGGTGGGCAGCGAGAAAAGCGCCCGGGATGTTCTCCAGCCACTAAAAGATGCACTGAAGAGTAAGGAGAACGACGAGTACAAAGCCAGGGTTGAAGCTGCCCAGATCAAAAAGGACCTCGTAGATATACAACAGCAGCACGCTGCGCTGCAAGTTCAGTTAGACAAGGCTAAACTTGATCTGCAAACGGCGGCGCGCGATCAGCAAGAAGTTGCGCACTTGCGACAAATAGTGTCGTGGTTCAGGGTAAAATAACAAAATTTGAATGATGGGCTTGCAAAGCGCGATCGAGATATCAGAAAGTTGGAGCAAGACCTGGAGGATTTGCGTCGCGGGGTAAAACAGCTCATGGATCAGGGACAGGGACAACCCTCGCGGCCACGCGTAAAAGATGAACCCAGGAAGGACCCGTACCTGGATTAATTATGGATACATATGAGGCTGATATGGGACAAGAACAAAACAATACCATGCGTCTGATTCCAGCTCTACCTGCTGGCCCTTTTATGGAGAGGCCAGCAGAAATTGACCGTTTCCTGGTCCATGTCTGGGACGACGGAAGCATCTCGTTCAAGGGCTCTCGTGAGCGCATCGAGGAGTTTCTCGCTCTGTGCGCCTCGGCGGGATTAGAGATGCATGTGAAGCATCTTTCATTGTGCGGCTAGAGAAGAGAAGCTATGAATCTTGTAAATTTACCTGGTATAGAGCGACAGAAACAGCAGCGCGTGCGTCCGCCCTGGATCGAGGATTTGCTCACATTTTATAACGGGCGTATCGCCAGGCAGTTTGTGCTTCACTTCAACATTACCGATTATATCATTGACCTGGATCAGAGGTCTGATAGCGGCAAAGGAAAATATATTCGCGCAGGAAACATGCTGGAATCTACCTCACAAACTCCACAAACCCTGCGCGAATACCTGTACCAGTTTCTCTTCGACGAACTATCCTGCCAGTATATCTACACTTACTCACTTGCGAATGGCCTTACGGCTGAAGATGTTATGCAGCGAACCCAGGGAAAAATGAACGGGTCAGTCGAACACAATGTACAGCCGGAGCAATCCGGCCCGGCCATGCAGCACTTGCAAAACATATATAAATCAATGCGCGCGCTTCCCCAACGCGACAAACGCGCTACCGGTACGCAGAACGATGAACTTCAGTTACCAACCGACCTCTCAGAGAATTTCAAGTTGCTTACACGCGTCTTGCAAATGCAACTGAAAGGCTCAGACCCGCTCAACCCACACCAGGAGCGTGAAACGCCGGTAGCAGTCGTCCTGGATTATGCTGAAAAGCTGATTCCCTATCATCTAGGCGAGGGTCAGGGAGACCGCGAACAGTTACAGGCCCTCGAAGTTGTGCAGCGCTGGGCGCTCGATCCTCAAATCCGGCAGCTTAAAAACCTCATTATCTTGCTAACGACCAATATTGCCCAGATTCCTTCTAGCGTCTACGCAGAAGGCAGCGGATGCCGTGCTCTTCGCGTTCCTTTGCCAGATGAAAATGAGCGAGAAGCTTTCCTCCGTTTCAAAATGACCAACGCGCATCCACGCCTGGTGCCGATGAATCAGGCGGAATTTGGTCTGATCGAAACAGTCCAGGCGAATCGTCTGGCACGCGCAACACAAGGCATGAGGCTGACTGACATCGACAATATGAGTCGCCGCGTCGCCTCTGAATTCCAGAAGCGCAGGAATGATCCCCTCCTTGCCGATGCTACGCAAGAAATCGCTCCTATGTTGCGACAGGAGCATGTTCAGCAGCTAAAGGCCGAAGTGATCCAGGCGCAAAGCGCGGACCTCCTCGAAATCGTGCCACCTACGCGCAGCTTCAGCGAAATCGGCGGTTTGAATAACCTGAAAAAATATTTGCGCCAGCGCGCTCAAATCATGCTGAGCGGCCAGCAATCGCCCCTGGTGCCAGGTGGCCTGCTACTGGCTGGTCCTCCCGGCACGGGGAAAACCATCATCGCCGAGGCTCTGGCGACGGAAAGTGGCTTTAACCTGGTGAAGATGCGCAGCATTCAAGATAAATGGGTGGGTAGTTCGGAACGCAATCTGGAACTGGTGCTTAACCTGCTCAAGGATCTGCACCCGGTAGTAGTGTTTATAGATGAGATCGACCAGGCTATATCCCGTCGTGACACCGGCCAGAGTGGCGATAGCGGGGTAGGCGCTCGTATGTTTGCTCGCCTTCTCGAAGAAATGAGCAATCCACTTAATCGAGGACGGATTCTCTGGGTGGCCGCTACCAATCGAGCTGATATCATAGATGAAGCCATGCTGCGCCGCTTTGATCGCGTTGTACCCTTGCTGACTCCTGATGTCGAAGAGTCATGTCGTATTTTCGCGGCCATGATGCATACCATTGTCAAGCATAGTGCTAATAATCTACGAGTACGCTATGGAGGCGACCTGACCCAGCAGAACGCAGCCGACGCATATGGTCATCTTAGTCCAACAAGAAGTGATTTAGAAAAGTTCTTGCCAGCAGCTCAGCAGACCGTTGAACTGGGAATAACTGGAGCAGGCATCGAAATCATTGTGCGCCGGGCCATCGAGATGGTCTATGAAGAACTCGCGGAGAAACAGATAGTGCCAGGGCCGGATGACATACCTGCTGTTGAATCTCGTCATCTGCACCGGGCGGTGCAGGATTATAAACCCAATCACAATAGAGCCGTCTACGACTATCAGAGCCTGCTTGCTATCCGCGCCTGCAACTTTCAATCCGTGCTACCCGCTTTGCCCAAAACCGGAGTGTTTGCGCGTATTCAACGAGCGGATGGAACGGTCGATAGCGAGAAGTTAGAACAAGAAATTCTTGTTATGGAACGACAGCGACTGCTAAAACGCTAGCTCATTGTAGAGATGGAGGAGAGGATAATGAGTACTAAAGGAGACTGCGAGGTATGTATAATTGCATCCGCGCCTCTGAATATTGCTACAGAAGTGGCCGTGCTTGTTGGAGATGGAGTTGTGCGAACCGTAAAGGTTCTTGATAAGGCTTTCTATGAGTTTGGCGAGAAGTCAAATAAGGATTGGTTAGCTGCATATAAGGCGGTTCTTGATAAAGCCAATACCAAAAGCAGGAATCTTACATATCATCTCATACAAAATATTACAAGCGCTGCTGAAGCCAGGGTTGCTGGCGCGCTTGATCCCACTCAAAAGGCAATGGATCAAAAAACGCTGCTGCAACGGGTGGAGCAAGTACGCGCCTCGCTCTCCGATGCCAGCCTGCTCGTGGCGTCGCTTGAAGAAACCGAGCAGCAGGCGGCAAAACAAGAACTGCTGTTGACCATTTCGGCAGCACGCTCCGCGAAGCTGCCCCTGTATCAGATCCAACGAGCTGAACGCGCGCTGGGGAAGTCGGTGAAGGAAATACAGGATGCCACGCGCGAACTTGAAGAGGCACTACAAGATGTGGAGTCGGCCCTATCGGGGAGGGAACGCCTGCATGGCCGGGTAGAACACCAGTTGCAAGTCATCACGTCGCAGCTCTACTACGTAAACCAAATCCTCTCGGAGGCGGAGGTAGACGAGCGCCCCGAATTTGCTGAAGCCAGTCACAGGGTGACAAGGCTCATTGCCATGTCACACGACCGCCTCCACAATAAACTTGATGAGGCGGCGAGCTATGCGGCGGAGGCACAGCAGGTTGTCAATACCTTCGCTGAGCGCGCATCAGAGTTCCTGCTGGATGGCTGGAGTCATATGCAGAGCCAGGTCAATACTATCCTCGGCAAGTTGTCGATGTTGAAGCAAATGGCGCAAGAGGCCGAAGCGGCTCGTATGAGCGGGTATGAAAAGCTGCAAGACTTGACCCAGAGAATAACCACAACATATAATGAAGCGCAATTGATCGGGAAACGTACTTCATTGACCGGACAGCAACACATTACATCGTTGGCTGAACACGTCGAATTACTCAAAGAAGAACTGTTTGCGCAACTTCAAGCGTTTCAACAACGCACAATTGCAGAGACCATCGCTGCCACGCTGACCGACCTGGGTTTCCAGGCTATGGCGGGTGGTCAACCTGCCGTCGAGGAAAATGATGAAATGATGCGTGTGGCCGTTGTCAAAGTGGGTGTCAACGCGCAAGGCAGGCCGGATGATAAGCTGGTCGAGTTCGCTATATCCAGGGAAGGTAAGGTCTCTTACGACTTCAGCGGCTATCTGGATGATGCCTGTATTGTTGAGGCCGAGCGCATCTTCTCCGCCCTGCGCGCCCGGGGTATCTACCTGCTTGAACCGGAGGTCGCCAGGAAGTTGCAGGAAGACCATTCCGGTAGGCTAACGCGCCAGATGCTTGATCGCGTTCAGCAATATGCTCATCCTATCAGAAATAAGATGCAGACCGAGCTGGCAGACCGTCTCCAGCGAGTCCTCAAGCTTATGCAGTATAATAATGTGCAGGTGCGTAGTATGGGCGGGTGCATCGAACTGGATGCATTTAATGGCCCGGTTGGCTATCATGTTATCCTGGAGCCAGAAGGCACTGTGCAGGTATACAAGGACGCGCAGCATACCGATATTTCGTCTGATCGGTTTGATCCAATAGTCGCAGAAAGTCTCCTGATAACCGAACTCAATGAGCAAGCTTTGATTGATGAGCCAGTGGAGCGCGAGCCACAAAAAGAGCCACAGCATACATTTAGAGACCAACGAAAAAAGCACATGCTGGGAAATGAGTAAGTCGCTCCATCAATCATCAGGAACATGAACAGAGGAATCAAGTAGAATGCAACAATCCGGTCAACAAACTGTGCAGCAGGTTCAATGGATGTTTTGGGGGGCATCCGAAGAAGCCATCGATCGAGATTTTTATGTCTCATTGCAGGGTATGGTAGCAAACTACATTAAAGCGGGATTGCGCACCGGGGAAACTGTCCAGGTTGGGCGAGAAATGCACTTGCAGGTCGGCTCCTACATCATTCATACCCGCCTCACCAATATCGCTCCCCCGCTTGCCACACGCATTGATCCCTCGACCCTCTTCGTAGCACGCTATCGCGAGCCGAGTAAAGAGGGCCAGGACATCTCGACCTTCATTTCCGAAGTCATCCGCTATCCCGATGATAAATATGGCGCTATCTACGATTCGCTGGTAGGCATAGATCGTATAAAGCAGGATATGGAGCGGAAACTGGAATTTCTGCTCAGGCCCGACGCCATCGAGCAATGGCTTTTGAATACCTATGGAAACGAAGTTTCCCCTACATTATTACAAACCCTCCGCGATCGCTATCCACTTATTATTTTAGAGGGAGAGGTAGGTTCCGGCAAAACCGCGCTTGCTCGTAGTATCGGACACGTTCTGGTTGAAAGATTGCAGGCTGCCCAGGTCGCGTCTCAGCTCGCCTTGTTCGTGGTTAGCGCTCAAGTACGTGGAGGTGGGCATGTAGGCGAGTTGACCCAAAACATCTCGCGCTCTTTTGATGAAGCTGAACGCTGCCAGGAGAGAGAACACATCCCCATCTTGTTGTTGATTGACGAAGCCGACTCACTGGCGCAGGCGCGCGGCAGCACGCAGACGCACCACGAAGATGATGCTGGCGTCAATACGCTTATTCAGCGTATTGACAGATTGCGCGGTCGCCCATTCGGCGTGATTTTCTCGACAAACCTCTTTGGATCACTTGATTCTGCTATCCTGCGCCGCGCATCTTCGGTCTTTCATTTTGATCGACCTACATATGAGGAGCGCAAAGACGCTTTCCAGCGATTACTTCAAGATCTCGCGCCAAATAAGGAAGATGTTAATTGGCTTGCTGCCCTCACAAATCCTCGTGGACTACCCGGTTCCGAAGGCCAGCATCGTTATACCTATTCTGACATTTCCCAGCGCCTAATCCCCGCCGCTTTTGAAATGGCTGTAGCGGAGATAGAGCAGGGCCATGTGAAATTTTGGGATTATTTTAGAAAAGCTCGGACTGTTGTGTTTCCTACTCGAGAATATAAAGTCTACAGGCAGATTCCTGACGAATTTTATGATCCTGAATATAAAGAGCGATTAGAAAAATCTCGGAAAAAGAGAATAGCCGTTGATAACGGCGTGACTAATCCCAATGTCATTCAAACCGAGGAAGCGGGGCGGTAACGAATTTTTCTATCAACACACCAGATTACTATGGACTGATCGCAAATAAACTACGGCTCAAATGGCTGAGAGAGGTGTTGCATGGGGGGCAACGAACCACTATCCAGGGGTGTTCTCCTGCGAGGGCGTTACAAGATAGAAGATGTTGTGGGGACTGGTGGAATGGGGCGCGTCTATAAAGCGCGAGATACGGAATATGGACGTTTTGTTGCTGTAAAAGAGATGCGGCAGGATAATCTACAGTCCAGCAAGCTTGTTGATGCACAGAAGCAGTTTGAGAAAGAAGCCACTATTCTCCAACGTTTAGCACGCCATCCTCATATCCCCGAAATCTTTGCTTTCTTCAACGAAGGTGGCCGCTCGTACCTGGTTATGCAATTCATCGAAGGGCAAAACCTGTTGCAGCTCATGCGCACGTACCCACAGCAGCAGCTCCCCATCGACAAAGTGGTCAATTATGCTATGCAACTCTGCGATGTGCTATCTTTCTTACACCGGCAAATACCCCCCATCATTTTTCGCGACCTCAAACCTGAAAATGTAATGGTTTCAACGGAAAATAGTATCTATTTGATCGATTTTGGCATCGCTCGCTTTTTCAATCCTGATAAGGTGGCTGATACCCTGGTATTTGCCTCGCTCGGTTATGCTGCGCCGGAAGCTATCTGGGGGGCAAACCCGGGGACGGAACCTCGTTCCGACCTGTTCAGCCTCGGCGCTACTCTGCATCATTGTCTGACTGGCTTCCATCCAAAAAACAGCCCGCAGCCTTGCTACTTTCGAAGGGCGCAGGACTATAATAAGCAAGTATCACCTTCGCTTGACCGATTGCTGCTGAAGCTAGTGTCTACAAATAAGGGTGATCGTTATGCTAGCGCTGATGAAGTTCTCCAGGCACTTCGCTCAATTAGCATAGCATCATCGAACACGACACTGCCCAATGATGTCCAGCAGAATGAGCCTGCCACCAATCCTTTCTACGATCCTGGCACTGGTCAGGCATTACAACTCTACATGTCCCTCGCCAGAGGGAATAAGTTGCCGGGCGTTTGGGGTCGGCTGTTGGATAAAATGGTTCCGTTTCTCACGGCTATTGGGATATGGTATATTCAATCGTTTATGCCATTTGTGCGACGGAACGTTGAGTGGATTGGGAAACAGGCAGTAAACGGTTGGAGTGCCGCGCGCAGGCCACGCAAACAGAAGCAGCCGACCAATCTAGCTCCACTTCCGGCGCAGAAAGCCGCGTCTGGCAAAGCACGTCTCGATCCGCGTTCCGCCAAACAACCTGAACCAGTTTCACCCCAACAACCCCGGCAAGCTGTGAAAAAAATGGACCGGGTTGCAGCAGTGGCTGCTCCATCTCGACCACTTTCACAACCAGTAAAACAAAAACACCATGCAAGGCGGAAAGCCACTCTACCCCAACAGCCCTCTCAGGCGGCCCAATCTCCGCGTTCATCCAGTGGCATATTTGGCTCGATTGCCGGAGCTGACCCTGTACCCTACCTGGGGATGTTGCTAACCACCACAGGCATCAGTTTCTTTATGCTTGGCTATCTACATATTTCCCCATTGCCTGTCTTGTTCGTGTTATTATGCGTGCTTGGGCTTTTTGCCTGGATATCAGGTCTGATGTGGAAAATGGTACCCATCGCTCAAAACTTACTTGGTGCGGCGCTCGCCTGCATCCTGTTTGCGATTGTCATGCTCCTGGCGCTTCCTGGGGTGCAGGCTGTTGTTGGTATGTTCACATTTGCCCAACTCTTTTGCGTACCTATTCTCCTGTGCTATCTCCTGTGGCTCTTGTACGACCGCCATACCACGAGACGTTTAGGGCGACTCCTCGTATTACTGGTTGTCCCTTTCTACTTGTTTCTCAATCAAGTTGTTACTTTGTTACCTGCGCAGGCAACCCCGGAGGCGAGTGTTACTTTTCTTGCTATGCATCCATTTGATCTAACCCATTTCAACATAACTCTCTTTTCGCTACTGGTTTTGCTGGGAATTGAAGTGTTCTTTGGCTTTGTCAGATTCAGTGACTTTCTGATTGCGCAAGTCCTCGCGAGTCTCGCGCTTGTGGGAGGAAGTATCGTCTTTATCGCAAATTGGCATGTAGCAGGACCTGACGCAATGAATACACAGGCAAATAGTATGCAATGGATGCAATGGATAGGTATATTGAGTGCGCTCTTGCTTTTACTGATGATTATCATCTGCCTGCCCTATCGAGAGGGCCGTGAGGATGTGCACCCTGAATTACCGTTCAATGCGCTCAGATTAGTAGTAAAGATGCTGATGCTATCTTGCTCAATCGTGTTTATCGTCTATTTTTCATTACGAGAAACGAACCAGGTGATGCCGCCCCTCGGAAATAACGCGATGGACGAATCCAATCTTGAATTGTGGCAGTTCTTTCTGATTGGTCTCATCGCGCTTATCGCTCTATCCATACTGTTTACTCTCTGGCAACTTATCAAGCAGGATCGTAATATATACGGGTATCACACACGATCAAAGGGGATAAAGAAGGTTACGCAAGTTTTCTCGGCTCTTGACTCGCTTTGCTTACTAGCCCTCATTATCATCGCGTTCTTTTTCTGGCCTGATCAGCTAACCCGGCCATTTGTACCATCGTTGTCCCTCCCATTTCACATCCCTACTGACGAGACAGCTTTTTCTCTTCTGCTTATCGGCGGCGTTGCGGGGCTTTCGGGCGTATTTTGGCTCTGGTTACAACGACCTATGGAGCGTATTAAACGAGGCGCACTCGTCTTCTATAATTTTTTCGGCCTGCTCGCTCTGGGACTGGCAGTTCTAACACACGTCATCTTCCGGGCAAATCCAGTATGGTTTGACCTCGCTATGATTGTTGCTGTCGTGTTTCTCGCGCAATCGTTGCTCGTCATTATGAGGTCTGAACGCGAACTGGCGCGAGTCAAATAGACGCATGAGACTGCTTGATGCCCCTTTTCCCTGTGTTCTTGAGAGACGAGAAGATGTAGTGAGTAAAATGTCACTTATGGGTTCCGCATCTCTGCCTCACCTTTTGCTTTCGTGACAGGATCAGTAATCGCACGGGCTTTATCAAAACATTCTTGCGCATCCCTTTGAAAATTGGCTTCCGGGCGATTCAGTAACTTTGGCAAGTTCGTATAGGTCCGGCCCATGAGAAGCCAGGTGGTTGCCACGTTTTCATCTGGCTTCTTTATAATATTGGTATACCACGTTCCAAATACCAGGCACTGGCTCGCAGTTTCGATATTCTTTGCGTCCTTTTTGGGCAACCATTTATTATAGATTTCGGATGTTAAAGAATACCCTGCTGATGGGTAATTCTGGGCTTCGGCTTCTAACGCATCGAGAAGAGTGCGCCAGCGAAAATCACCTTTGTTCAGGCTCTTTCTTACAATCTCGGTAGCCTTTGTATAATGGCACTCAGCGAATTCTTCCACGGCTTTTCTGTTAGCATTGCGTTGTCCCTCTGTAAGAGGCCGCTCCAACTCAGGAGATACCGGGATTCTATATGACTTTTCCTGTGGTTGGATAACCCTTGCCAGGGGGGGTGGATTTCTTTCAGTTGGGCTGTCGTGACTTATAGAGACTTCATCTAAAGTCTCATTTTCAATCTGATGAAACGAGATACTATTACGCAGGAGAAAGAGAAGAATGGAAAGACCTGCTGGAATAGATGAAATAAGAACAATCCAGAGCAGATTCATAGCGCTATCCCCTTGTGAGAATAGAAGATAGAAGTAAATGAGCCAGTAGTAAGATGCGGTGGAGTGTGCGCGAACAATGAAAGTTGCTGATACGGCATCTGGGGATGACTGGCACCCGTGTGAGAACGTATCACGAAATAGATCACTAAAAGGATTATGATAAGAGCTAGAGCCACGATAATCCCCCCGATCATCATGTAGTTTGGCGAAGAGAGCTGCCTTGATGGTACTTTGTTTGTGGGCGAGGAGGACTGACGACGAGGCGTGATTTCTTCTGTAGATTCATTATGTCCGGTGAAGTTTCCAGGCTCATAGCGATAGGAAAGAGGGGCCGAATCCAACTGTTCTCCAGCCGGTGACGGGGATGCATTGGCAGAAGACTGGGAGGCCGCTGTAGTGGGAGGCCCCTGACGCCCGGCCGATTTTGCGAGTTCTTGCTCCCTCATGAGATCAGCTTTAGGTTTGGGGTGTCGCCAGTTCGGATTATCTTGTGACGTGATCCTGTTTTGTCGTACCTTATCGGGCATGGGCCTGGGTCC
This sequence comes from Ktedonobacteraceae bacterium, assembly GCA_050695155.1. Taxonomy (GTDB): domain Bacteria; phylum Chloroflexota; class Ktedonobacteria; order Ktedonobacterales; family Ktedonobacteraceae; genus CF-113. Next base: position 19,378 of record JBOGTO010000619.1, read on the forward strand.
TTGATAAGGCATTTGCTCTTGATAAAGCTCATGAGCAGGCTCCGGTTGTTGCGCCGCAGGCTGTGGTTGCGCGTTGATAGGCGCGGGTACCGGCGCAGCGCGCATGGGCTGCTGTGCTGGAAGCTGCTGCTGTTGCTGTGGGTATTGTTGTGCGCTGGTGGGTGCGGGGGACACGCGCGGTGGTTTCTGTAGCGGTGTTTCCTTACGAGGACGGAGATCGTTCCAATCGATATCGATTACCTCACGATATCCTTCAGGAAGCACCACTGCACTACGAAGGTCCTGTTGCGCAATCGCTTGTAATGGACTGGCAGGCTCTTGTGACGTAAGGATCACCGGTGGCCTGCTAATCTGCCCGGCAGCAATCGTATCAAGGCTGGCGGGCATCCGATTTTCCAGGAGTGAGTTAAGTAACTCTTCGATATAATCATCCAGCCCATCAAGGCGCAGAGCCTTTAACTCTCGTATTCTAGTAGGTTTACTTTTTTGCTCATCTTCGTAATTTTCGGGAGTGAATAAGAGTCTATGATCGTCTACGCCAAAATCTTTATAGAGACTGGGGCGTAGTGCCAGTGCTTTGATTGAAATGTAGATGACCAGTGCGGCAAAGCGATCGATCTCTTTGTTAAAAATGGCGTTTGGTGTATCATAAAATGCGGGATGCTGGAACGGCCCATGTCCGTATTCAGGAAGAGGATAGTCCCTTTCAAATTCGGGAATCCAGGTATTGTCATAATCTATGAGCTTGAGATGAATATTCTGCTTGACTACATCTTCTTGCACAAAAACGTTGGAAAGATCGAGGTCGCCATGGGCTATACGTGCTTCTTCCATCTCATGTATCATGCGCGTCCAGGCATCGCATAGTGAAAGCAGTTTCCGCGATACTTGCTGCCCATTTGCCTGGCAGCTTTCCGCGATATAGGTATTGAGACTATAGCCTGATACATACTCCATCGTAACCAATGGCATATCCGTTGTCTTAAAGTGAGTTTCTGTAATTTTATCAAAAAAATTGACCCGAATCCCGCGTGGAACATACTTAACCGGTATGAACGCGGAGAGCGTGGACTGATTTTGTGCGAGAAATTGCTCAAGACTTTTATATCGTTTGAAAATATCATTTGGTGGATAGGTATGATCGTCAGCCTGGCAAAAGCACCGTATCATGGTATTGCCAATACGGTAAATGCAGGCATGTGAGTCTGGATGACCAAAGTTGAGGATATGCGTATTCATGCTTTTGGGCTTACCCTGCCGCAACAGGCTGGCATCCAGGATATTTTTTGGGTAATCCTCTATAGCAAACCTATAGTCATCTCGTGTAGGCCAGCGTAGATCAGCATCATTTAGCATTGCACATTACCTCAATTGAATAATAAAACAGAATCGGGTTATTGTAAATAGATGATAAGTAAGGTTACATCGTCTAATTCAAGCGTCCCTTCACTCCGCTCGCGCAAAACAAAATCGCCAAAGGCCTCTTTGTCGCGCATTGTTAGAAGTGTTGGTACGCGCTGCACATCCGTTACTATCCATTTTGCAAGCGCGTCCGTTGTTAGCAAAATGATATCGCCCCATTCAAAATCAAACCTTTTTATTTGTGCCGTCTGCCAGGCTTGCTCGATCAAATCAGATCGCGTTGCCAGAGTGAATGGTACCGGGCCAAATTCTTCAGGCCTTATGCCGGGATAAGAGTTGTAACGCCATTGCCCTTGAGAAGGACGGGGAGGTTGCAGATGAAAAAGAACCGAATCGCCGATGGTCATGACATTTACGCGCGCTGGATCATGGTTTATCAGAGGTGCGGCATCAAAAGAACAACCAATAAATGTCGCTTGCGCTCCTCTAGCGCGGTCCCGGCTCCAGTCAATAGAGCGACCCAGGCGTTGTTGCACAATTGGAATCCATTGTTCATCAACCCATGTGTACCACTGCCGACTACACGCGATGAGCCAGGGAACAAAATCCTCGCCATGTTTGAAATCTTCATTACGCTTGACAAAATTATTGGTCAGAATCTGCGCCCATTCATCAGGTAAAAAGCTATTGCCGACGCCATCAGCGACCGCAAATCGGCACTGATTTCCCTCACAGTAATAGGCGAGCTTGTCCTGGCTATTCTCCGGTTTTTTGCCTTCTTTAGGATAGATAAATTCGCGCACTTTGAATATGGGTATTGACTGAGTAATCGGCTTGAGGGTAGGAATATCCGGCATATGTGATTGCTGAGCAGTCGAACTTTCAGTTACGTGTGTTTCTTGCTCAAGCAGAAATGTCTCTGGAGGAAGATGTATTGTATCAGGTGAGCCGTAGATAGGCAAAGTAAATGCAGGGCCTATAAATCGAGTATCGTTAGCAGGTTGAGGATAAGTAGGCTCTATGAATTGAGTATCATTTACAGATTGAGGAACTGATTTTTCTTCCTCCTGCAATGTATTGTCTTGTGGTGTGACGTTTTTGCCCTCAGGTAGGAGGGCTGGCCTATCGTTCTGAAGTCTGACAACAGGCTCCGGTACCTCGTAGAACCTAAGCCAGAGGCATACAGCAATACAGCCCAGGATGGCAGGTATGCCCAGTAAAAGATAGCTCTTCAAGTGAGTAATGATATGGTTAAAGATGGATAAATAGGCAGCCAGACCAATGGCAAGCAATACTGACAATAACCCGAGAGAAATGCCGGCGCTGAGGAGCTTTTTAGGCGTAAAAGAGAATATCTGTCCGCTCATCAAATTCTTGCTCCTGCTTTTAAATTGCCAAGTGTCGTCCATCTTAAGAATTTGAGCAATATCTCCGGGCTGGCATTAAAGACAAAGCAACGCGCACCGGAATTAATAGGCTTTTCCATATAGCGCTGAGCCTGTTTAAGCAGTTCCTCTGGAATGACACTGCTCATCTCAAACATGCGTTTCGCTACTTCTAAATCTTCTTTGACCTGGCAATATTTTCTCACTTCTTCCAGACTTTCTGGAAATGTGCAGGGAACGTTTGGCTCGTTGGTAAAATGACAGTTACATACCAGCACATTGCCATTATCGGTGTATAATTGCTGGATGCTCTCAACAATTTTTTGAGGATTCTTGTTACCATTGTTTTTGGCGTCGGTGATATTTATCACAATGGGGGGAAAGCATTGAGAACGTTCAGCCTGATAGCCCATCTCTTCTGAAATAAGCTCTGGTGGGGATGTAAGCCACCCCTGTACGACTCGTTCTGCTACCTCAAAAGCTTGTGCCATATCCGTGTTTCCCTCGGCATTGGGCTTGATCCAGATAATTTGATTAGAATGAATGATTTCCTTGACATTGCCATTTCTGTCAAGAATTTTTCGTGTGATCGGAAGCTCTCCTAGCTCTCGTCCATCAAGCGATGGAATATCAACTGGCATATAATTTGGACCAAGTAGTGAGGAGACGATATCATTATAGCCTATTACTGATAGATAGGCATACTTTTTCCGTGTCTCATTCTTGCCTCCTGGTTTAGATTCAACCTGAGCAAGTTCGATTAATCGTTGAATGATCGCGTTCACGTAACTGGTAACTAGAGACGCTTTACTCTGATTATTATGAGTTACCAGTTGACTCATTGAATCCGATTGATCCAGTAAAATAACAAAGAGACCTGGATACTGGCGGCTCAAAGAGCGGCTATACGGGCCGACGTTAGTTGTCATGTACGGCATCCTTTCTACCTGCTTGTTTGATTGTTTATGTCTATTAAAAAAGTAGCGAACTTGTAAGTATGAACAAATGCATTTTCTCCTACCTTAGTTGATACATTTAGCAACAACTTTAGGGAAATCCATGACAGTATAAGCCTATAGTAGTATAATATAAAAATTAACAGAAAAAGTCCAGCCTGGATAGGAATGTAGGTGTATGCAAGAGAATCTTTCAGGACAACGGTTCGCTGATTATCAACTCATTAGCCGCATCGATGGCGGAACATTTGGCAGCGTTTACCTCGCTGAACACATCTATACGAATGAGACGGTCGTCGTTAAAATATTACGTACACCGTCGGAAGGAAATAATCCTGGCGAGAATAAATTCGATTGGAACGAATTCATCTTTGAGGCGCGCATCTTTCGTATCGAGCATCCTAATATCGTGCGCGTCAAAGACTTTGGGCTTGATCGTGGACGCGCTTTCCTCGTCATGGAATATATGCCGCGTGGCAACTTACGCAAGCTCCACCCGAAAGGTACACGAGTACCCTGGGACAGCGTTGCCTCTTACGCAATTCAAATCGCCCAGGCCCTACAAGCAGTTCACGATCAAGGCATCGTGCATCGCGATCTGAAACCAGAAAATCTGCTCGTGGGACCGGATGGCGCGATTCTCCTGGGAGACTTCGGCATTGCCATTCCATCTTATACCTGGGACCCCAATCGTGTGCAGATGGCTAAGGGGACACCAACCTATATTGCCCCCGAACAGATCAAGAGCATGGCAGTGCGCCAGAGCGATCAATATTCGCTGGGTATCATTATGTACGAGTTGCTCACTGGCTCCCCTCCCTTTGTTGGTTTATACGAGGACGTGTTGGAAAGTCAATTATCGGTCCAGCCTCCATCTCCGTGCGAACTTGTCCCATCCCTGTCTGCTGCTGCTGACGAATTGATTTTGAGGATGCTTGCCAAAGACCCTGCGCAGCGTTTTGCCAGTATGCGTGAATTTGTCGTACATCTCGGACGAATTCAAGTGTCCGAGTCTCCAACTTCACCCCAACCACAGCCAGCAGTAGCTCCTCTAGTAACCAGAATTTTCAAAGAAGAGAGAGAAGGCGGCATTCGCACGATTGCCTGGTCTCCTGATGGACAATATATTGCCTCGGCAGGTACAGATAAAACAGTCGTGGTCCGAGATATAAGTAGTGGAGTGGTAGTCTATGCTTTTCATGGACATACTGATGAGCTATGGAGTGTGTCCTGGTCTCCTGATAGTAAATATGTTGCATCCTCAGGTCTCGATAGAACCGTGCATGTCTGGGAGGCTACCACCGGCTACAGTCAGACGGTATACATGGAACATCAAGAACCGGTACGCTCTGTAGCCTGGTCTCCTGATGGTAAATATCTTGCTTCTGCTGGAGATGATAAGACTGTGCAAATATGGGATTCTGTCACAGGTATGCGTGTATTCACCTATCAGCAGCATACTGCCGTCGTCCATTCTGTAGCCTGGTCTCCTGTTCGTCCATATCTTGCATCAGGAGATAGTGATGCCAATATCCATCTCTGGAGCCTGGCTGGTACTATCCCCACCCGTATTTGTCGTGGGCATCTCGAACGAGTAATGTGCGTTGCCTGGTCGCCGAATGGAGAGTATGTTGCCAGCGCAAGCGATGATCGCTCTATAAGAATATGGCAAGCAGTAACGGCTCAGTTACGATCCGTCTTTACTCAACATGAAAATGTAGTAGCAACAGTAGCCTGGTCGCCGGACGGGAAACGGCTTGCTTCTGGTAGCTGGGATAAGACAGTACATATCTGGTCGCTTGACAGATCGCAGGCTTTACATGTCTATCGAGGACACGAAAGTTGGGTGAATGCCGTCGTCTGGTCGCCAGACGGGCAATACCTGGCCTCCGCAAGTTGGGATAACACAGCGCACATCATCTCGCTTTGAAGTGCCATATCTAAAGAATCGTGTATCCTTATACCTGTTCCAGCCACCTTTTCACTGCCTTCGCATTTCTTGGTCGCTCTTTTGCATCAGGGGCTAACAATCTCATCAGCAGATCACGAGCGTCGAGCGGGAGTTCAGCCTCCTTTAGCCGCGAGAAGTCGATTTTTTCGCCCGATTCTGGGCGTATGATCATATCATACCAGATAGCTCCCAAAGCGTAGAGGTCTGAGCAAACGTCTGCATCTCGCGCATTGGCGCGCAATTCGGGGGCCATGTAACGATGGGCTTTTACAAGAAATGGCTGATCAGCGAAAGTGAGTGTCATTGGGAGATCTGGCACACGCGCAAAATCAAAGTCTCCGAGTTTAGCAGTGCCATCGTTGGCTAAATAGATACATGCAGGAGTAATATTGCGGTGTAGAATTCCTCTACTATGGCAGCAGTCAAGGGCATCTAGCATATCGGAGAGGATATGAAATTGTTCCTGAAAAGGAATTTTCGGGCCAGTTTCAATTCGATCTTGTAAGCTGATCCCTTTAATCCATTCCAGCAATAGCCAGTGGATGTCACTGCTATCACGATCAGGCTGATAGTCATAGACCTGCATGATGTTAGGGTGCTTCCCTATCCTCACCAGTGCTTGCATATCACGTTGAAAACGATAAAGGGCGTCTGTTAGCTCTCCGGTCGAAAATGCGCTGGGCGTATAGTATTTCTTAGCGCGCGCGTACCATCCGGGAATATGTAAATGGGCAGCCTGATAAGCATGAAATACCTCATTGGGACCCGGACCGAGATCGTACAAAATACGATAGGAGTCTCCGATGCGTTCCTGCTCAGGGTCAATAGCGCGCGGCAAGATAGTGGAAACAATTCGCTGTAAAAGCCCTGCGCTCAATTCTTTACTGGTCTCTTTATAAAGATAATTTCTCCCGGTCAGCGCGCGGATTAAACGGCCATCAAGTCGAAAAATCTTGTCCTCTCGCGGCTCTCTGATAGTGATATTGTCACTATTTTGCAAATCCGAGTTGGCCTGAGCCAGCACAACAAAACCGACAACGCTGATATTCTTGTATCCAGCCTGTTCTAAGACCGAGGCAAGAATTTTTGCCTTGATCTCGACGCTGATGAGTGGACTATGTTGAATCAGACCATCGTCGCGTTGCCAGTTCACCTGGTCAATGATAATAGATCCTCGCCAGTTCTTGACCTCTAAAATCCAGATACCACGCTGATTGAAGAGGACGAGATCGCATTCCCGCGTGCTATTTCGTACAGGCAGATGATAGTTTCCTAACAACTTGCCATCGGTATGAGCCAGCGAACTCATAAGGAAATTGCGCGTAATTTGCTCACCCTTGTTATCGTTTTGGGCGCAAGGGATATATTGAAGTGCCATGCTTCCTCCTCCTTACGTGCCTGGCTTTGAAGGATATGTTGCCTACTATCAAGTCAACAAATGCAGTCCTGTATGATAAGTGTAAACGTTTGTAAAAGGTTAGTCAAGGAATACTATCCTGACCTTGAATCACTTGCATAACTTTTCCCTTTTGTGCAGACATTTAAGGATGAGTTTCTGTGAAGTCAAATCGACTTCTTGCAAATAGGCAGTATTTGTGATACTTTACAAATACCGACACCTGCATAGTACTGCGATTTGAAGGCAATCCTCCCTCATAGTGGCATTGAAGCACAAAGCGGTACTGAAGCGCTAGCCAGCATCGAGGCTTCCTTCAAACAAAGGTTACAGGCATTGGCTCTTTTTAACCACTCTGTGAGAGCTAGCAGGGTGGTAGACAACTGCGCTCCGTGTAGGCATGATGGAATCGCTGGAAATCAGCACATATGGAGGTATAGCCAATGGAAGCTTATCCTGACACGTTTTTATCGTCTCTCCTCCGGGTACCCACGCCAGATGGTCACAGGTTATCTCGAAGCATTCTCCCTATTTTGGCCCTGCTTGCGCTACTCCTTCCACTCGCGTTGACGGCCTGTGGTGGCAGCAACAACGGTAACGGCAACGGCAGCAGCACGAGCAAAACGCTGCTATTTGGCGCGCCGATCTCGCTGACAGGCTCGACTTCGACAGAGGGGCATCTCACGCTCGAGGGGTATCAGATCTGGGTCAAGCAGGTCAATGCGCATGGTGGCATTAAGGTTGGCAACACCAGCTACCAGGTGCAGCTCAAGTATTACGACGATGGCAGTTCCCCTACTAAAAGCGCCCAGCTCACGCAGCAGTTAATCACCTCCGACAAGGTGAACTTCCTGCTTGGTCCCTACGGCACTGCCGCTACCCTGCAAGATGAGGCCATCGCCGAGCAGTACCAGATACCAATGGTAGAGGGGAACGGCGCGGCCAAAGCCATCTTCTCAAAGGGGTTCCATTACATCTTTGGTGTGCTGAGTCCGGCTTCCGAGTATGCGAAAGTGATGCTGGAGGCGGCGCTGGCGCTGCCCACTCCGCCAAAGAACGTGGCGATCATCTCCGCCGATGATGCATTCTCGAAAGAAGTTGCGGCGGCGGCTAAAGACTACGCCTCAAGCCATAACCTGCCGGTCGTCTACTATCAACAATATCCCTCCGGCACGACGGATTTAACAAGCGTGTTGACTGCCCTCAAAACCTCCGGGCCAGGTGGCACAGTACCCGACATGCTACTTGGCTCCGGCCATGAGAATGAAGCAGTCACCACGATGAAGGAGGCAAAGCAACTGCATATCAATGCGAAACTCTACGCCTTCACCGTTGGGCCAGCTACGCCCGACTTCATTACCGTACTCGGCTCGACCGCTAACGATGTGCTGGGCAGCTCGCAGTGGACGCCGCAGGAGAAGTACAACGGCATTGATGTCTTTAGCACACCGGCCAACTACAACCAGTTGTATCAAACCGAATTTGGGCATAACCCTTCCTATCAATCGGCGGAGTCTACTGCATCGGGACTCGCTTTCGAGTATGCCATCCAAAAAGCAGGCTCGATTGACCCGGTGAAGGTTCGTGATGCCTTAGCGAACCTCGACATTATGACATTCTATGGCGAGATTCGTTTTGACTCTACGGGCGCGAATACATTTAAACCGATGGCTACCATCCAGATACAGAATGGGAGTCTTGTAACGGTCTATCCGCCTACCGTAGCCAATGCTCAACTCACGTATCCCACGCCGCCACTCTCGTAAAGGCGGGCAGTCCGTCCGGTGAAACCTACTGGAAACCAGGAGGGGGCGCAATGTATTGCGTCCCCCTTCTGGCAGGGTCCATAAAAGGCAGGTCTGGGCGTCCTTTCGTCATGTCAGGAGAATCGTATGGCCGTTGGACAGGTTTTTGTAAACTGGCTGCTGCTCGGCAGTCTTTACGCGGCGGTAGCCCTGGGGTTCTCACTCGTCTGGGGTATCATGAACATCGTCAACCTGGCTCATGGAGCCTTCATCATTGTTGGCGCTTATACAGCCTTCTGGCTCTATACGCAGTTGCACATCGATCCCTACCTCGGCATCCCCCTGACGATGGCTGTACTCTTTGTCATTGGCTGGATTGTACAGTACGTTGCCATCAATCGTGTCATCCGCGCCCCCTTACTGGTAACATTTCTGCTGACGTTCGGCCTCGACCTGCTCATTGCTGACCTGATACAACAATTCTTCAGCAGCGATCTACGTTCCATCAATACGGCCTATGCTGGTAACGGCCTCGACATTGGCTCGATTCACATCGCTTTCGATCACCTTATCGCGGCAGTGGTAGCCATAGTACTCACGGCGGCGCTCAACTACTTTCTCACACGCACGCGCACCGGCAATGCAATCCTGGCAACCGGCATGGATCGCGACGCGGCGCGCCTCATGGGTATCAGCATCAGGCATACCTACGCATTGACGTTTGCTATTGGGGCGGCACTGGCGGGAGCGGCTGGCGCTATGTTGTCAGAGCTTTATCCTTTCAATCCTTCCGTTGGAGACGCTTTCACGCTGCGCGCCTTTGTCATCGTTGTGCTTGGTGGACTGGGTACTCCCTGGGGAGCAGTAGCAGGAGGGCTTGCCTTTGGGCTGGCGGAAACCGTTGTCCCGCTCATACCGGGAGTCGGTCCCGGCTATGACGACGCCATCGCTTTTGCGGTGCTGGTTGCTGTACTCATCGTGCGACCCAACGGCTTGTTGGGCAAGCCGTTCTATAGTTGATAGAGGAGCCTATGTCATCGGGTACGAAAACGCAAACGTCCTCAACAATCGAGAGCCTTCCTCCCAGGCCGAAGGAGAGCCGTGAATGGCTGTGGTCGTTGATTAGTGGGCTGGTAATTCTGGGACTTGTGGCAACTGTACCGGTACTTGGCGATGCCTCCGCCTTGCATACCTGGACGCTCATCATTATGTTTGTGGTGCTGGCGCAGAGTTGGAACTTTATTGGTGGCTTCACTGGCTATTCATCCTTTGGCAACGTCGTATTTTTCGGCATCGGCGCGTATACGACCGGGCTGATGTTACTTGGCAACCAGCCTTTCTGGTTAGGACTTATCGTGGGCGCGCTCGTCGCCGCTCTCTTCGCCTTTTTACTGGGACTGCCGGTGCTGCGGCTGAAAGGCCATTACTTCGCCATTGCTACACTTGGCATAGCCGAGGCTCTGCGCGAGCTTGTAACGGTAAGGGATGTTGGTGGTGGAGGTGGCGGCCTGATGTCCTTACCACTTCCCAGCCTGTCCTCCTACGTTGGCTTTTTCTATGCCTTCCTGGGACTCTCCCTGCTCTGCCTGCTGATTACCGTTTTCCTCACGCGCAGCCGCTTCGGCTATGCGCTCATCGCCATACGCGAGAGCGAGCAGGCTGCCGAAGCATTAGGCGTTCCCACTTACTGGTATAAAGTAGGAGCTTTTGTTTTAAGCGCGGTACCGGCTGCTCTTGCTGGCGGCCTGTATGCCTACTGGGCAACGGGCTTTGATCCTGATACCGTCTTCAACGTGAGTATTTCTGTCGAAATGGTGCTGCTGACCGTACTTGGAGGCTCAGGTACTATTGTGGGCCCAATCCTCGGCGCGATTGCCTTTGAATATGCTTCCTTCCAACTCCAGACGAGCGGATTTAGTTTGCATAATACGCTACTCGGACTGTCTATCGTAATTGTCACCATCTTCCTCCCGCAAGGTATCCTGCGCCTTATCCAGGAGTTTGTTCGCAGGCCAGCGCCGGGAATGCCGCGCGCCAATCGTCTGCTAGAAGGAGTGCGACGTGTCCGACGCTTTATCGCGGCCAACGGAGTCTAATGATTCCTCGCAATTGAATGACACGCCGCTCCTTCAAGTAGTGGGGGTGACAAAACGCTTTGGCGGGTTAGCTGCGGTGAATAATCTAAGCTTCTCGTTGCAAAAAGGGGAAATACTGGGGGTCATTGGACCCAACGGCGCTGGCAAGTCCACGATGGTCAACTTAGTAGGCGGCTCTATGGCTCCCACTTCCGGCACCATCTTCTACCAGGGGCATGACATCAACCGTTTGCCCCCAAACCGGCGGGCGCGCCTGGGTATCGTGCGTACTTTCCAGATTACACAGCCTTTTATGGGATTGGATGTGCGCGAGAACGTGATGGTGGGCGCGTTCTTTGGACAGCGCGGGCTTGACCGCGCCAGGGCGCTGCACATTGCCGACGAGGTGTTAGAGCGTGTCAACCTGGCGCACAAGGCCACGTTCAAAGGCGATCAACTCACAATTGCTGACCGCAAAAGGCTGGAGATGGCGCGCGCGCTGGCAACCCATCCACAACTCCTGTTACTTGATGAAGTGATGGCGGGACTTACCGCTACTGAGGTAGCTCAGGCGGTAGAACTCATCCAGCAGATCAATAAAACGGGAGTGACCGTCCTGGTAATCGAACACATTGTGCGCGCGATTGCGAATGTATCCAACCGCATTCTCGTTCTCCATCACGGGCGTAAGATCGCGGAAGATAGGCCTTCGCAGGTACTCTCAGATCCCAGAGTAATCGAGGCATACCTGGGAGAACGCTACGCAAAGAGACGTACCCAGGAGGATAACGCCATATCCCCCATAACGCTGGAGGACCTGCCGCAGAGCGGGGAGGACAGGTGATTGTGACTATGTCAACTCATACACAGCAGGACGTAAACTCCTTACAGCCAGAGAAGCCGCTACTGGAGGTACGCGGGCTAAGTAGCGGCTATGGAGAGACGCAGGTGCTATGGGATATTTCGCTTGAGATAATGCGCGGTGAGGTAGTCGCGCTGGTGGGAGCCAATGGCGCGGGCAAATCTACTCTGTTGACCACACTTTCGGGATTGCTGCCGGGCTGGACGGGGACAACAGTGTTTGCGGGACGAGATATTACGCGCTACCGGGCAGAACGAATCGTAAAGCTTGGCCTGGCCCAGGTACCACAGGGACGGCGGCTTTTCGGCGGTTTGACAATCGAAGAAAATTTGCGTTTGGGCGCGTACACCAATCGAGCGGGGTCTGCCAGTTCCATCGCCGCCGACCTGGAAC
>JBOGTO010000620.1:0-11081 GCA_050695155.1 Ktedonobacteraceae bacterium
GGCTAAGTTTCTGACACTTAGCTTGTTCGCAGATTCTTCTGTTTGGTTTCAGAATTGACAGAAACTGTTCGTGTTCTTACCGTTCTACAGTTACTGTTCTGCTTCCACTTTTCAATTGTCAAGGTACTGACTTCGCCATCTGGCGCTTGCTTCACAAATGAAGCAGAACGGGTAGTTCGTTCATTTGCGGTAGCTCAAGTAGTATGCCACATCTCAAGTATCTTGTCAAGGGGTTTATTGATCAGTTTTTCGCCGGTCAAAAAACTCGTTTTCCTGCTCTCTCTTGAAGAGAGAAAAGCGTACAACCAGCTATTCGATCTGACACGCCTTATGCGTACATGCAAATAGGCGCAACAAACCGTTGCTTGTCATAATGCTCCAGGAAATGGAATCCTTGAGAGGAGCCACTTTAACGTGGCTGGTTAGCACCGAGCTACACGACAGACAGGCGCACCCAACTATGTAGATCAGGTGATTGACTTTTCGTGACTTCAAGAGTATGCCACATCCCGCAAAGCTTGTCAAGTGATTTTTATGCCCGCTTCAACAATTCGTCATGTTTCACATCATAGGGCATGATTTTCCCCTCCGGCATCAGCAACAGCGTATCGGGGCGCAGGTTGCGCACGAACTCGACATCGTGCGTCACGGCGATAATAGTACCATTGTAGTTGCCCAGAGCCTCGCCGATGATGTTGCGCGACATGACATCCAGGTGCGTAGTCGGCTCGTCGAGGATCAGCAGGTTTGGACCATCGAGTACCATCTTTGCCAGCGCCAGGCGCGTCTTCTCGCCGCCACTAAGCGTTTCTACTTGCTGGAAAACACGATCTCCGTTAAAAAGGAAGCGGCCAAGTATGCCGCGCACACGCTTACTATCGGTGGGCAAGATCGCCTGTGCCTCGTTCAGCACCGTATTGTCGTAATCCAGCCCCTCATTTTCTTGCGCGTAATAGCCCAGACGTACCCTGTCGCCCATCGTCACTTTTCCAGCGTTGAGTGGCGTCAAGTCGAGCAACGCGCGCAGCAGCGTGGTTTTACCTGCGCCGTTCAAACCGATTACGACCAGGCGCTGGCCGCGCTCGATCTGAAAACTGATATTGTGAAAAATCTCCCGCGTACCATAGCGCTTGCTCAATTTGTCGGCCCGCAGCACAATCTGGGCGCTGATATGACGCACTGGAAAATCAATTTTGATGCGGCGGCTGGTCTGTGGAATTTGCGGCTTGCTGGACTCCAGCACGGCAATGCGCTTATCTACATTGATACGCTGGCTGACGCGCGACGCTCCATAGCCACGCAACTTATCCGAGGTTTTGCGCAAACGAGCAATCTCGCGTTCCTGTTGCGCCTTCGTGCGCTCCATCAAAGCCAGCGCATCACCCGTAATCGTCAGGTAGTTGGAATAGGTTCCGCGATACTCTTCAAGCTTATGGGTAAATTCGTTGAGACGCAGCACCTTGTTGATGCTGTGATCGAGCAAATCCAGATCATGCGAGATGATTAGTAGAGCGCCGCGATAGTCTTCCAGAAACTCCATCAACCAGCCCGTTGCCTCCACATCAAGGAAGTTGGTCGGCTCGTCGAGCAGGAGCAAATCAGGAGCCTGGAAAAGCAGCCGCGCCAGCGCTAGCTTCGTCTTTTGGCCGCCACTGAGCGTGCTGACTAAACGCTCCAGCGTCACCCCACCCAGATTCAGACCGGCGATCAACTCTTCCGCGCGCGCATCGGCCTCGTAGTAGCCCAGGCGTTCAAGCGTCTGCTGCGCCTCTTCAAAGCGTTCCAGCAGCAGCGATATATCGCCATTGGTGGTCTCTCCAAGCCGGTGAGAAAGTTCCTCAAAGCGTTGAATAGCCGCGTCCAGGCCAATGCTATTGAACATATAGTCTCGCACCGTGCTTCCCTCGGCCACAAAGGTTTCGTGGGCGACATCCTGCGAGAGATAACCGCATGAGCGCGGTAACATCACTTTTCCGCTATCGGCTTCCTGTAATCCGGCGATGATCTTCAAAAGTGAGCTTTTCCCCGCGCCATTGACGCCGATCAGCCCGGCTTTTTCGCCCGGAGCCACCGTAAATGACACGTCATCCAGAATGAGACGCGGGCCATAAGACAGGTGAATATGATTAACTTGCAACATGACAAATGTATCCTTTGAATTTAATTGCTGAAACATACAGAATGTCGCAGAACAGGCAACAACAAGAACAGGGAAACAGCGATGCCTGGCGACCCAAATCATGAAGTCGAGGGAGGAGAGGAACGTTGGAGATGCAAGCAGGATGAATAATCAGCCTACCGTTTACAGTTCAGTAGAGGTTCTGCAAACGGGCGCATCAATCAATAAGTGCCATTTCCTACCCATGTAAGCCCGGCGTGACTGCCTACACGGGTGAGCAGACTGTTAGCAAGAGTACCGTAATGAATATTTTCTGCATTTGTCCAATATTTCCAATCATACGAAATAATACCTACTTCTTTATACCATACTACCACCTGGCACACTGGCTGTCAAGCAGCGCCAGCTAGATTTCACTCATTCTTTATTTCACCGCTCCTTTGTTGCTTTTTTCGAGCCTGGAAGGTATGCTTCTTGTATAATTGAAGAAATGTAGTCACTACTCTCCCTCAACGGGCTAGGCACAGGAGCAATCCCCCTTGATGAGCAACCAGGTATTTCCAGCAGGTAGTCGTGTGCGTGTCGTCAGCTATAGCCCTTTCAGAGGGCTACAGGGAACCATCAGAACAGTCGATGCCATTCCCCATCCTGACATCGACGAACCATTTTGTTTCTACCATATTGAACTCGAAGGAACACATTTGAAAGAACCAATCTGGTTCCAACATGACGAAGTCGAGATGACTTCTCTCCACGAGAGAAACTCATTCTCGAACAATTAAAAAAGGTGGGTATCCGCGCGGATACCCACCTTTTTTATGAATCTTTCTTCACCTCGACAAACCAGAAACGGTGCATATATCTCAATATGACCGTCAGCAAATGCAGCTTATCGTGTACAATAGTAAGTACATCAAAAACGTTGACTACAGAAAGAAGATTCATCGAAAATGCCACCACTCGATTTGAGTTTGTATCGCACGTATTTTCCTTCGCTGGCACAGGAGATCGACGATCAGCACGTCGTGTATTTTGATAATCCTGGAGGCACGCAGGTAGCATTGCAGGTCATTGATGCCATGACGACCTATTTTCGCACAGCCAACGCCAATACGGGCGGAGCGTTTGCCACTAGCCGCCGCACCGACGAGGTAATCGCCAATGCTCGCCGCGCTATGGCCGATTTTTTACATGCGAGCAGTCCCAACGAAATCGTCTTCGGCCCCAATATGACCACGCTCACCTTTGCCTTTAGCCGCGCCATTGGGAAAACTTTGCAGGAAGGCGATGAAATTGTGGTGACAGTACTTGACCATGATGCCAATGTCGCCCCCTGGCTGGCTTTACAGGAACGCGGCGTCGTCATACGCACAGTGGATGTGCATCCTGAGAACATCACGCTTGATATGGAAGATGTACGTGGCAAAATCAACGAGCGCACAAAAATAGTAGCGGTGGGCTATGCATCAAACGCGGCAGGCACCATCAACGATGTAGCAACCATCATTGGTTGGGCGCACGAAGTTGGCGCGCTGGCCTGGATCGACGCCGTGCAATTCGCCCCACATGGACCAATCGATGTGCAGCAAATCGACGCCGATTTTCTTGTTTGCTCCTCATATAAATTCTACGGGCCGCACCTGGGCATTTTATATGGCAAGGCCGAGCTTTTAGACAGGTTTCCCGCTTACAAGGTGCGTCCCGCCAGCGACCTCGCGCCGGATCGCTGGGAAACAGGTACCCAGAATCATGAAGGGCTGGCCGGGCTGGTTGGCGTCATAGACTACCTGGCGATGGTCGGGCGCGAACAGTCGGCCTATTATAGCCACGCTTTTCAGAATGCCGATGGACAATCGCTCTATACCGGGCGACAACATGATCTCAAAGTAGCTATGCAGGCTTTGATGGACTACGAGCGCGGGCTATCGGCCTACCTGTTGACGGGTCTGCGCGAAATTCGCGGCATCCATGTGTACGGCATCACCAACCCCCAACAGCTTGCGCAGCGCGTTCCCACCGTGATTTGCACGATCGATGGTCACACGCCGCGCGAACTGGCCGAGCTGCTGGCATCGCGCGCCATCTTTGCCTGGGACGGCAACTACTACGCCCTGGGCATCATGGAACGCCTGCAACTCGAAGAACAGGGCGGCGCGCTGCGCCTGGGCATGGCGCACTACAATACGACCGCCGAAATTGACCGCGTGTTAGAATGCCTGGAACAACTGGATTGATATTATTCGCTGCGCGTCGTAATCGTGAATTTGCCCCACACGCCGGTAAGCACCTGGCCGTGTACCGAGATGCTTTTGCCCTGATCGATGGTCTTTTCGGTCATCAGACCCAGCGCAATGATAAAGCCATTCATCTTGACCGGCGCCTCGCTATAGGTAGCGACGTTCTGCCCATCGACAAAAAAGCTCACTTCATCCTTGCCCCGGTGATAGCTGATGCGATAACGGTGCTTCTGGCCGGGGGTCGTGGGCAATGAGAGTTCATTGAAATCGCAGAAGTATTTGGGCTTCTGTGCGTCTTCCGCATCGAGGGGTTCCGGCACGCCGGGGAAAGGCAGCAGCGCGTAAACGGTGGCGATCACATCATTGCAGGCGAAGAAGTCGAGCGCGACGCCTGTGGTAAAGTCAAGCAGGTTGACCGAGACGAAACCATCGTAAAGGTCGCCCGCAGCCGTATTCGCGCAACGCGCCTGTGAGTCCCATTCAAACGAGATTTCGCCTTTTTCCGGCACCTCAAATCGCCGCGTAGAAAAGTACATATTTTTGGCATTATCGAGAATTTGCACATCGTTGTTAGCGCGCGTCAGCTGGGCGGTGACGCGCAAACGTTCACCCTCCACCACGACTGCCGCGTTTGGCTCGCGGTAACGCCAGAAGCTGCCATCGGGCAGCGGGAAACCGCCATATACCCAGGAGCGGTCAACTCCCGTAATAATGCCATGGTACCCAGCGTAGGTGATTGTTTCTTCTTGTTGCTGCTTTTCCGCAACGTTTTCGCTCTGTGTTGTCTTCAATTGTGCCTCTTTCTGATTTCCAGGAATCCGGTTCTCAAGAAATATTGTAATGCAGAGCTTCGCCAAAAACAAAACTATCAGATAGTTTTAAGCTGAAAAGTATGCTAGAATATCAATGCTATTGTACCGATTATAATCATGTGCTTCGAAATCATTAGCGATGACTATACGAAGTACGAACCAGTGTCGCGTTTCAAAGAGGTGCCAACTTGATTCGCTTTATCATAAGCCGTTTCGTCGGACTTATTTTTGTGCTTTTAAGCGTGAGTTTCATTACATTCCTCATGGGATACTTTGCGCCAGGCGATCCCATCATAGCTCTGCTGGGAAATCATACCACGCCCCAGATTTACCAGAACTTAAAACACGCCTACGGACTTGATCTTCCGTGGTATCAGCAATACTACAACTTCCTGAATAACGTGTTACATGGGTCGTTCGGGTACTCGTTTTATTACCTGCAACGCCCGGCCTGGAACGTGTTGTGCATAGGGTTGCCTTATTCGATTGAGCTTGGCCTGGAGGTATTGATCGTCACCATTTTGCTCGGTATACCCTCCGGTATTATTTCGGCGTTGCGCTCAAATACAGCGGCTGATACAACCCTCACGTTTATTGCGATCTTGCTCTACTCCATGCCCGACATCGCGCTTATCGTCGGTTTTCAGGTGTTAATGGTGATTCTCTACGCGCATAATTTGCCCAATTTACCTGTAGCCGGCTGGGATACGTGGCAAGCGCGCATTGCTCCCGTTCTGATTACCGCGACTACCGGCTATGGCTACTTCGCCCGGCTCACTAAAACCTCCATGCTGGAAGCGCTGGGGCAGGATTATATACGCACAGCGCGTTCCAAAGGACTAACCGAACGCAGGGTGGTTTACCGCCATACGCTGCGTAACGCCTGCATACCACTCATTACAGTGATTGGTCCATCGTTAGGTTTTCTGGTAACGGGCGTCTTTATCACCGAGCAGTTTTTCAACATTCCGGGCGTCAGCCAAATCACACTCACCGCAATTGCCCAGCGCGACTATCCCGTTTTACAGGCTACAGTCGTTCTCACAAGCGCTACCGTCGTGATCTTCAACGCCCTGACCGATGTAGCTTACGCCATCGTTGATCCGCGCATCCGCATCGAATGAAACTTCCATGCCAGGGCGGGGGCAAGCCCTGAATGAAACTTCCAGCCATCTTGTACGTAACTCAGATAGGTAGTACAATCAAATGCAGACAGGCGCTTGCAGCAGAAGATCATAGTACGGAGGAAACGCAGCGTGGCTAGCAATAATTTGAACCAACCCCCGGAGGCTGCGCAAGATAGGCGCAATCTCTTTACCAAACTATACGAAAGTGTATTGCGCAATAACCGGCCTAAAAACATGCGCGAGCTAGGACTGGCTACGCTCAAGTCGTTGCCAACCAGCATTTCGTCGATGCGCAGTTTCATGAACTCCATGAACATGAAACACGCGCAGGGAGAAGTGTTGGAAGGGCTAAAACATACGGTCGTAATTGTCGGGCAGGCCAATAGCGGCAAAAGTTCGCTCTTCAACATGCTCAAAGGCGAACAAATCTCGCCAGTTTCACCGGAGGAAGGCACCACGCGCGCGCTGGTACGCACCGACTTCGGCCCATTCACTCTAATAGACACGCCCGGCCATCTGCCAGAACGCATGGAAGAAGGCATGGAGGAAGCAACCGTCATCGTGCTGCTGATCGATGCTACCAAAGGCTTGCAGGATAAAGACCGCGATTTGTACGCCGCCATAAAAAAGCTGAACAAGCCCACCATTATTGCCGTAAACAAGGTGGATACCTTGAAAACGCACGGCGCGGGTGACGTGCTAGCCAACGAGATCGCCGTACAGCTTGAAACACCTGGCATCATCCCCGTCTCGGCGCGCACCGGCGAAAACATCGCCGAGGAGCTGATACCCGCCATGATCGAGGCCAGCCCGGATGCAGCACTGGTCATCGGGCGCGAACTACCCGCCTATCGCCGCACCGCCGCGCAACGTATCATTCGCAATGCCACGCTGGCTAGCCTGGTGGTTGGCCTGGAACCCATTCCATTGATTGATATTCCCATCCTGCTGGGAACACAGATTCGTCTTGTGCTGCGCCTGGGCGCCCTGTATGGCGAAGAGATGGACTCGACGGACGCCATGAAGCACGCGCGCGAACTGCTCATCACCATCGCGGGCGGCGCGGGTATGCGCTTCCTGGCCGAGCAAGCCGCCAAAGCCGTGCCGTTCGGGGGCGACTTCGTAGCAGGCGCTATCGCGGGCGCGGCTACCTATTCCATTGGGCAGGTTGCGCTTGAATTTTATGATGGCGGCAAACACATTAGCCCGAGCCGCTTGCGCAGCCTCTATGGCACGTTCTACCAGCGTTTCCGCAATCAGAGGAGCGCTGAGGATTGGAAACGTTATGCTCTTAATGGAGTTGACGCGCCTCTGGGAATCGACGCGCCACGCTCAACTCTCGATACCACTGAACAAGAAAGGTAGGAGCCACGCTCGCGCTGGCGGCTCCCTGGGAATGTATACATGTCCTTCCCGTATGAACACTACGAAACGCTCGCGGAGCCAATCACCGTCTACTACCCCACCGGACAGGATACCCTGGCCCGGTGGGTCTTTCAGTCTATAGACAAAGCGAGCAAGCTGCTGGCACAACTGCTCGGTACGCCCGCGCCAGAAATGGAGATTATGGTCGTCGCGCCCGCCGATTGGCAAAATGCGCCGCGAGAAGAACCCGAAGAAACAGTCATCATGCTCCCGTACTGGACGGATGTGACAGAGCTATCGACAATGGTCGTGCCAACGCAACTTGACTCCATCATGGGAGAGTATTCACAGGAGAAATTGGCTTTCTTACTATTTCACGAGGTAGCGCACGCCTTTCTCGCCTGTGACCCGCATCCCTGGCCGCTCGAAAGCCCGCTATGGGCTGACGAGTGGCAGTTACAATTCGCCGCGCTCTGGCTGTACCAGCAGATATACCACACAACGGGTATCGTCATGACCGACCTGCACCACCATTACGAAGAAATATTTGAGCCGGAAGCAGACGGCAAGACACCCATCACAGTGCGCGGTTTCGATTGGTACGAAGACACCACGCCCCAGGACTACCTGGAATACACCCTGCTGCTTGAGCGCTTCGCCGGCGATCTGTTGCAGCGTTACGACGCCACTATCCTGCCGCGCTTCATAGAACTGTACCGCAGGGAAGGCGTGACATGGTTGAGCGACGAAGTCACGAATCTGCTGGGTGCCGCACTGGGAGAAGGCGGAGAGGCGTGGCTGGAAGAACTCACATATTTTTAATAACTATGGTGGGAGACCATATATGTTCAATCGAGTAGCCATCATTGGCCTGGGCTTAATTGGAGGATCGCTGGGGCTGGCTCTGCGCCAGGCCAGAGCAGCGCGCCAGGTAGCGGGTTTTGACCTTTCTAAAGGGGTTAGCGACCGCGCCCGCAAGCTGGGAGCTATCGACCAATCCTGCGCATCGCTTGCCGAAGCAGCACGCGGTTCAGAATTGATTATCCTGGCAACACCCGTCGGGACTATGCGCTCGCTGCTGCAACAACTGGCATCGCTGGCATCGCCCGGCGCGGTAGTCACCGATGTTGCCAGCACCAAAGCGCAGGTAATTAGTTGGGCAGAGGAGTTTCTGCCTGCCACCATCTTTTTCGTCGGCGGCCACCCCATCGCCGGAAAAGAGACGAGCGGCATAGAAGCGGCGGATGCTACCCTCTTCAAACAGTGTACTTACTGCCTGACTCCCACGAAGCGCACATCACCCGCCGCGCTGGACAAGGTAGCCGCCCTCATCGACGCGCTCGGCGCGCGTATGCGTTTTCTGGAACCGCCCGAACACGACGGCATGGTAGCAGGCGTAAGCCATTTGCCCTACATAGCCTCAATCGCCCTCATGCAGACCACCGCCTTAAATCCGGCGTGGGACGATGCTTCGCTACTGGCAGGGAATGGCTTCCGCGACATGACGCGCCTCGCCGCCGGCAGCCCCGAAATGCACCGTGACATCTGCCTGACCAACAGCGAAACCATCACGCGCTGGCTCACCGACTACATCGCCATCCTCAGTACACTGCGCGAACACATAGCCACGCGCGGTCCCAATCTCGGCGAAGTTTTCGCGCAGGCCCAGAAGGCACGCAACGCATGGCAGGAAGCGCAGGAAAAAGCGAAAAACAGCGACCAGAACTAAGGTTGCAATGAAAGCAAAAAAACCGTGGGGACAAAGGTAGCGTCGGGATGTGTATGGTAAATTGAGGAGTCAACACTTTTTGCAATCGGAAAGGAAGAAAAGCTTTGCATATTCAGGAACTTTCGCTCCACACACGTCATTTTGCAGATCAGAAAGCGTTCTATTGCACCACACTTGGCTTGCCACAGCTTTCTGAGACAACAGACTCTTTCACTGTCCAGGCCGGCACGACACGCCTCCGCTTTCAGGAAACGCATCAAGACGTCCTGTACCATGTCGCCTTTACGATCCCACGCAATACGTTTCACGAGGCGAAACGCTGGGTACAGAAGCGTGTGTCCTTGCTCCACAAGGATGGCAATAATGAAATCTTCTTTGCCAATCTCAACGCACGTTCTTTCTACTTTTGTGATGCCGTCGGCAATATCCTCGAATATATTGTGCATTACGGCCTGTACCACGAGACAGAAGGAGCCTTTGGAGCGGCTTCTGTACTCTATGTGAGCGAGATTGGCTTGCCAGTTGAAGAGGTACCTGCATTCGCAGAGCTGTTACAGAAGCAGTTTACTATCGAACCCTATGGAGGATCGATCTCAGAGAGTTTTGCTTTCCTGGGCGATATCGCTGGGCAACTGGTGGTGGTCAAGGTCGGTCGCCCCTGGCTGCCAACCGAGACGGTACGGGCTGCTGTTGCCCCTGTACAACTGACGATCAGCGGCCAAAGGGAGCAGCGGGTACAGATCTCGTCATACCCCTATACCATAACAGTTACTGCTGAAAAAAAACATGATTAAAAAAATTCGTCGAGAAGCTTATAAAATTCTATCTTCGCAGGGTCTACCGTTTGCAGGCCATATGCCTCCCACAATAATGGTTCCCAGCCTGGACCGAAGTTGTAGGCCAGACTCCGTGTTGCCAATGCCAGGTCCTGGTAGCGATCAGCGATGCCAGCTCGCCCCCAGTCGATGAAACCAGCAATACGGGCAGGCGATGACTCTATCAAAATATTCGGCAAACAATAATCGCCGTGCGTGAAAACCGCATCCTCCACTTCTGGCTGACTCTTGATAAGAAGCTCGAGCAGTTCTCGCGCCCGCGTTCCTTTGCGCTGCTCATCAAAATCGGCTTCGTCAATCAGCCCTGCCTCGACTCGCCGTTTAGCCAGCGCAATCATATGGTCAAGCCTGCGATCAAAAGGACAATCCACAATTTCCACCCGGTGAATCAACTGTAGCCCTTCGGCCAGGAGGCGCACTACTATAGGAATATCCCGTTCAAACGTCTTATCACATGATTCCAGGCCCGGAATTTCTGAAAGAAGCAAAAAAGTGCGTTCGTTATCAGTGCTGAACCCATAGACCTCTGGCACAGCAAGACGGCCTTGTAGCCACTCTAAATGTTCTTTTTCAGCCAGCAATTCTTCTCGCTGCCAGGGAGAATCTGCAATTTTGAGATAGCAAGCGGTTCCATCAGGACGAACGATGCGAAACACCTGATCGCCAGATTCGCCGATGGAAACAGGGTGCAAGGTTGACCCGGCTAACAGCCTCCGCATATCAACAGGTACCTCATCTATGCTCATCATTGCTTTCTCCAGCAGGAGCTACTACTATGTACTGCTGATTCCCCATACACGGGCAAGATCAAGTTTGCTGAACCACACCGTCCGGGAGATTCTTCGCTGCGCTCAGA
>JBOGTO010000621.1:0-13315 GCA_050695155.1 Ktedonobacteraceae bacterium
CCAGCACATCCACGCCGTAGAGATCAAGCCCGAAGACCTGTCCCACGCGCTGCGCCAGTTTGAGCATTTCGCGGCTCACCGGAATCTCCGTCTCCTGCACCACACCATGCAGGGGCGAGCTTTTGACGATAGCATGAACCTCCTGTCCGGTAACGTACAATTTGATGTCGTAGCCGGTGTTCTCCACATAGCGCATCGCCAGGTAATAGCTGCTGTCGTCGAGCGTCAAACCTGCCATCTCTTCATACGTGCGCACCAGGTGAATATCTTGCATCGAGGTGCCATTGCTCGGCTTCACCACCACCGGGTACAGGTCGCGCGGCACGTTCACCAGGGCGCGATAATGCCCCACAAAATAGGTGGTTGGCACTGGCAGACCACAGGCTTGCGCGAAAGCGACGGCTACCGCTTTATCGCGCACCAGCCGAATGGCGCGTGAATTGTTGATGGTAGGGATGCCGACCGCCTCCGCCGCCTCCAGAATAGTCAAACCGGGACCCTCTGAAACCGTTTTAAGCACATAGGCGTCATAATCGGCGAGCGAGAGATCGGTCAGGCTGGTAACGGCTGCATACGGCTGCAATACCTCGATCTGATGACCCCATTGCTGTAACTGGTCCGCCACCACCATTGGCATCGGCTTGTGCGCATATTTTTCTTCGAGAATAAAGCAGAAGCGCATGGTGTAATCCTCCTCCAAGTTGTTATGCTTTCTTTGAAAATTAGTATACTCCTATTTTGAGTTGCGGAATAGGTTCTGCTTCACATTTCCCCACCAAATTGTGATATAATGAAGTGTATGAAATTCCTGATGCACACCATAACCGCATATCGCATTACCACCGAACGCTACCTGCTCGCCGCCGGGTAGCGACGCACCCCTATGCCACGATTCAGGCCATTCCACACAGGATGTAGACAAATAACCTGTAGACGCAAACTAATTTGCATGATTTCATCCGCTCCGTCATAGTATAAAATATGGTACGATAAGAGAAAGAGCCAGAGAGCTAGCGGCCTGCCACTTGCGTCCAGGCTGCGCGGGCGGATGAGGAGATTGAGGGAGAACCCACACCGATGGATTTGATGAAAAAGCTTGCCAGCCTTGCGCAACGCTACGAAGAACTGAATACGCTCATGTCACAGCAGGAAGTGCTTGATGATATTTCGCTGCTGCAACGCTATGGCCGCGAACACGCCGAGCTGGAAGAGGTCGCGCAAATATACCACGAACTGAGCGACAACGACCGCCAGGTCGCCGAGGTGCAGGAGATGTACGACGCCAGCGGCGACGAGCCGGAAATGCGCGACATGGCCTACGAAGAGATGGAACGCCTCAAACAGCACAAAGAACAACTGCTCGATCAGGTCAAAATTTCGCTATTACCCAAAGATATTATGGATGATAAAAACGCTATTGTCACCATCCAGGGCGGCGCGGGCGGCGACGAGGCCGCTCTTTTCGCGGGCGAACTCTTCCGCATGTATACCCGCTACGCCGACAATAAGCGCTGGAAAATCGAAATCCTGGATAGCAACGAGACGGGGCAGGGCGGCATCAAAGACATCACCTTCGTTGTGAAGGGCCGGGGCGCGTACAGCCGCATGAAATACGAGGGTGGCACCCATCGCGTGCAGCGCGTTCCCGTTACCGAGGCCAACGGGCGTATCCACACTTCGACCGCCAAAGTCATTGTATTGCCGGAAGCTGATGATGACATTAACATCGATATTAAGGACACCGATATTCGCGTCGATGTCTATCGTTCCACCGGACATGGCGGCCAGAGCGTCAACACGACCGACTCGGCGGTACGCATTACCCACCTGCCTAGCGGGCTGGTCGTCACCTGCCAGGATGAGAAATCGCAACTGAAGAATAAGACAAAGGCTCTTTCTGTCCTCAAGTCTCGCCTGTGGGACTTAGAAGAGGCTCGCAGACAGGAAGAGTTGAGCAAATCGCGGCATTCGCAGGTGCAGACCGGCGACCGCAGCGAGAAGATTCGTACCTATAACTTCCCACAGGACCGCGTCACCGATCATCGCATCGGCTACACACGCCACAATCTACCCGGCGTACTCAATGGTGAGTTAGACGAGTTTATTGATAACCTGATCACGGTCGATCAGGCAGACAAGTTGCAGCACCTGTTCGAGGCTGAGGCAACCGCTAAGTAAGTCCGCAACTGTGACCAGGGGTTTTATTGTCAAACCAATAGCAATGCAAGAGAGGTAACACATGGCACAACTGGTAATGGGGAAGAGCGAAATTTATCAAAACGCGCTTTCCGAAATCAATCCCTCGTACAGATTGCTGCTTGGCCCTGGTCCATGCAACGTTGACCCGCGTATTTTGCGCATCGCCTCGGCGCCGCAACTCGGCCATATCGATCCAGAATTTTTCACTATCCTGGAAGAGACCGCGTACCTGCTGCGCCAGGTATTTCAGACAAAGAACGATATGACGCTTTGCGTCTCCGGTTCCGGCTTCTCCGGCGCGGAAGCGGTCCTCGCCAACCTGCTCGAAGAGGGCGATACCATTATCGCGGGCAGCCTGGGCTTCTTTAGCGGCCAGATCGTGGAAATCTCCTCGTGCGCAGGCGCGAAGGTCGTCAATCTCACAACCGAACTGGGCAAACCCCTCGCGCCTGAAACGCTCGAGCAGGCATTCAAAGAGCATCCAGAGGCCAAAGTTTTCGCCACCGCCATCGCGGAGACCTCTACCGGACTCTGGCAGCCCCTCGAAGAGCTTGAGCGCATTACGCACGCACACGGGGCGCTCTTTGTAGTGGACGCGGTGTGTGGACTGGGCGGCGTGCCGATGCACATCGATAATATGAAGATCGACGCCTGCTATGCCGGTAGCCAGAAAAGCCTGGGCGCGCTGCCAGGACTGGCCCCCGTCACGCTCAACGAACGAGCCGTCAAGGTCATCGAGAGCCGCAAAAGGCCCGTGCAAAGCTATTATCTCAACCTGCACAGGCTCAACCGTTACTGGAACGGCGATCACACCTATCATCATACGGCGTGCAGCAACCTGGTTTACACCATGCGCGAAGCCCTGCGCATCGGCCTCGAAGAGGGGCTGGAGGAACGCTGGAAACGCCAACAGATCAATGGCGAGGCTCTGAGAGCGGGCGTCAAGGCGTTAGGTCTGAGCATCCTGACGCAGCCCGGCTACGAACTGCCCGTGCTGACCGCCATCACGCTACCGGAGGGCGTGGATGAACTCGCTATACGCGATGGGCTACTGAACGAATACCAGATTGAGATTGGCGGCGGCTTCGGAGCATTGAAAGGTCGCCTGATCCGCATTGGACTGATGGGCTACAACTCCTGTCGCAAAAACGTCGATACTGTACTCTCAGCCCTTGAACATGTGTTGCCGCGCAGCGGCTTGCAGCCCAGTGCCGGGGCTGCGCTGGCCGCCGCCGATGCCGTGTACAGGGCCAAAAGTTAATCGAGACAGGGGTGCAGGAGGCGCGGCTTCCTGCCCCCCTGTCTCGATTAACAGAGATACCCTGAAGGAAACATATCATAATGCTGCTCGAACAGCCACAATCGATTCGCACCATTTTTTTTGATGCCGGTTTCACCTTACTCCATCCCAATCCCTCGACAGCCGAAATATGCCAGCGCATATGCAAGCAGCTTGAGCTGCATATTGACCTGGATATGCTGCAAGGACGCGCCACCGATGCCGATGATTTCTTCTTCCGCGAGACGCGCCTGAGACGACACATGTGGGACAGCGAACACACCATCAACGCTTTCTGGATCGAATTTTACATGAACTTCCTGCGCCCGTTTGTGGAAGAACGAGACGAAGCCCGTCTCTACGAACTTGCGTGTTTGATAACACAGGAATTTGACCAGCATACAAGCTGGCAGACGTACCCGGACGTGCTGCCCACCCTCGACGCGCTCCAGGCGAAGCACTATACACTGGGTGTTATCTCAGACTGGGGCATTGCGCTGGGACATATCTTGCACGAACTGGGCCTCAACAAATATTTTGATAGCCTGGTGGTTTCGGCCCTGGCGCGCCACGCCAAACCTTCGCCTTCACTTTACGACCTGGCATTACAGCGAGCCAACAGCATCCCCGATTACACCCTGCATGTCGGCGATTCCTACATCCTCGATGTGCTGGGCGCGCGCGGCGTTGGCATCACACCAATTTTGCTCGACCGCGACCGCAAACTGCAAGCAAGCAAGATCGATTGTATCGTGATTCACTCGCTCACTGAGATTATCGACTTGCTGTCATTCTGAGCGCAGCGAAGAATCTGCGCTCGGCTTACCAGGAGATTCTTCGCTGCGCTCAGAATGACAATAGTCCTTATCAGCATGACAGCTACGCTTCCGTGAACGCCTCTGGGACTTGCCCTCTCTGGCAAACTGGTTCCGATCCTACAACTTTGTTTCAGCAGCAGGATTGAAGCGATACAGGCGCGCCGGGCGGTGTGTTCCCTCCATCTTTTTCGCGCCCGTATCTTCGAGAATACCGGTTGAGAGAATCTTCTTGCGAAAATTCCGCTTATCCAGCCGGCGGTGCAGGATAATCTCGTAGACGCGCTGTAGCTCGCGCAACGTAAATTGTTCCGGTAACAGGTTGAAGGCGATCTGAGTGTATTGCAGCTTGCCGCGCAAACGATCGAGCGTATACTGGAGGATTTTGGCGTGGTCAAAGGCCAACGCGGGCAAATGGTAGACCGAAAACCAGCCCACATTAGCGGCATCATCTCCCGCCTTCACCTGCAATCGCTCGGAGTCCAGTAGGGCAAAATAGACGACCGTAATGACGCGCGTGCGTGGGTCCCTACCCGGATCGCCAAAAGTATACAGTTGCTCAAGGTAGACATCCTGTACATTGGTTTCTTCCTGCAATTCGCGCTTGGCCGCTGTCTCCAACGACTCATCAATATTCACGAAGCCACCCGGAATGGCCCACATGCCCTCATACGGCCACGAACGCCGCTTGACCAACAAGACCTGGAGATCACGCTGGCGCAGGCTCATCATCACCACGTCCACCGTCACCGATGGGCGCTCATACTTGCTGGCATCATAATGATGCGCCTGCGCCTCATTTACCTGTTCCCCATCATGTACATCGCTTGCTGAACCATCGCGCGCTTCCGTTTCTTCCATAGTACCTGGTGTATCTCTTTCCAAGTTGTTGCCTTCTACAATGAGAACTCACATGATAACAATTCAATGACACCTCTTGATTAGTGTCAATTACACACTTAGTATAGGAGATTGCATGGAGCGTGTCAAGCGATATGTCGTATGGATTTTATTCAGGAGTTTCGATGAGCAAGCAGGATGCTTGCGGGTACCCCGATTCTTCTGTTATATTGGAGGTAGCTTAACCAGTAGTGAGAACACAAAACGGCGACATAGATTTGGAGATGTAAGTGAGCAACTCTGAGACAGGCCAGGAGCCTCAAGAGCGTTCAACTGCACTGGCGCGTAACTATAGCAGGCAACAGATGCGGGCAAATAAATACAAGATGGTACAGCTTCCGTGGTGGCTGCTCCCACCCATCGGCTACATAGCCACCTTCCCCCTGGTTGGACTGGCCCTCTTGATCCCTTTTGGCCTACGCCATCTGGGCATATATGAGGCTTTTCTGGACACTCCACTTGTGCTGGTAACGCTCATTATTGCGCTGATCTGGGGGGCAGAGCCGGCAGTCCTTTCTATTCTGCTCGGTACAATGGCTTTTGATATCTATTTTCTTTCTCCGACTCCCGCGCTTATTCATGGCTGGAATGCATCGCTTCCGCTCATTCCCTTTGTGCTTGCTCAAATCATCATGGTCATCCCTGCAGCTCAACGCGAGCGCAGCCGGCGCTATATGCTGTTTGCGCAGCAAGAGTTAGAGGGCTACGCTAATGAACTGGAGCGAGTCAACGCCGAACTCAAGCAGGCCAATCAGGAGCTTGAGAAGGCCGATAAGTTGAAAGATCAATTTCTTTCAATGGCATCGCACGAACTCAAAACACCGATTACCAGCATTCAAGGTCAGGCGCAATTAGGGATGCTGCGCCTCAAAAGGCAAGCTGAACTGCCAGCCGCGCTCGAGCCGGTTCGCGCCTCTTTAGAGCGCATCGACCAGCACACGCACCGTTTGAACAACTTAGTCGATGACCTGTTAGATTTGAGCATCCTGAGTTCCGGCAAAATAACGTTACGCGCCACCGATTGCGACCTGGAAGCAGTGTGCCGTGAGATCATCACCGAACAACAATCCTTTTCAGGGCGCGCGATTGAGCTAGAGCTTCCCGCGTCGCCTGTGGTAATCCAGGCCGATTGCGAACGCCTCGGTCAGATTGTCACAAATTTAGTCACGAATGCCATCAAATATTCACCTGATAATAGCGCCGTGCAGGTGCGCATCAGCCAGGGCGGCGATAAAGCGATGATCCAGGTACATAATGAGGGAACGCCTATCCCGCCAGAACAGCAGGCCAACCTTTTCGAGCCATTTTACCGCACGCCCGATGCTCAATCCTCATCAAAGAAAGGATGGGGGCTTGGCCTGGCTATCAGCAAAGAGATTGTAGAGCGGCATCATGGGCATATCGGGGTAGAGTCTTCCGAAGGACAAGGCACTACTTTCAGTATCGAACTGCCTTACCAGCATGAACCTGCTGCTGAAACGACTGAAACAGCGCCGGTAAAAGAATAACAACTCGCTCCCATAGCCTATACTAGCAAGGAGACGCCCATGAAACTGACCCCTAGAGAACAGGATCGCCTCACTATTTTCACCCTGGCGGAGATGGCGCGTAAACGCCGCGCCAGGGGCATCAAGCTTAACTATCCCGAAGCAGTGGCGCTTCTCAGCGATGAAGTGATGGAAGAGGCGCGGGCGGGACGCAGCTATGACGAGGTGGTAGCACATGGTTTGTCACTTCTCAGCGAAGATGATGTGCTGGCAGGCGTGGCGGAACTGGCGGAGACGCTGTACATCGAGCCGCTATTTGATGATGGCACAAAGCTGATTGTGCTGCGCAATCCGATACGCTGCATTACCACATCGTCGGGTGAATCGCCGCGCATCATTCCCGCCGCCTCGCCTGAGACTGTTGTTATCAATGCGAACAGGCCCACTATCACAATAACTATTACCAATACATCCGCGCACCCGGTGCAAGTCACCTCGCACATGCCGTTCTGGGAGATCAACGCGCGAATGCAGTTCGACCGCGAGCAGGCCAGGGGGTATCGATTAGACATCCCGGCTGGTGGCGCGGTACGCTGGGAGCCTGGGGAGACGAAAGAGGTGCGACTATGCCGTTTGAAATGAGCCGCGCGGAGTATCACGCGCGCTACGGTTTGACGACGGGCGATATGCTGCGCCTGGGCGATACGAGTCTCTATATTCGCATCGAGCGCGACTACAGCTCGTATGGAGATGAGATACTGGCGGGTTTTGGCAAGACGGTGCGCGACGGGCTGATGGCAAATTCGCGGCTGGGACGCGAGAGCGAACTTGATCTTGTGCTGACCAACGCCATCATCGTCGATCCGGCGCTGGGCGTCATCAAGGGCAACATCGGCATCAAAGAGGGGCGCATCGTGGGCATTGGACGGGCGGGCAATCCCGACATCAGCGAAAATATCGACCTGTTGATCGGCACCAGCACGGCGGTGCTGCCCTGCGATGGGCTGATCGTCACGCCGGGTGGCATCGATAGCCATGTTCACCTGCTCAGCCCGCGCCTTTTCGCCACCGCGCTGGCGTCCGGCATCACCACCTTCGTAGCGATGGATGCCGGGCCGATGTGGAACGTGGGCGTCAATCCCGATTTCTTCATACAACGCATGTTCGAGACCTTCGAGGATGTGCCTATCAACGTATGCTTTCTGGCGCGTGGGTGCAGCAGTCGTCCGCAAGGATTGATGGCGAGCATCGAGGCTGGAGCAGGCGGTTTGAAAATTCATGAAGATCTGGGAGCGTTTCCCGCCGTCATTGATTGCTGCCTCTCAGTGGCGGAACAGATGGATGTAGGGGTAGCCATGCATACCGACGGACTGAACGAGTCGATGGAGTTGAGCGACACGATCGCCGCCATCAACGGGCGCACCATTCATGCCTATCACGCGGAAGGTGCGGGCGGTGGCCCCTGTGATCTGCTGGAGATCGTGGCACAGCCCAACGTCATCCCCTCGTCAACCAACCCGACCATCCCTTTTACGATACATACTCATGCTGAGCATCACGATATGTTAATGACCGTGCATGGCCTGAACCCGGCTTTCCCAGAAGACATGCTGGCGGCGCGTCATCGCCTTCGCCCGGCTACGATGGCCGCTGAAACGCCCCTGCACGACCTGGGAGCCATCAGCATCACCGCCTCTGACTCGCTCGGCATGGGGCGCATTGGCGAGACCATCGCGCGCACCTGGCAAATGGCGCACGCCATGCAAGCTCAAGCGCAACCCACACCAGGCGGAACAGATGCCAACGAGCGCGTGCTGCGTTACCTCGCTAAGTACACTATCAACCCGGCTATCGCGCACGGCCTTTCGCGGCATGTCGGAACACTTGAGCCGGGCAAACTGGCGGACATCGTACTGTGGCGACCAGAGTGCTTCGGCGTCAAGCCCAACCTGGTGATTAAGGGCGGAATGCCAGCCTGGGGCGCGCTGGGCGATGGCAACGCTACCGTCGAAGCAGCAGAGCCGCAAGTCTACGGCCCTCTTTTCGGCGGCAGAGGTCAGGCGGCGGGCGCGCTCTCCATCACCTTCGTCTCCCAGGCAGCGCTGGACGCCGGCCTGAGCAAACGTCTCAGGGGCAGGCGACAGTTGCAACCCGTGCGCCAGACACGCACAATCGGCAAAAAAGACATGCTCTTCAACAACGCCACGCCGCCCGTACATGTTCACCCCGTCACGCACGAAGTGACCATCAATGGCGAGAAAGTGGGTATGGAACCTATGACAAGAGTGCCATTGAGCAGGTTGTATATTGTGTCTTAGCAGCGATGCCCCTATCATCATTATGACGGGTTGGGTCTGACCTCGGCAGGCGCGACCGCCGCCGGGCGGCTAATGAGCAGGCCAATAATATCGACGAGCAACCCGACAAGCGCCAGTATGCAGAAAAGCAGCGTTTCTGGCAGGGCGATGCCAAAAAGAGCATCCAGCGAGTAGTTTCCGGGGCCGATAATGCCGATGGCGAGACCTATAGTGAGCAGCATTAGAGGAAACTCAATGCCGCGCTTACTGTTCCAGAAGCCGTTTTTCCAGTGGCTTTTGGCAACTGCCATGAACATAGCGGCGAACATGCCAGCCGCTCCCAGAGGCGTCAAGAAGCCAAAGGCTATGGAGAGTCCGCCGCCAAACTCTCCCAGAACAACCATGCCTGCCCACAGTGGCGCGGGTTTTAACCCCAACCTCTTCTGCATTTGCAACGTCCCGCTAAAACCGTTGCCGCCGAACCATCCGAAGAGCTTTTGCGCTCCATGCGCGGCAAGTGCCAATCCGGCCACCAGCCGTAGAATAAGCAAGCCTGTGCTAAGTGAGATAGCCATTGATCGTATTCCTTTCAAACCAGGTAGATAAGATAATGCAGTTGCTGAAAACTTCATATGACCGTAACTTACATAAACGCAGTTACACGATAATTATAAGCGAAATGGGTACCGCTATGCAAATAGCCCTTGCTCTATCACGCTCACGCACTTGGGACGGCTGCCGTGAAGATCTCCTGCGCGCCGGTGCGGGTGTCGTTCCAGAAAGGGTGGACGAAGAGGTTATCGGCTGCCAGGCCCTGGTAGTCGCCGATGAATTGCGAACCGTAGCTATCGGTGGGCGCGTCTACGGTGGGGTCCCAGCTTTGCGTGGTGACGCGCCCGTTTTTGAGGAACGTCGCGCCATGATCGCGCGACTGCGCAAGGTAGACATCGATCAATTTGTGCGCCGGGTCCAGGCGCGTATCAAAGAAGGAGATGCTGATGACGCCATCGGGCGCGACGGCCATCTGTGGTTGGAATTGCTCCGCGCCATTGCGCAACGGGTCATCGTTCACGCGCAAAGGCGCGGACCATGTTTGCCCGCGATCGCTTGATGCGCTGAATAAGATGTCGGCATCGCCCGTCGCTTTATCAGACCAGGTGATGTAAAGCTGGCCTGTGCGCGGGTCACAGGCGAAGGCGGGCAGCGAAAGATTGCGGTAGCGTTCGGGCGGAAAATAGCCATCGATATCAGAAATAGTGGCAATAGATACGGGCTGCGTCCAGGTCGCTCCTCCGTCGGGCGATGTCACCACCAGCAGCCTGTCGGGAACAGCATTTCCGGCCTGCACAATGGCTGAATAGGAGTTCAAATAGGCTACTGCCAGCATACCGTCCGGCATGACGACGGGTGTCGCGCCAATAGCTCCATCGCACCTTGTCGAATGAGACGGGCGATCAGGCAGCGAGTTTGCGCAAAATGGCGCGTTTCCCTCGATAAAACGCGGCTTTGAAAAGGTATTGCCGCCATCGGTTGAACGAGAAAAGGCTACCTCCCCTACACAGGGATTACCCGCGCCACAATCATTGCCATAATCATAAGACCAGACAACATAGATATCGCCAT
Source organism: Ktedonobacteraceae bacterium (assembly GCA_050695155.1). GTDB lineage: Bacteria > Chloroflexota > Ktedonobacteria > Ktedonobacterales > Ktedonobacteraceae > CF-113. The sequence goes on from JBOGTO010000621.1 coordinate 10,601, forward strand.
TGTGCGGCCCGTTCGTCTGGTCAACGGCGATCCAGGGTTTGTCGTTGAAGACCTGATTTTCGTTGCTCTCAAACACGCTGGCGGGATTGCCGAAAGTCCTGCCTCCATCGATTGAAGTGGAGACGGCAACGCCGCTCATACCTCCACTCGCCTCGTATAGCACCAATGCATAGACATTGTTATGCGTGCCAAAGGCAAAGCTGATATCCGAGGTGAGCGTGAACTGCTGCTGGAAGCCTGGCAGCAAGCCGCCATCCGTCCAGGTGCAACCGCCATCAAACGAGGCAAAATAGCCGATCTGGAATTGATAGTGCTTCGGGTCTGTGAAGAATTTGGTGCCACCCACCAGGTTAAGCGGGTTGCGCGGATTCTCAGCCAGCATGGGTTCGCTGTGCGCCAGATAGCTATCGTGGCTCACGCGCACATTGGCAAACGGCGCTTGAGGATGCTGCCCCAGTTGCACACAAGGTCCGCCACCCGCCAGGCTGTAGCCACTCGTTGGCGGAGCAGTGGGTGTTGGGCTGGTGGTAGGACGATTGTTATCCTGAGTACACGCTGACAACAAAAGCGCGAGAAGCAAGAGCATCAACAACCAGCGTTTGAGCAGTCCGGGAGTTTCAGGCACGTCTTTAGCTCCTTCGCAGCGCAACTTACATGGCGACCGCAAGGGTCGCCACTACTATACTACGACTGTTGCCTGCACTCCGTGTATGGTAGTGGCGACCCTTGCGGTCGCCATGCTCTCCAGCGGCGGTGCCATGCTCTAGCCACCAGACTCGACTTCTATTTCTATTGCCCTGTCCTCTCTTTGCATAGACGCGAAAAGCCGGTGAGTATTGCAAACCTATCTGTAATACCTGTTTTATCCATATTTCCTTGACACCACCTGTCTATACAACTATACTATCTCGTAAGGCGATATATTATCCATTACCCGCGAACCGCCTGTGAGCTTTATGTAACCAGCTCCGTACTAATAAGATAGGCACGCACATTATCAACCAGGTGTAATCGTCAGTTCCGTGCATCGAGTAAGCTAAGCCAATGGAGGAACTAGCCATGATGTACCGTCTTTCGAGATGGGTTCGCACACAAAAATTGTTGATCGGACTCGTAATTATTTCTCTCACCCTCGTGACAACCCTGGCAGCATGTGGTGGCGGCAGTGGCAACAACAATACCACAAACAGTGGTTCGTCAAAAGGGGGCAACATCAGCGTGGGGCTGCAAGCCGATGTTGTGACCATGGACCCGCTGAAATCAACGGCTCTTGTTGATCGCCAGGTCATGCTGAATATGTATGACACGCTGGTAGGTCTCAATGCGCAGGGCCAGATTGTGCCAGACCTGGCTACCACCTGGTCAAATACTACCCCGAACCAACTGGTATTTACGCTGCGCACCGGCGTCACGTTCTGGGATGGCACCCCGTTCAATGCCGACGCGGTCGTATTCAACATCAATCGCATCCTGAATACGCCAGCATCGCCGCGTAATAGCGAACTCGCTACGGTGCAATCCGTGCAGGCCATTGATGCGACCCATGTCCAATTCAATCTCAAGAAGCCATTCTCGCCCTTGCTGGCAACCCTGACAGACCGCGCCGGTATGATCCTCTCTCCGGCAGCAGTGCAGAAGGCGGGTACGAACCTGGGCAATGCACCGGTAGGCGCGGGGAGCGGGCCGTTTATGTTCTCCGAGTGGGTTAAGAGCGATCACCTGTTGCTCAAACGCAATCCCCACTACTGGATGAAAGATAGCCAGGGAGTCGCCCTGCCCTACCTGCAATCCATCAAGTATCGCCCCATTACCAATGAGAGCGTCGAGTTCTCGAATCTGCAAACCGGGGCCATTAACGTGGCCGATACGATCTCGCCGAACGATGTTCCTACGGCAAAGTCAAGCTCCAACCTGGTGTACAACCAGTCTCCCGGCCTGAGCTTCTTTGGCATCATGCTCAACACGAAAGTTGCGCCCTTTAACAACGTCCATGTGCGGCAGGCTATCGAGTGGGGAGTGAACCGCCAGGAGATACTTGATAACGCCTTGAAGGATATAGGGGTCGTAGCACAAGGGCCTATCGCGCCGACCAGTTGGGCTTTTGATAGCAGTTTCTCTCCCTACACTTACAGCGTTTCCAACGCCAAAGCCGCGCTTACGCAGGCGGGTGCCTCGAATGTCACCTTTACGCTGCTCATTGCAAGTGGCTCCCCGCTCAACGCACAGGAAGCGCAGTTTGTGCAGGCCGAATTGCAGCCGGCAGGTATTACCGTCAACATTAAACAGGAGACCTTTGCTACGCTGCTGAGCGACACGGATGCGCATAACTTCCAGGCCGCGCTGCTTGGATGGAGCGGGCGACCCGATCCAGACGGCAACATGTACGCGTGGTTCCATACGGGCGGCGGACTGAACAACATGCAGTACTCAAATCCGCAAGTGGACTCGCTGCTGGAAGCGGCTCGTGCCAGCAGCGACCAGGGGCAGCGTGCGACGGATTACAAGCAGGCGCAGCAGATCATTATGCAGGATGCCTCGTATGTGTTCATTAATCACGGCGTGAATATCGAAGCGGTCACGAACAATGTGAAAGGCTTCACACTGCTCCCAACCGGCATCATGAATTTCACGAATGTCTATGTAGGTTAGGCGAAATCATTCGCGCCTCCGGCGCGTTCGATTAGTGTGGAGTGTGGGGTTGGCGCGGGCTACGCC
>JBOGTO010000622.1:0-5264 GCA_050695155.1 Ktedonobacteraceae bacterium
GGCGGCCCTAAAGGCCCCCACCCATCCCGGCACCACCCCCGCCCCTACGGACATCTTATACAGTACCGCGCTGGAGGCCAGGCGCTTTTTTGGCCGAGATGGCCTTCGCCTGTGTGAAGAGCAGCAGATAGTCTTTGCCACCGGCTTTGGAGTCGGTGCCGGACATGTTGAAGCCGCCAAAGGGATGAACGCCTACCAGCGCGCCTGTGCATTTGCGATTGAAGTAGAGGTTGCCGACGTGGAACTCTTCCTTCGCTCGCTCGATGCGCTGCTCATCGTGAGAGTAGAGCGCGCCGGTCAATCCATATTCGGTATCGTTGGCGATATGCAGCGCGTCGTCGAAATCCTTCGCCTTGATAACGGCCAGCACGGGGCCAAAGATTTCTTCCTGGGCAACACGCGCGCGCGGGTCAACATCGGCGATGACCGTTGGTTCGATGAAGTAGCCGGGGCTGTGATGCCCGCCGCCCGCCACGATACGCCCTTCGTCCTTGCCGATCTCTATATACTCGGTGATCTTTTTGAAAGCGTTGGCATCGACGACCGGACCCATGTAGGTTTCCGGTTGAGTCACATCACCCATTGTCAGTTTCTTCGTCTTGTCGATGACCTTTTGCAATACCTGGTCATAGACGCTTTCAACGACGATGGCGCGCGAGCCAGCCGAGCATTTCTGCCCCTGGAAACCGAAGGCGGAGGCGACAATGCCCGTCGCGGCGGATTCGAGGTCGGCGGTTTCATCAACAACTACCGCGTCTTTGCCGCCCATTTCCAGGATGGTGCGTTTCAGCCAGCGCTGCCCCTTATAGGGTTTGGCGGCCAGTTCGTTGATGCGCAATCCAACATCGCGCGAGCCGGTGAAAGCGATAAAGCGTACCTGGGGATGCTCGATCAGCGCGTCGCCAATGGTCGCGCCCGAACCCGTCAGGAAGTTGACCACGCCAGCCGGCAGGCCAATATCCATGAGGACGCGCATGAACTCCCAGGCGATTCTGGGCGATGTGCTGGCCGGTTTCAGTACAACGGTATTGCCTGCCACAAACGATGCGCTAGTCATGCCGATGGTGATGGCGGCGGGAAAGTTCCAGGGCGGGATAACCGCACCCACACCCAGGGGGATATAGACAAGCTGGTTATCTTCGCCCTCGATTTTGACGATGGGCTGATCCCCTGTCATGCGCATCATTTCGCGCGCGTAATATTCCATGAAGTCGATGGCCTCGGCGGTGTCTCCGTCAGCCTCGACCCAGCTTTTGCCTACTTCGAGGATCATCCAGGCGTTCATCTCGAAACGCCGCTGCTTGAGCAAATCAGCTGCCGCGAAAAGATAGCCTGCGCGTTCCTCAGCCGGGACATGCTTCCAGCTTTCAAAGGCACTCGCGGCGGCCTGCACCGCTTCGTTGGCCTGCGCGACGGTGGCGCTGGCAAAGTGTCCGATCACCTGGTCGGGCTGTGATGGATTGACGGAGTCGAATGTGGCCTCGCCGCTTATCTTCTTGCCATTAATTATCAAAGGGTAAGTTTGCCCAAGTTCGCTTTTGGCCTTCTCCAGCGCAGCCAACTGCGACTGGCGATTTTCTGGCCTGCTAAAATCTAAAATTTCCTCGTTCTTAAAGGGGGTGCGTGCGCGTGCTGCGACGCTTTCAATCATTTTTGCCATAGAGATACTCCTTTGTCCATGTGACGGCATTGTTATGTCTTCATTGTATCTCATGGGGCATGTTAGTCGATAGGTCAGATTGGGTCAGGAAAAGCTTTACAAATCTCTGCAAATGCTGTAACTTAGTCACGATGCAATTATGGTGTGCGTCACTTTATTTCGGTATCATTACCCATAGCGACATGAGGTAGGATAGGCTACACTGGCAGTAGGGAATGAATAGTGCGGTTTTCTCATAAACTGTTAGCGGTTACTAATCACTACCCGGACAAAATTTGTTATTGGCGTCTCTCGGGAGTCGTCAGATCAAAAGTCAGTTTCTCATGGACTCATTTTCAGATCTATGAGGAAAAGGAGACATCAGTATGAGTTGGAATCCGAATCAGGGGCAGGACCCCAATCAGCCAGGTGTATACTCAGACCAGCCGAGTCAGTATGGCGCTCCCACGCCACCGCCGACCAACGATCCGTATAGTGCTGGGCAAGGTGGCTATCAGCAACAGGGTGGGTACCAGCAGCCTCCCTACCAGCAGCCTCCTGCCTATGGACAGCAACAATATGGTGGCTATCAACAGCCATATGCTGCTGCACCTGGCGCAAATGGTCCTACCTCTATGGGGATGCAGGCCAATACCGCTGCCGGTTTGAGCTACATCGCGGGATGGATCACCGGGCTGATCTTCTTTTTCGGGGAGAAGCAGAACCGCTTTGTGCGCTTCAATGCGATGCAATCGATCCTGCTCTATGCGGCCTTGACGATCATCTATATTATTCTTTCCGTGGTGGGTGCGGCGCTGATCTTTACAGGTCTCTGGACTGTGGTCCTCTTGCTGAACTGGTTGGTTGGTATTGGAGGATTTATCCTCTGGATTATCCTCATGATCAATGCATTCCAGGGCAAATACCTCAAGCTGCCGATCGTTGGCGATTACGCTGAAAAATTTGCGACTCCCACGATGTAGGAACTGATGCTTTCATAAAGAGGGAGGTAAGATATAGTTTGCCTCTCTCTTCTCGTTGCTATCAGTTTCTCACAATCATCGTGCCGGCTCCTTGATCGGTGAACAATTCGCGCAATAGGACGTGTGGTTCGCCGCCATCGACGATATGCACGCGCGAAACGGTGGCGAGGGCGTCGAGGCAGGCGGTGACTTTGGGGATCATACCTCCGTTAATAACGCCGTCTGCTATGAGTTGTTTGGCCTCGGCTTCCGTCAATTCGGAGATGAGCGAGCCATCCTGGCGGCAGATACCTACCACATTGCTCAGGAAAATCAGTTTTTCGGCGTTGAGCGCGCCCGCCAGTTGCGCCGCCACCAGGTCGGCGTTGATGTTCAGGCAGGCGCCATCTGGCCCCTGACCGAGCGGCGCGATGACCGGAATATATCCCTGCTCTAATAATGTTTGTGGCAAGGTGGGATCGACCGTTTCGATTTCGCCGACGAAGCCCAGGCGTTCGCTGATAAACTTTGCCTGCACCATGCTGCCGTCGGTTCCGCTCAGGCCAATAGCTTTGCCGCCCATCTCGGTTGCCATCAATACCAGCCCCTGATTGACCTGGCCGAGCAGCACCATGCGCACAACATCGAGTGTGCGAGCGTCGGTAACGCGCAGGCCATTCTCAAATTGCGCAGGCACATTGAGCTTTTCCAGCCAGGCGTTGATATATGGGCCGCCGCCATGTACCAGCACGGGATTGGCTCCCAGGCTGCGCAGCCAGATGATGTCCTGCAAGACGCCGCGCTGGTGTTCCAGCGTGCTGCCGCCCAGCTTGATGACCAGCGTTTTACCTTTCAGGTAGTTGATGTAGGGCAACGCCTCGCGCAGGACTTCCGCGATCAAGTGATGATTATTGATAATATCTCCGTCTGCATTGGTTAAAAATGAAATTGCCATAACCTGTTTTCTCTTTTCGTATAAGGTAGGGGCGGGGCTTGCCCCGCCCTGGTTCATCTTCTGCTATGGATAGAGTGCCATCAAAGGAAGTCCAGTCGTTTCTGGCAATCCAAAGAGGCGATTGGCGTTCTGTAGGGCCTGGCCTGCGGCACCTTTGACGAGATTATCCAGGCAAGCAATCACCAGGAGACGCCCGGCGCGCGTATCCACCATTGGATAGATGAGGCAGAGGTTACTGCCATAGGTCCATTTCGTGTGCGGCGGCGCATCGACTACCCGAATGAACGGTTCGTTGGCATAGAATTCTTCATATAGCCGAAATGCTTCCGCAGTTGTAGCAATGGCGTGAGGCGTGTCGCGCTTCAAATCGGCGTAACAGGTTGCCAGGATGCCGCGTGTCATGGGCATCAGATGCGGCATGAAGGTGATGCGCAGAGGTGTGTCCAGCGAGTTGCCAGCTTCACGAGCTGCTGCTTCAAGCTCCTGAACGATTTCGGGCAGGTGGCGATGCCCCGTCACGCTATAGGCGCTCACATCTTCATTCATTTCGCTATAGTGCGTTCCCTGCGTTGGACTGCGACCCGCGCCGCTTGCGCCCGATTTGGCATCGATGATGATATCGTTGCCAATGATGCCGCCTGCCAGCGCGGGTATGAGGGCCAGGATAGCGGCGGTGGCATAGCAGCCGGGATTCGCCACCAGCGTGGCTCCTTCGATGCGTGAACGGTAGCGTTCGCATAGCCCGTAGATGGCGCTTTCCAGTAGAGCAGGCGCGGGATGCGTATGCTTATACCACGTTTCGTATTGCGCGGCGTCGCGCAGGCGAAAATCCGCCGATAGGTCTACTACTTTTGTGCCGCGCTGTAGCAGTTTTAGCGCCGATTCGGCGGCTGCGGCGTGCGGAAGACAGACGAACGCCAGTTCGCTTTGTTCCGGCTCCTCCGCGATAACAAGCGAAGCAAACGCGCTGCCCTGCAATTGCGGAAAGACCTCGCCCAGTGCTTTTCCGGCGGCGCTGCGAGCAGTTACCGACGTGACGCTAAAGGTGGGATGCTGCGCGAGCAGGCGCAGCAATTCCAGGCCGGTATAGCTGGTAACGTTGACGATTGATGTTGAAACCATCACCTCTTCCCTTCTGTAGAAGTGCAAAAAGTCCAGATAGCCCAAAAGACCATAAAAAAACCCTCGTCCCTGATCTCTGGAAGAAAGGGACGAGAGCGAAAATACGACTCCCGTGGTACCACCCTGTTTGTCTTTTACCTGTCTCAGAAGAGAAGCCACTACATTGAGGTCGCCTTCGCTACAACTCTGTAGCACGGGCGAAAAAGACCACTCGTTTCAAGTTCATATGCTGCATGGGAACTCTCCATCCCTCCTACTTGTCTTCGCGCGGGAAGCGCGTCAGACTTTCTTGGGAGGGCCGCTCACGAGGCGGTTCCGAGGCGGCTCATCCTTCCGATCTTACACCAGTTATCGGATCGCTGCTGGCTGCCATCCCCGTACTCTTTCGGTCAACGCGGGTCAGACTCTATACTATTGTTGTTGTAAACAATAGCATCAGTTTCGTAAAATGTCAACTCGACAGGCGAATTATTTATGGCAATGTAAGTCGGGTGAGAGAGGCAAGGCATGGGAGAGGCAAGGCGACCGCCAGGGTCGCCTCTACTAGGACCACGAGACGGCTTGCCACGCCCGTTCATAGTAGAGG
>JBOGTO010000623.1:0-13485 GCA_050695155.1 Ktedonobacteraceae bacterium
ATGCAGGAGCAAGGATATTCAAAAGAGTGGGTTAAGGCGGTGAGCTGTTTTATATCCTGTGTTATTGGAAAGATGCTAGATTACGAGAATACGGGATGCTCATGGTACACTCAAAATGAGCAAATCACACACTTATTTAATAGATTTGCCCTTCCTATCAAATGGGATTTTGCTGAGGCTTCTCCTATCGGAGGTGCTTCTGGCAGTTGGGATTCGATGCTGCATTCCGTTTCCAAATCAGTGGATACAGCAGTTACTTTGCCTAAAAATATGCGCCCACCAAATGTTTTATTTGGGTCAGCTACAAGCTCAATTCTATCAGATGTAGATGTAATAGTGACTGATCCACCTTACTATGATGCTATTCCCTACTCAGATGTTATGGACTTCTTTTATGTATGGCTTCGTCGCACCTTGTATGGTCTCTCATCGACAATTGATGCCATATTTCAGAATCCGCTTTCTCCCAAGTGGGATCACGAACACAACGACGGAGAACTAATCGACGATTCAAGCCGTTTTGGGGGTGATAAATATAAATCCAAAACAAATTATGAAGAGGGAATGTTCCGCGCATTCCAGGCATGTTATAAAACCTTGCAGCCCGATGGGCGATTGGTGATTGTCTTTGCGCATAAGCATCCCGACGCCTGGGAGACGCTGGTCACGGCCATCATCCGCGCCGGTTTTGTGGTAGATGGAAGTTGGCCCATTCAGACTGAGATGGGCAATCGTACACGCGCGCTTTCCTCGGCGGCGCTCTCGTCGTCCGTGTGGCTGGTGTGCAAGAAACGCGCGGAAACGGCGCGTCCGGGCTGGGATAGCCGCGTACTGGAGGAGATGCAGGAGAAGATCATTGTCAAGCTGCGCGACTTCTGGGACGCCGGTATTCGCGGGCCGGACTTCGTGTGGGCCGCGACGGGGCCGGCCATGGAAGCCTATAGCAAGCACCCGGTCGTCAAGAAGCTGAACGAGCCAGGGCAGACGCTGAACGTGGCAGAGTTCCTGCGCCATGTGCGGCGCATGGTGGCCGACTTCGTGGTCGGGCGCGTCCTCTCCCATAACGGCGGCGCGGAGGCCGTCAGCGGTCTGGACGATGTGACCACCTACTACCTGCTGCACCGCTACGATTTCGGCATGGAGAGCGCGCCCATTGGGCCGTGCATCCTCTACGCCGTCTCCTGCAACCTCAAAGACGCCGACCTGCTCAGCCGCTACGACCTGCTGGCGCGTACCGGCGGCCAGGCGGCAGCGGCGGCAGACGACGAGGAAGCCAGCGAGGAGGGCGCGCCTGAGCCAGAAGAGGGCACAAGCAGCACGGTGCGCCTGAAGTCATGGGAGCAGCGCAAAAGCGCCAGCCTGGGCTACAACGCCCCCGGCACACCGCCGCCGCCGCTTATCGACCAGCTGCATCGCCTGATGCACCTGTGGAGGGCGGGTGATGTCGGCCGGGTCGATGAATACCTGGACGTGCGCGGCCTGGGCCACAACCAGCTCTTCCACCAACTCTTGCAAGCCCTGATCGAACTGGCCCCGGCAAGCAGCGATGAACGCGCCCGGATCGAGAACATCAGCAACCATGTCGCCTCACGCGGCAGCCTGCCTATGTACCCATTGGGATTGATGGAATGACCAATGAATATCATCCCGAGAGCGTTTCTGCACCTGGAGAGACTCTTCTGGAAACATTAGAGACCATTAGTATGTCTCAAACTGAACTGGCAAAACGCATGGGTCGCCCAGTGAAAACGATCAACGAGATCATACAAGGGAAAGCATCTATTACGCCTGAAACCGCATTGCAGCTAGAGCAGGTTCTGAATATTCCGGCCTCGTTCTGGTTGAAACGAGAGCAACAGTATCGTGAGTCGCTTGCCCGCCTTGACGAAGAGGGATGGATGACATGATAGAAAATAGAAGAGGATGACAACAATGAGCAAACTGGCATGGAAACCCTGGCATGAAGTGGTACAGCTTCGCAGCGAACTGAAGACGGGCGAGTTGTCGCTTTCGATCTTCGCGGCAGACCTCTACGACGTGGTGATGGGGCGGGCGCGTCCCATCTACCAGGACCCGTATGACTTCTTCTCGTTCACCTATCCCACCTTCAACCTGCGCGAGCTGGCGAAGGATGTGGCGCTGCGCCTGGCGGGTCAGAACGATAAGGCCGTGCGCCAACTGGAGCTGACCTATGGCGGCGGCAAGACGCATACCCTCATCACCCTCTATCACCTGGCCCACCAGCCGGGGCAATTGCCCGATCTGCCTGCTGTGCAGGAGTTTCGCAATACCACCGGCATAGCCACGCCCCAGGCGCGCATCGCGGTACTGGCCTTCGACAAGCTGGACGCCGAGCGCGGCATGGAGATCGTCAGCCCGGACGGCGCGCGGCGCTGGCTGCGCCACCCGTGGAGCGTGCTGGCTTATCAACTGGCGGGCAGCGATGGCCTGCGCCTGCTGCACGCCGAGGGGCAGGACGCCGAACGCGCCAGCGCGCCAGCCGAGAACCTGCTGGTGGAACTGCTCTCGATGCCTGCGCGGCAAGGGCTAGCGACGCTGGTGCTGATCGACGAAGTGCTGATGTACGCGCGCGAGAAGGTGGGGCTTGACCCCGCCTGGCGCGGTCGTCTGCTCGACTTCTTCCAGTACCTGACTCAGGCCGCTACCAAAGTGCCGACCTGCGCCATTGTGGCCTCGCTACTGGCTACCGACCCACACAAGAGCGACACGCTGGGCCGCGAGTTGACGCAGGAACTCTACGCCATCTTCCGGCGCGAGCGCGAGCAGGGCGTGCAGCCCGTCCTCAAGGAGGATGTGGCCGAGGTACTGCGCCGCCGCTTCTTCACCCCCGACTCCATCCGCGACCGCAGCGTCTTCCGCTCGCAGGCCGTAGCCGCTTTGAAGGGCATCGCCGCCCTCGACGAGCAGACGGGCAAGGAGATGCAGGCCGCCGAGGAACGCTTCGTGCAGAGCTACCCCTTCCATCCCGATCTGACCGAACTGTTCTATTCCAAGTGGACCAACATGGAGAGCTTCCAGCGCACGCGCGGCATCCTGCGCACCTTCGCCCTGGCCTTGCGTGACGCGGCGCAGTGGGACAACGGCCCATTAGTCGCCACCAACGTCTTCATTGGCAGGCCCGGCAGCGTGGCCCTGTCTGAGTCGGCGCGCGAATTGACCAACGTGGCCGAGACCGACGAGTACGAGGGCAAGAAGCAGGAATGGACGGGCATTTTGGAAGGCGAGCTTGCCAAAGCACGCGACATCTCGGCCGAGATTCCCGCGCTGCGCTTCCGCGAAGTCGAGCAGGCCGTCTTCGCGACGTTTCTGCACTCCCAGCCCATCGGCAAAGACGCCAAAACGCGCGATCTGCTGCTGCTGCTGGGACCCACCCACCCGGACAAGATCGAGCTAGAAAAAGCCTTGCAACGCTGGACCGAAATCTCCTGGTTCCTCGACGAAAGCACCATGCAGAACATCGAGACGAACGCGGCTGGCTCGAAGCTGCTGCCCAAAGCATGGCGGCTGGGTTTCCGCCCCAACCTGCGCCAGATGCACCATGACGCCGCCTCGCGCATCCTGGCCGAACGCATCGAGGAGCGCCTGGAGCGCGAGATACGCGCCTGCAAGAGCCTGACCTCCGGCGCGGGCGCTACGGGCGCGCATGTGCATATGTTGCCCCGGATGCCAAAGGATATCGAGGACGAGGGCGAGTTTCACTTTGTGATCCTGGGGCCGAAGGCAGCCTCGAGCGCCAACCGGCCCCATCCCGAAGCGCGGCGTTACCTCGACGAGAAAAGCGGCCCCGACAGCCCGCGCGTCTACCGCAATGCTCTGACGCTGGTCGCCCCCTCGGTCGATGGTCTGGAGGCGGCGCGCAACGCCATCCGCGATCACGAGGGCTGGTTCGACGTGGAAAAGCACCTGGAAGGCCAGGACATCGACGGCAACCGCAAGGTCATGCTCGAAAGCGAGAAGAAAAAGGCGGCGGCGCTGATTAGCGAGATGGTGCGACAGGCCTATTGTATCGTGGTGACGGTGTCGGAGAAAAACGAGGCGCAAGCCTTCAAAGTGGTGGTGGGCGACGAGCCGCTGTTCAACATCATCAAGCGGGACAGCCGCTCGCGCATTAAGGAGACGCCCGTCACTGCCGAAGGGCTGCTGCCCGGTGGCCCCTATGATCTGTGGCGCGCGGGCGAGACGGCTCACCGCATGAAGGACCTTGTCGAAGCCTTTGCGCAGCGCACCCAACTGCCCAAGATGCTCAACCGCAAGGCCATCTCGGACACGCTGCTCGAAGGCTGCCGCGCGGGCCTGTTCGTCTTCCGCTCCGAGCGGCCAGACCATTCGCCCAGAACCTTCTGGCGCGAACTACCCGACGAAATGACCCTGAAAGAGCCTTCACTTGAGGTTGTGCTGTCCGAAGGGGCAGACCTGGCCGCGCTGTCCGCCGCGCTGCTCGCCCCTGGCGTCTTGCCCGATTTATGGCAGGGTGACGAACTGACCTTACGCGACCTGCGCAGCTACTTCACTGGGCGCGTCCTTTCGCTCCAGCACGGCGATTCGCTGGCCATCCCCACCGCCTCGCGCAGTGTGATCGATGCCGCCGTACAAGCGGCGGTACGCGAGAAACGCCTGTGGCTCGTCACCAGCCGGGCCAGTTTCTTCGCCGAGGAGTTGCCCGTGGGCGTGCTGGCCGAGGATGCCCTGTTGTTGCCTCCACCCCATGCGCTTGCAGCCAGCGCAGTGTTGCCGGAGAGCCTGCCGGAAGCGTGGAAGGGAGAGATCACCACCGCCCTTGCCATCGCCGACGCCCTTTCGACGAAAGCGGGCAGGCCGCTGCCCTGGATCACTGTTCGCGATGCCATCGACGGGGCTTTCCGCGCGCGCTTACTGGAACGCACCGGTGACTCTGGCCCCTGGCCCTCCGATTTTGCCGGGGCCAGGGGTATCAAGGTGTGCGTGCCGCGTGAGCAGCCAGCGCCACCTGACTATATTCCGCGGCCTCCCGACGACACGCCGCCGCCTACAGTGCGGGAACACGGTTCTGAGACGCTGGTAGCCGCCGCTATCCTACAGCCCGACGAGATTCAGAACCTCAACGACCAGCTTGGCGACCTGGTAAAAGCTGCCGTTGGCCTGCACTTGCAATTCCAACTGCGCGTTGAACTTATTGGTCCAGGAGGGCAGGTATCCGAGGAACGTCTAGTACGATTGAACGAACTGCTGGCCGAAGTGTCGGAGAAGCTGAGGTTGCAGAGGGGATAGAATTGTGCTGTTTGATAAAAATTGAACTAAGTTTTTCGTAGAAATGAGGATGTAAATATGCAAGGCAGCATGTTCTTCTCTGGAAAGATTAACGAGGCGCTGAAGGAGTCCTTTACTGAGTTTCAGCAAGACGCGCTCAACCGCTTTAAAGTAAACGTCCGGCGAACCCGCGCAGCGCAATTGCGTCAATTGTTGTCGAAGCCCGAGATGATGGACCTGAAAAAGTTTCAATTTGAAGTCTGGAACATTGAGACTAAGACATATCTACGTAGCCACAACATTGAACTGCGTATATTTGATAAGCCGTTTGCTTTTCGCGTTCTGGATGAGGTCAAGAAGTATGTTGCTCTTGCCATCAATATCGGCTGCGATTGGCAAGGAGCGCTCGATGAGCAAATCGTCCAGAAGATATTGCCCAAATGCAAAGGAGCAGATTTGAGAGTAGGCGACGCACTCAAAACGCTTGAAGAAATTTTGCCAGCCGCTGCCTATCCACTGAGTAATGCCAAAGCGCAGTACATGCTTGAAGGGTTCGTGAACCATGGAATCGCCTCCTACTTTTAGCATGGTCTTCCTCGATCTGGCAGGAAAGCCTATCAGTGGCCCGACAGAGTGGACGCGCGCCTTGATTGAAATGCGCATAAGTCAGTACGATTGGGAAACGAAGTCAATTCGCCTGTTGAGGCAGGATAGTGAAGAGCTGTTGCTCTCTCAACGACGAATGAGAGTGGGAGAGCCGCTTCGCATTGTCGCCGACTGGCCTCTTTCGGGAACGGGCCATTATCGCCTGAGGCTCTACGATGGTGATAGGGAGATTGATGAAATACCCATCACCATTACACCCAGAAAGATCAGCAAGGCTGCGTATGCTCAGATGCTTGAAGACCTCGAAATACGACTGCCTGCTACTATTGCGCTGGGTCTCCAGCGCAATGGCGCACTTGTAGGATTAAAAATCCTCCCTCCTGGCGAGTCTACGCTGGCAATGGAACTGGCACGCTTATACAGGGCAATTAACGGTAGTTCTAAGCGAATAGGACTTGCCCAGGTGTTAAATGACCTGGCCGCCGATCCACACCAGGTCCTCCATTCAACCAAATTGTGGGTGCCACGCGAGCGCGCCAGGCGACCTCATCCATCTGATCTTGACCCGGTTTAGTGGAGGAGTAGAATGTGGAGGTTAACACATCAATTGTTCGAACATGACGGGACTCATGTACTGTAAGGTGGAATGTCTCCGGGTCCGATTATAAAAGCATTCCAGGTAATCAAAGGTGGCACGTCTGGCCTGGACACGTGTCTGAAAAACCTCACGATCAACGCATTCTCCTTTGAAGCTATGAAAAAGGCTCTCGGTCACTGCATTGTCGTAACAATTGGCAGTGCGACTCATGCTCGATACCATGCCATTCTCCTGTACCAACTCCAGATAGCTTTCACTATTCTACCACTCCACGATACCGGGTGAGGGTCATAAGGCCTCCCTGCGCATTCGTTCACTGCCAGAAAGAGCAGCCAGCATTTAGCGACCCGGCCGAATAACGTGCTTATTCGTTGTTTGCTCTCCCTCGAGCGCGCAAGCGCGCGCGCTCAATGACCATGACGGCTTCATCGAGAAAGGTCCAAAAAAAGATGGCGGATTGATCGTCAGCCTGCTCTTGTTCTTCCTGCATGCTTTGCGAACTCGCGAACCATGACACTCCGTGTTCTATGCGCAGGCAGAGCACGCCCAGTACACGGGTACCCGCCTTGAGGGGGATCAGGCGTAATAGCGAGTTCGGTCCCGCAGGAGCAGATCGGGAGGCCGATGCAGCCTGGCTTACCTCCCTCATTTTCCCCTGGGCCATCACTTCTCTGGCAGCCACCACCTCATCGTGTGACAGAGTGAAACGCTCGATGCGGATAGGGGCATCTGCCTGAATGTTGAGTGTCCCGTCTTCGTCAGGGATGAGTAGAGCGCACTCGCGCACTCCCCAGGAGGAAAAAATTCTGACGATGGCCAGCGCAATGGTATCCAGTTGCTCGTCAAGGTGGTCTGTGCTATTGATGACACGTCCCGCCTCATACAGAATGCGTGCCTCACGCTCTCTTAATCTCGCCTGCTCGGCGCTGTGCCGCGCCACTGCCGCCAGTTGGCTCGCGATCAGGGCCGTCGCGAGAAAAACAAACAGCGCAATCCATTCCTCCCAGCGCGAAATGACAAAGGTATACAAAGGAGGGACGAGAAAAAAATCGAACGAGAGAAAGGCCACCGCCGAGGCCACCAGCGCCGCAACACGGCCGCGCGTGCTTGCCAGCGCCAGGATGACCAGCAGGTAGACAATAGAAATGTTGGGAATGGTTGGATACAAATGGTATCCGTAAATGATGCCTGTTACGGCCAAAGCTCCTCCCGCTCCCAGCAAGCCATCAATGAGGTACTGCTGCCCAGACCTCTTTGCACGCACTGGGAGTTGTGGAATCTGTTCTATTGCTTGCATAGGAACTCCTTTCGCACTGCACCTGGTAGAATGGCATATGCCCTGACTCTTTAGTCGGGGGCCATGCGGGCCGCTATTGGTGGTGAGTCCCGCCAGTCCGGGTCCGGTCGCGACCGCGAAAGACTGCATAGAGTGCCACTTTCTCCTTACTCCTCTCTGCTGCGCGGGACCAGGTGGATGTCGATGCCGGCATCGAGTCTCAGCAGGCGGTTGATGATAGAGCCTCGGATAAGTTCTTCCCAGTGGCTACGCGCCGGTTGACCCAGCACCAGTTGGGTCGCCTGTCGCTCACGAGCGATCTCCACCAGCTTGCGCGCGATGTCGGGGCTGCTGGCGCGGATCACCTCGGCCCCCAGGTCCTCGGCCAATACGGCGTGTTCCTCCAGGCGGCGCAGCGCCTCTGCCCGGTATCGCTTCGCCTCGCCGCGATACTTGAGCCAGCCGATAAGTTTGCTGGTGAAAGCCAGGTAGCCCTCCGGCTGGATGCAGACGGCGAGAAAGTCGGCGTGCAGTCCGTGAGATAGTCTCCAGGCATCGCGGATGACCTCGCGTGTGTGGGGACGGGCGTCAAAGCCCACCAGCACGCGCTCGGTGGCTACCCGGTATTCGCTGATACCGTGTTCGGTCATGTATTCCTGCAACTGGGATTCGGTCTTCTCAGCGACACGCCGCAGCGCCAGTTCGCGCAGCGCCGTCAGGTTGCCCTCGCGGAAAAAGTTGTTGAGCGCGGTCTCGATGCGTTCGGGTGGGTAGATATTGCCGTGCTTCATGCGCTGGCGCAGGGCATAAGGCGAAATGTCGATCAGCTCTACTTCTTCGGCCTGATCCAGAATCCAGTCGGGCAGGGTTTCGCGCACGCGCACACCGGTGATGCTGGCCACCAGGTCGTTGAGACTTTCCAGATGTTGGATGTTGAGGGTGGTCACCACATCGATGCCCGCGTCGAGGATCTCCAGCACGTCTTGATACCGCTTGACGTGCTTGGAGCCAGGGACGTTGGTATGCGCCAGTTCGTCGATCAGCGCCACTCTGGGATGGCGCGCGATGATGGCCTCAGTATCCATCTCTTCGAGCGTCACCCCGCGGTAGGTGATGCGCTTGCGCGGGATGATCTCCAAATCCCCAATCTGTGCCTGCGTCTGGGGACGTTTGTGTGTCTCAACATAGCCCACCACCACATCGGTCCCCCGACTCTCGCGCCGGTGTCCCTCGTTGAGCATGGCATACGTCTTCCCGGCACCCGCTACCGAACCCAGGTAGACACGCAGGCGGCCTCGCCTGTGCGGATAGCGCCCAGGAGCAGGAGCCGGGGCATCCTCGTCCTCCTCCTCCTGGTCGAGACTTGCAGGCGCGGTCCGGGGAGGAGCCGCCGCCGCCAGGTCGCGGTCGCGCAAGCTATAGCGGCGCAGCAACTCCTCTGGATCGGGTCGTCCTTCCTCGCGCTCGCGTTGTTCTTCGTCAGACGGTTGCTCTTTCATAGCCTCACTATTATCGCGCACCAGGCGCCACCTTCACATCTCGGGTACGTTGACATAGCACAATGTCAACACGAAGAAGGATGCGCTGCGCAGGCGTCGAGCGCCAGGTTGAGATCAAGCACGTTGATATACGGCTCGCCAAAGATGCCCAGAAAGCGTCCGGTCTCGTGATCCGTGACGAGCTTCGTGACCACCGATTGGGAGAGTCCGCGCTGGCTGGCGATGCGCGGCACCTGGTACATGGCGGCGGCAATCGAGATGTCCGGGTCTAACCCCGACCCGGAGGCCGTCACCAGGTCCACCGGTACCGGACCGGCAGGCGCGTTTGGGTTCTCCTTCTGTAGTTCGGCCACCCGCTGCTGCACGGTTTGAATGAAGGCGGCGTTGGTGGGTCCAGAGTTCGAAGCAGTCGAGTTGTCGGCGGCATACGGCTCGGGCGTCCCAGTCACCGGGTTGACGGTCACGGAGGGTCGCCCGTGGAAGTATTCCGGCTTGGTCCAGTACTGCCCGATCAGGTCAGAGCCGATCACCGTCCCGTTGGATGCTTTCACCAGGCTGCCATTGGCCTGGTACGGGAAGATCAGTTGGGCAAGGCCCGTAATCAGGCCGGGATAGAGGAAGCCGGTCACGATGGTGAGGATCAAGGTCAGCACCACCGCCGGGCGCAGGTATTTCGTCACAAATGTTTTCATCTCACGTTTCCTCTCTCACAAGCAGGGCGGCGTCACTATTGTACGGGCGACGCCCGCCTGCTCGTTTGTTCTCTCTTTGCCTACCCCAGGGTCAGGTGCAGTAATTGCAAGATCAGGTCGATGGCCTTGATCCCCGCGAAGGGGATGATGATGCCGCCGATGCCGTAGATCAGCAAGTTGCGCCGCAGCAATGGACCCGCACCGATGGCGCGGTACTTGATGCCGCGCAGAGCCAGCGGTATCAGCGCTACGATGATCAGTGCGTTGAAGATCACCGCCGACAGCACCGCGCTGTTGGGCGTGGCCAGGTGCATGATGTTGAGCGCCTGCAACTGTGGATAGGTGACCGAGAAGGCCGCCGGGATGATGGCGAAGTACTTGGCCACGTCGTTGGCGATGCTGAACGTCGTCAGCGCCCCGCGTGTGATTAAAAGTTGCTTGCCTACCTCGACCACCTCGATCAACTTGGTGGGGTTGGAGTCGAGGTCGACCATATTGGCGGCTTCTTTGGCCGCCTGCGTGCCGGTATTCATCGCCACTCCAACGTCGGCCTGGGCTAGCGCCGGAGCGTCGTTGGTGCCATCGCCTGTCATCGCCACCATACGCCCGCCCGTCTGCTGCTCGCGGATGAGTTTCATCTTGGTCTCAGGTGTGGCCTGCGCTAGGAAGTCGTCCACGCCGGATTCCTTGGCGATGGCGGCGGCCGTCAGCGGGTTGTCTCCGGTAATCATGATGGTGCGGATGCCCATGCGCCGCATCTCATCGAAGCGCGCGCGCATGCCACCCTTGACGATATCCTTGAGTTCGATCACGCCCAGCACGCGCGCATGGCCGTCCGCTCCATTGGCCCCTGCCTTCACCTCTGCCACCACCAGGGGTGTGCTGCCCACGCTGGCGATGCCGTTCACGATCGTTTTCAGCTCGTCACTGCTCGATCCGCCGTGCTCCGCTACATAAGCGGCCACCGAGTCGCCCGCCCCTTTGCGGATAGCGTGCGTCCCCGCCTTGCCGTTCAGATCGACGCCGCTCATGCGCGTCATAGCCGAGAAAGGGATAAATGCCGTGGAGGGGCTTACCTCGTCGGTGAAGCCATACTTTTCACGCGCCAGAGCCACGATCGAGCGGCCCTCGGGTGTCTCGTCCGAGAGGCTGGAGAGCATGGCCGCCTCGGCCACCTCCCGCTCCTCCACGCCGTGCAGCGGCACAAAGCGCGTGGCCTGGCGGTTGCCCAGCGTGATGGTGCCGGTTTTATCCAGCAGCAGCACATCCACGTCGCCTGCCGCCTCCACCGCGCGCCCGCTCATCGCCAGCACATTGCGCTGCACCATGCGATCCATCCCCGCGATACCGATAGCCGAGAGCAGCCCACCGATCGTGGTAGGGATCAGGCATACGAGCAGCGCGATTAGCGTGGTGACTGAGACCGCCTGGCCGGAGTAGATGGCGAATGGCTCGAGCGAAACCACTACCAGCAAGAAGATGATGGTCAGGGCGGCAATCAGAATGTTCAGCGCGATCTCGTTGGGCGTCTTCTGTCGTTTGGCTCCTTCGACCAGGGCAATCATGCGGTCCAGAAAGGTCTCACCAGGATTGGCGCTGATCGCCACCACGATCCAGTCGGAGAGGACGCGCGTGCCACCCGTTACGGCGCTGCGGTCGCCACCGCTCTCGCGAATGACCGGGGCCGACTCGCCAGTGATGGCCGACTCGTCCACAGAGGCTACACCCTCTACCACGTCACCGTCTCCGGGGATGACCTCCCCAGCATCGACCAGCACCAGGTCGCCCTTGCGCAGTTCGGGCGCGGCGACTTCCTGGGTCGGGCCGAAGCGGTCGGGGCTGGCGAGCCGTTTCGCCATCGTGGTGGTGCGCGCGCGGCGCAGCGTATCGGCCTGAGCCTTGCCGCGTCCCTCGGCCATCGCCTCTGCGAAATTGGCGAAAATCACCGTGAACCACAGCCAGATGGCGACCGCGAGTACAAAGAATATTTCGAAGTTGAGGTGAGTGCGATCCAGTCCTGCCGTAGGTTGGGCAAACAAGAGGCGCACGAACTCGATGGTGGTCACGACGCTGCCCACCTCCACCACGAACATGACCGGGTTCTTGACCTGCACGCGCGGGTCCAGTTTCTTGAACGACTCCGGGATGGCAGCGCGGATGATCCTGGTATCCCAAATCGAGAGATCTCCCTTGCGGCGCGTTTTCCACTGCTTGACTTCTAGCCCGTCGGTTGGCAGCTCAGGTTGCATTTTATCGGTTTGCATCTTAGAACACCTTCCCTGCATGCATAAACAAATGTTCGATGATCGGTCCCAGCGAGTAGGCTGGGAAGTAGGTCAGCGCGCCCACAATCAGGATCACACCAATCAGGAGAGCGACCCAGAGCGCCCCCGTGGTGGGGAAGGTACCCAGTCCGGCTGGCACGACCCTCTTCTTCACCAGTGCCCCACCTAGAGCCAGGAGTGGGATGACCTCGGCGAAGCGGCCTATCAGCATCGCCATGCCCAGCGTCCAGTTATAGAAAGGGCTATTGCCGTTCAGCCCGGCGAAGGCGGAGCCGTTGTTGCCGTTCGTGGAAGTGAAGGCATACAGGATGTCGGTAAGCCCGTGCGGCCCCAAATTGCCGGCCCCCGCCGTCAGCCCGGTGTGGCCCGCCGGGAGCGCGACAGCAACGGCAGAGAAGCCCAGGATCACCAGGGGCGAGACCAGCAGAGCCAGCACCGCCATCATGATCTCCTTGCGCTCGATCTTCTTGCCCAGGTATTCCGGCGTGCGCCCCACCATCAGCCCGGCAATGAAGACCCCGATGATGGCAAACATCAACATGCTATAGAGGCCCGCGCCGACACCTCCGAAGATGATTTCTCCCAGCGCGATATTGGCGATGAGTACCAGTCCGCCTAGTGGCGTATAGCTATCATGGAAACTCATCACTGTACCCGTCGAGGTGGCGGTCGTGGTCACTTCCTGGAGCGACGAGATGGTGATGCCGAATCTCGCCTCCTTGCCCTCCATGTTGCCGCCTGGCTGTGTGGCGCTCACAACCTGGTTCGCCCCTGCTGTCGTCAACAACGGGTTGCCGAGCTGCTCGGCGGGGATGACGATGAAGAGGCCGATGATGAACAGGATGGCTGAGACGATCCACAAGACCCAGCCCTGCTTGGTGTTGCCCACCCACTTGCCGAACATGTAGAACAGCCCGGCTCCCAGGGTGATCTCGCACAGGATAATCAGTAGAGCGGTCAGCGCGTTGGGGTTCTCGAAAGGATGTGCCGCGTTGACGTTGAAGAAGCCGCCGCCGTTGGTCCCCAGGTCTTTGATGACCTCCATCGAGGCTACCGGCCCCTGGGCGATGGTCTGCGTTTGTCCATTTATGGTATGCACGACCGTGTAGGCATTGAAGTTCTGGATCATGCCCTGCGAGACGAAAACCAGCGCGCCCACGATACAGATGGGCAGCAGGATGTAGAGCGTGCCGCGCACGAGGTCAACCCAGAAGCTGCCCAGATGTTGGGCGCTGCGCCGGGCGAGACCGCGTACCAGCGCCACCGCCAGCGCGATGCCAGC
>JBOGTO010000624.1:0-17860 GCA_050695155.1 Ktedonobacteraceae bacterium
GTGGATGCGGGGTGGGGACCCTTGTGGTCGCCCACGTAACCTGTTGAGAGCATGATTCGCTGACATGAAAGAAAGGCGCGGGCGACCACAAGGGTCCCCACCCCGCATCCACTCCACCCCCGCCCCTACGGATACATCCGGCTATCATTTGTGAAAGTTCATGCGGTCGCCATGCTCAAACATTCGTATGATATAATTTGCTCAACGCGATTCGAGAGAGAGGATTGAGAGGTATGTTCACCCTCGAAGATATACTGCAAGGCAATGAGGGTAAGCTAAGACTGCATAGCGAGGCCACGCCTGATGCTTCGCAAGCATTTCCTTTCGCGCAGCATGATAGCCGCCAGATAGGGAAAGGCGATCTCTTCGTCGCCATCAAAGGCGCGCGCGTTGATGGTCATCGTTTCATCCCTGACGTGGCGCGAGCGGGCGCGGGCGCGGCGTTGTGCGTAGAGCCAGCACAGGATGTTCCACCCGACTTCCTGCAAATCGTGGTGCCGGACGTAGTAATCGCGCTCCACAATACTGCTCGCGTGCGCGCGGCGCGGCAGCACAAGACTATCTTCATTGGCATCACCGGCAGCAATGGCAAGACCAGCACCAAAGAAGCTATGGCAGCCGTATTAAGTCGCAGCGCGCCCACACTCAAGACATACGCCTCCTACAACAATGAGATAGGCTACCCATTGACCTTACTAAGTTTGGAAGAAAAACACCGCTACGCTGTGCTGGAGATGGGGGCGCAGTGGGTCGGCGAACTGGCGTGGCTATGCAACACCATCGCGCGGCCTCACTGGTCATTGATTACCAACGTTGGCGCAGCGCATCTCGAATATTTCGGTTCGCAGGAACGAGTTGTACTGGCGAAAAGCGAACTGGTCGAGGCATTGCCAGCAGATGGCATCGCTCTACTCAACTATGATGATGCCAACGTGCGAGGCATGAGCGCGAAGACACGGGCGCGCGTCCTCTATTACGGATTGAGCGAGGAGGCCGAGGTGCGCGGCAGCGACTTACAGGGCGACGAATTGCTCGGACACAGTTTCGCCTTGCACTATGGCGCGCAGATACGGCGCGTACAACTGCATTTACCTGGGCGGCACGGCGTGATGATCGCGCTGGCCGCCGCCGCCACAGGGTATGCAGCGGAGATGCCTTTTGACGAGGTATGCGCCGCACTGGAATCGCTCACTCCAGCGAAAGGACGCTGCGAGATCAAAGCTGGCCCCAACGGCAGCACGCTCATCGACGATACCTATAACGCCAATCGCCAGTCGATCATCGCTATTACAAGAGCTATGCAGGCTACCAGCATCGCGCCCGGTGGCAAACGCTGGGCCGTGCTGGGTGATATTCTTGAACTGGGTGAATATTCGCGCGCTGAACATACAGCGAGCGGCGCATTTGTGGCGGATAAGATCGATTACCTGCTCGCTATCGGCGACGAGGCGCGTTATTTCATCGAGGGCGCGCTTCAAGCCGGTATGCCGGCTGCGCATACCTTCTATTTCAAGGCCAATCTTGAACATCCGGAGCAACTGGAAGCGGCCAAACATGCCGCCGCCGCATTGCTCAAACAGCAAGTCCACAGCGAAGACCTTGTCTTGCTCAAAGGCTCGCGCGGGATACAAATCGAGACCATGTTAGCAATGCTTTAAGGGGACGAATTATGGCGAAAAGAAAAATCCGCGTTGGCATCGTTTATGGTGGACGTTCGGGCGAACACGATGTTTCGCTGGCATCGGCCACATCGGTCATAGCGAACCTGGATAGCGACAAATATGAAGCTGTTCCCATCGGCATTACCAGAGAAGGCTCGTGGCTGCTTGGTACCAAACCGCAGCAGTTGCTGGCAACCGAACGCGGCGAGCATGAGGATCACCCGGATGAAAAGCAAGAGCTATCACGAGCGGTCACGCTGACGAGTGATCCGCGCCTGCGCCGCCTGATTCCGGTGGAGCAGGGCGAGGAACTGGGCAACAAGGGCGTGTTGGACGTTATTTTCCCGGTGCTACATGGCACTTACGGCGAAGATGGCGCGCTGCAAGGGCTGCTCGAGATGGCGAATGTGCCATACGTGGGCTGCGGCGTGCTGGGTTCCGCGCTGGGCATGGACAAGGAGAAGATGAAGATGATCTTCCAGAGGGTGAGCTTGCCCGTCGGCGACTTCCTGGTCTATCGTCGCAGCGCCTGGGAACGCGCGCCCGAACCCATTCTGGACGCCATCGAGCAGCGCCTGGGCTATCCAAACTTCGTCAAACCCGTCAACCTGGGATCGAGCGTGGGCGTCAACAAAGCGCATGACCGCGCCGAACTGCTGCATTTCATCAACGAAGCTGCGGAATACGACCGCAAGATCATCATTGAGAAGGGCATCGACTGCCGTGAGCTAGAATGCGCCGTGCTGGGCAACGATGAACCAATCGTTTCGGTTGTGGGCGAAGTCATCTCCAGCAACGAATTTTATGATTACCGCGCCAAGTACATTGATAACCAATCGCAGGTCATTATTCCCGCCGAGATTCCGCAGACTCTTGCTGAGGAGGTACGCCGCCAGGCAGCACTGGCCTTCCAATCGCTCGACCTGAGCGGGCTGGCGCGCGTCGATTTCTTCCTTGAGCGCGAGACGAACCAGGTCTACATCAACGAGGTCAACACCATGCCGGGCTTCACCTCCATCAGTATGTATCCCAAACTCTGGGAGGCCAGTGGCCTGCCCTACAAAGAACTGCTGGACCGCGTGATCGAACTGGCGATTGAGCGTCACGCCGACCAGCAGCGCAACCGCACCAGTTTATAGGAGAAAACGCCATGTCGCGCACCACCATTCGTTCCATTGCAGTCGAACCCTTAAACATCCCTTTGCTGGAGCCGTTTACCATCGCTACCGGCAGTGTTGACGCGGCAAACAATGTTCTGATAACCCTCACGCTCGAAGATGGTAGCGTCGGCTATGGCGAATGCGCACCCTTTTCGCCCAGCACTGGCGAGACGCAAGAAACGGCGCTGGCGGCTGCGCGTGGATGCGCGGCGCTGCTCGAAGGCAAAGATGCGGCGCGCTGGCGCGTACTCTCCAAACTGCTGCGCAGCGTCTATTTCAGCCAGAGTACGGCCATCGCGGGTATGGAGATGGCGCTGCTCGATGCCCTGACCCACTCCTATGGTATGCCTCTCTACATCTTCTTTGGCGGCGCGAGCAGCGCCATCGAAACCGATTACAGCATTCCGATGGTCGCGCCCGAACATGGCTATGAACTGGCAAAAGCAGCAGCCGTGCGCGGCATCACCTGCCTCAAAGTAAAAGTTGGCGGCGACATTCGTGAAGACGTGGCGCGCGTCGAAGCCATCCGCGAAGGCGCGCCCGGCCTCGGCCTGACGCTCGACGCCAATCAGGGCTACACCGCGAACGAAGCTCTATTGTGTCTCGAAGCCCTGGATGACCGCGACATTCGACCCCTGATGATGGAGCAGCCGGTGCATAAGGAAGACTACGAGGGCCTGCGCTACGTCACGCAACATACCAGCATCCCCATTGCCGCCGACGAAAGCGCCTACAGCGCCGCCAACGTTGCCCATCTGATCCACATGGGAGCCTGTAACGTCGTCAATATCAAACTGATGAAATGCGGTTTTGTCGAAGCACTGGACATTGCCGCCGTCTGTCGCGCCACGCACACCCAACTCATGATCGGTGCCATGATGGAGTCACGCCTGGCAACCAGCGCTGCCGCGCACTTCGTAGCTGGCCTGGGCGGCTTCCGCTACATCGACCTGGATACACCAATGCTGCTAGCCGATGATCCGTTTACTGGTGGATATGAGCAGAGAGGAGGAGTGTATGATGTGAGCGGCGTTGAGAGAGGATTGGGGATAGAGAGGAAATAAAATACCCATTCCCCCATATCTCAGGAGCGCTCAACGTGAAATGTTACAGTTAGCTTATCACCAACTTCCATAAATTGATGGACTTTCACGAAGGTTTCATTGAGCAAGAACAACATTTCTTGCACAGGTGGTTCAGGTTCTGCGTATACCTGAAAACACTCCTGTTCATTTTCATCCCGCTTGAATACGGCATTGATCTTAATCATCATCTCTATCATTGCATGATGCCTCCTTTCATATCTTGTTCTCATAAATCATCAGAAAACTGGTAATGTGCGTGTCTCCGTTCTGATGAATTGTGACGACCGAACGCCGTAATAGAGGGGCAAGGAGTCGCATTCTGATAAACTTTATCAGCCAAATGAGGGAATGAAAGGGGGTAGGGGGCGTCCTCGTCTTGTAGGGACAAGGGGTGAATGCAGGGATGGGTGGGGGCCTTGTGCTTGTCCTCGTTGGAGTGAGATGCGCCTGGATTTCCTGGATATGTATGGGCAGATACCCCAACAGGCATCCTGGAACTCCACGGAAAACAGGATGCGACAAGGGACAGGCACAAGGCCCCCTCATCCACCCAACACCACCCACTGTCCCTACAGTACCAGGGCAACTATGTTGCACCATTACCGTATTAAGCACCTTTCCCTAACATCTACTAGTAAAAGAGTGCAGTGAGAGGGGGTATATCTCCTGCACTCTGCATGACAAGCGAACTAGTTGAGAATATTCAGTGTATTGGTGCAGTCGTCCACAAAGTAGACGCCCGCGCCGCCTGGCACGATTGTGAGGCCGAAGAGACAGCCTGCCCCTGGCACTGTGCTGGGAGGTGTGATCGTCTTATCGATGAATTTGTGCGCGACCTGCGTACCACCCGGCGTGGTTTCGACAATTCTGCCATCGTTGCCATTCACGGTCAGGATGTCGCCGTTGGGGGCGATGGTCAAGCCAAGCGGGTCGTTGAGCGAGCCGTTGGAGGTGACATCTTTTCCGGTCAGGGCGGAAGTTGTGCGCGTAATCGCCTGCGGGATGGCCGCGATGCGGTTGTTGAGGCTATCGTTCACGTAAAGCGTACCGTTATGCAGCCCTACGCCAGTTGGGCCAATTACCAGCGCGGCAGGGTCGGTGCGCGCGGAGAAGCCGGAGCCGATTACCGTTGTCGCTTCGACTTCTGGCTTGCCCTGTCCAGGCCAGGGAACTTCGAGATCGAGGCGCACAACCGTCTGCCTGTTGACGACCTGCCCGCCGCCCGCAACCGTGCCATTGAGAACGTTGGTGACGAAGAGCGAAGCGTTTCCGCCCTGGTCAGAGGCGGTCATATCCCAGGGGCCGTTGATGGGCGAGCCAGAGAAGGTTTCGACCGGATTGCCGTTGTTATCCAGCACAATCAAACAGCCAGCCTTCGCCGTTGCCGATGTGCCGTCTGCTGTAGGCAGACTTCCCACGACGACCCAGCCCCGGCGCAACGCTACCAGCGCCGTTGTCAGGCCAACTCCACCGGGGCAAGCACCATGCAGCTTGCCAGCAGTCAGTTGAGCAAAGACGCTCACCGAGCCGCCGGGCGTTATCTGCATAACGGTTGTGCCGGTTCCCTGAAGATTCGAGACCGCGTTAAAGTTGCTTATGAGAACGTTGCCCCGCGTCAAGTTGCCGGTGGTGGTAGGAGCCACGACGATGCCATAAGGGTTGACATCCCCGTTGGCAGGCACAGTTGAGGCAACTGTGCTTATGTGCTTAAATTGCCCGATAAACGACGAGCCGCCGCCCGAAGCGAACGCCGCCAGGGAGGGCATGATCGCCAGGACTACTGCCAGCACACCAACCAGCAGGGTTGAGGAAAGCAGCAAAATAGAAGGTCTTTTCATGTTGTTCCTCCTGAGCATGAGAATCGATAATTTTTCAATAGATAGTGAGAAAAATACCCCGTTCATACATACGAGAGGAGGTTACAGCAAAAGATGCCAGGCGCTTACCCATTCTCTCCTGACAGTTTTCTACATCAATTCATTACTATTGGCCTACCAGTGAGCGCACTACCTCCAACACATGCTTGTTAGTAGCCATGTTCCACGCACGATATTCGCCCAATTTGGAAGTCAAGCGGTCACGTGGGTTCTGGATGGCTTGTAGAGCTTGCAGTAACTCGAGCTGTTGTTCAAATCTCAGGGCGACGCGGCCTATGTCATGGCGCTGCATAAATTGCAGGTTGCCTTTTTCCTGGCCGGGGAAATAGGTCGTGGCGATGAAGGGCTTTTCAAGCGCCATCGCTTCGAAGAGTACGTTCGGCCCCGCTTTGCCTATGATGACATCCGAAGCGGCCATGAAAGGGGCAATGCCTCTGGTGTATGGCAGGACGCTCAAACGTTCCGTGCCTCTAAAACGCCTGAGCAAACCATGATAGGTGCCTGCGGAGAGGATGATCTGCATATCTTTGTTGGCAGCCAGCAAAGGACGGGCTGCTTTCCAGTAGTCGGTCGCGCCATCGCCGCCGCCCTCAAGAAAAACGGTAAAGCGTTCTGGCTCAAGGCCGAGGTAGCGCAGAATCTCCGCGCGATCAACCTGGTCGGCATGGTAAAACTCCGCGCGGGTCGGCCAGCCGGTAATGTGCAATCGTTGCGCGTCAAAGCCTGCTGTCAGGGCCAGGTCGCGCGACTCGCGGGTTGGAGCGAAGCTGGCCTCGGCCTCCTTCTCCGCGAACCATGTAGCATGGACACTGAACGGATCGGAGAAAAGCATCACCAGAGGAACGGTAGGCGCGTATTTGCGCAAAAGCAGCTTCACAGAATGCGAGAGCAGCGAATGGGTAGTAATCACAAGATCGGGCCGCGTCTCGTCCAGGGTATGTTGAAATTTCGCCTCAATAACTCTTGCGATGGAGCGCCCCGAAGCGCGAGCCTGGCGCGGGTTGTTGCTAAAATGAAATTCGGTAGCCCATACCCACAAAGCGTAATGCCCAACGAAACGATAGTGCAGGTGAAAGAAGGCGGGCAGCATATTGACAATGGTGACATGATAATGTTCTTGCAACAGGTACTGCAAGGCATCAGCAAGGCTCAAATGCCCGCCTCCGGTGGAGGCAGTCAGTATCAAGATTCTGGGCTGGTCGATCATAGAAGTTTTTCCCTTAAAGTGCTTTCTGTTGTGTTACTTCATCCTATCACATGAAGGCTTTTTTTTCCCTAATTACCACTATCGCACTATAGACAAAGAATGATATAATAAGAACGTTAGTTCTATAATGGTCAGGTGTATCCAGCTTAGAAAGAGAAGGCCCATGCTGCGAGACGTGATGCGCGAAACGCGGGAATTTCCCAATTTCATACAGGGAGAAGGCGACCAGCTTGCTGAACTGCCCCAGCGCTTTCAACAGGCATTTTTGCAGGGATTGCAACAGGCGCATAAGGAGATGGCGCAGGAGTTTCGTCAAACGCTACTCAAGATTGTCAAAGTGCGTTACCCGCAGGCGCAGCGACTGGCAAGAAAACAGACGCGGGAACTGGACGATACCGTTATGCTGCGCGACCTGATTGTCAGAATGAGCGCGGCGCAATCCATCGAAGAGGCTGTGACGCTGCTGCTCGATGTGGAAAACGAGGAAGCAGAGATGGAATAGCGCCCTGACGCCCACAAGGGGCGTCACTACATATCTCGCGGCCCCTCTCCCAACCCACCTCGCCTTATCAGAGGGAGGATGGGGGTTCTCTCAGATGTAGGGATGCCCCTGGTGGGCATCCGGCCCTCGCCGCTATTCATTCAACAGAATCTTCAGATCGTTGGTAAGCTGGGGGACGGTGAAATCGTTATCGAGCAGGACACGCTCGCGGCCTTCTTTGTCTATGAGGTAAATGAAGGTGCTATGCGTCACGGTACCTGCGCTGGTGGCTGCCTGGGCATCGACGGTGTAGCTCGACCAGACGGGGGCGAGTTGATCGAGATTGCCAACCAGAAAATGCCAGGAATTGACCAGTTTATGCACTTTGGAGAAGTTGAGCGCGGCAGAGACAGTATCCCCTTTGGGGTCCATGCTCACGGCCAGCACTGCTACATGTGGAGCATCCTTGCCAAGCGTCTGTAAAGCCGTGTGCAGTTTATCGGCAACGATGGGACACACATCGGGGCAATGGGTATAGAGAAAAGTAACAATGGTCGGGCGACCCTTGAATTGCGAGAGAGAAATCTGCTTGCCAAATTGATCTTTCAGGCGAAAATCGGGCGCGAGCGCACTGTCGAGATCAGTCCCTTGCAAACCCGACTGGTCTACGCCCGGAGTGGTGGCTGCCGGCGCGCTGGTATTATTTCGCAGGCTATAAACTGCAACGACGAGCACTACCAGTAATGCCAGAGTAACCACCGATAGTCGAGAAGCTATACGCCAATTCATGCTCATTTCTCGTCCTTTCGGGGCCTGACACCTTTCATTAGCATACAGCGTCAGGCATCAAAGACAACATCGTCTGACCCGATTGCGCATAACGCAGACCTCAATGGATGACCCTATCCACTACCATAACCGCGAAAATCATGGCGAGATAGCAGTTCGAGTACCAGAAAAGCGTGCGCGCCCATTTCTTCGATGAATCGCGTATGAGACGCACGGCCATGTACACCAGTATACCACCGAGTACAAGAGCGCATATCAGGTAGAAGAGACCCATCGCGCGCATGGCGAAAAGTACCATCGTCACCGCCAGCAGCAAGAGCGAATAGAGCAAAATTTGCTTGCGCGTCTCGCGCTCGCCCATGACCACCGGCAACATGGGAATGCTGGCCTTCTCGTAGTCTTTTTGTATGAGCAGTGAAAGCGCCCAGAAATGCGGCGGTGTCCAGTAAAAAATGATGGCAAAAAGCCAGATAGCTGGCAGGGTGATCGTATTGGTTGCGGCAGCCCAACCGACTAGCACAGGCACCGCGCCCGCCGCGCCGCCGATAACGATATTTTGCGCTGATGAACGCTTGAGCCACATCGTATAGACGAAGACATAAAAGAGAATGGCCGAGGTTGCCAGCAAGGCACTCAGCATATTGACGAATACCGCCAGTATTACAAAGGAACCAACGCCCAGCGTTAGGCCGAAGATAAGCGCCTGCGTTGGCTGCACTCTGCCCGCAGGGAGCGAGCGGCGCTGCGTGCGCCCCATAATCTGGTCAATATCGCGGTCAATGTAGCAGTTAATGCAGTTGGCGCTGCCCGCCGACATCGCGCCGCCTAACAGCGTGGCGAAGATCAGACCCGGCGGGGGCAGGCCCTGTTTAGCGATAGCCATAGCCGCGACCGTCGTTCCCAGCAAAAGCACCGTGACATGCGGCTTCATCAGGTCGATATAGCTGGAAAGCGTGGCGCGCACGGGACCAACTTCCCGCTTTTCCCTTTCGTATTCCTGCTCGAGGGCTTCCAGTTCGGGACCTTGCGGCGCGGCGCGTAACTGGCGCGTTGCCAGTCCGGCCAGCACTACCAGCATCCCCCATACCGCCGTTGACACCGCGAGATGCAGCCCCTGCACGAAATCCTGATTTTTCGATAGCACGATTACCGCGCCGATGCCGGCCTGAAAGACAAAGAGGATACCCGCTATCAATGCGACGATAGCCTGTCCGCGCGCCACCCTGTACCTGCGTATAGCGGAAATCAGCGTCCAGACCATCACGAGTCCTACAAAGGTTGCCACGATGCGATGAAACATGTTTACGTCGTTGAGATGCAGTGAAATAGCCCAGCTGGGCGCATTGCCGCACAACGGCCAGCCGGGACAGGCCAGCGCCGCGCTGCTATTGGTGACATACGAACCGCTCAGCATCAGGCCATAAACCAGGATGGCGTTCGTGATCGCCAATCGCGCAAACTTGCGCGTTTTCGCGGGATGCTCTTTCGCCGGTTTCGCTTTGCCCGATAGCACAGCGATGGTGATAAGCAGCGCAAAGATCACCAGCGCGGTAGCAAGGTGCGCCGTGATGATCTCCGGCGGCAGCTTCATCAACACGGTCAGACCGCCCAGCACAATCTGGATCACCAGGAAAACCGGCGCGAGCAGGGCCAGTATCAAAAGCTGCCGGTCTCTACGCGCATAGATAATCACCAACACGGTGGTAGTAATGAGCAGCACGCTGACAATCGAGGCCGTATAGCGGTGAAACTGTTCCAGAAAGGCGTGAATGCCTGCCGGAGCAAAAGCCTTGCCAAAGCACAACGGCCAATCAGGGCAACTCAGCCCCGAATCGGAAACGCGCACAGTGCCGCCCAGCGCGATAAGAAAATAGGTAAATCCGACCGCAACCCATGCGATACGCCGTAAATATTTCATGATTCCCAGGCATCCTTCATAGAAAATAAGCGAATCTAACGCTTCGTATTGTCAGAGAAGTGCCTGATACCATCCTTGCAAGGTATTAAGCACACCTTACAGATACCTG
Organism: Ktedonobacteraceae bacterium; assembly: GCA_050695155.1. Classification (GTDB taxonomy): domain Bacteria; phylum Chloroflexota; class Ktedonobacteria; order Ktedonobacterales; family Ktedonobacteraceae; genus CF-113. Next base: position 10,288 of record JBOGTO010000624.1, read on the forward strand.
AATAGAAATGTTCGCGGTTTTCTCAACTCACCGCTATCTCAGCATAAGTGTGTGGCTGCGGAATCGAATGTACTTGCTCGTTCCCTGTTTTGCTCAAGAGGAAATTACCAAGCGCCAAATGACGCAGCCCCGATCGGCTAAAGGTTGCAAGCGCGTCTTCGGGAGAGCATACGACTGGCTCACCATGTAAGTTAAACGAAGTGTTAAGAACCCCACCGATACCGGTACGCGCTTCAAATTGTTTCAATACATCATAGTAGCCAGGATTGGTTGTCCTGTCCAGGATTTGCGGGCGCATCGTATGATCCGCGGGGTGCATTGCCGCCCCCATTTCCATCCTGGCTCGCTGCGTGGTGGTAAATGCAAGCACCATATACGGCGCGGGAAAGCATTTTGGATTATTCAGATAATCGTGCTGTTTCTCGCTCAAGATAGTACCGGCAAAGGGCATCCAGAAGTCACGGTTTTTAATCTGGTGATTGAGTACGTTGATTACCTGGGAACTGGTCGGGTGAGCTAATAATGAGCGATTACCGAGCGCGCGGGCGCCAAACTCCATGCGTCCATCAAAGCGAGCAACGACGTTACCTTCAGCCAGAAGCTCTGCAATACGACTTTCAATATGTTCGCATTGCTCGACCGAACAGACCAATCCCTGATCGCGGAATCGCTCGATAGAGCGCTCGATTTCGGTTTCGCTGTAATCTGATCCAAGATAGAGATTCTCTACCGGTTGAGGCTCGAATGGAATATTTTTGCGAAGACACTCCTGCTCGTATCCCCAATAAGCCGCGCCAATGGCGGTAGATTCATCGCCTGGACTTGGGCAGATCGTCAATGTTTCGACCTCCGGCAACAAGCCTATGCGCATGTTCGCTTTAACGTTATGGAAGATGCCGCCGCTCAATACGATATGTCGTATCCCCGTCTGGCGCATCGCTTCAACAGTCCATTCTTGCAGCAGGTTCTCAGTGAGATGTTGGACCGCGCCGGCGACCCAGTCGAAGCGCTGGCCCTCCAGATGCTCTCTAAGGTAGTAGTAATATGACTGGTCGGGAACAAGACTATCAAATTCCAGCCCCGCGCGCCAGATGAGGGGTTTCAAAAGGGCAAAGGTGCGCTCCATATCGGCAGAGGCAGCATAGGGCGCGAGTCCCATCACTTTGTATTCGTGCTCGTCGGGTTTCATGCCCAGATACCTGGTTACTTCCATGTATAGATCAGCAAGTGAATGCTGATTCGGTGTGCGAGCCAATCGCTGCCAGCTTCCTTGACGATACGTTGATACAGTGGCGCAACAATCGTCGCCATGCCCGTCATTGGTCAGGACCAGGTATTCGCCGCCTGGTAGACCGAGGACGCTATGAAGCCCCGCGTAAGCGTGACAAAGATGGTGATCGGCACAAATGATGTGATCCAGGGGAATCCCAGATTGACTATTGGCAAATTGTAGGCGCTCCTGGTTCCATCGCCTGTGAACGCGCTCCCGGTAGATGCGATTTCGTAGAAACTCATAGGCCGCCCATGCCTTCGGTTGACGATACAACGCCTTGCCCATTGTTTCCCGGATCGACATAAGGCGATGGCCCTTGCCATGCGACTGGTTTTCTCCGCTATACCACCCATACATCCAGGGTGAGTTACCATGCAGGACGAGGCGATCAACATCGCCCGGCTCCAGACCTGCAAGGCGCAGAACTTCTTGCACGGCCAGCGAAGGAAAACCAGACCAATTTTTGATTCGGTTCAAACGTTCTTCGCTAACGCACGCCACCACTTTTCCATCACGAATCAAACAGGCCGTAGAACAATGCGATTCACTTACGCCAATCACAGTAACCGGTGGATGACCGGACATATAATCACCTTCCTTACGCTGGAACACTCTCCAAATCACATACTTTACAAATATTTATTAAATTTTCTCATATTGATGTGTTGTAAAGGTATCGATGAGAGTTGCAAATCAGTATTGTACATCGTGAAGCGATATAAACCAGGAGCATTCCAACGCTTTATACCCGCAAGCCTTGTGAGTAGACAATAACACAGTCTAAAGTACCCACCTGAAAACATATTGTCCTCTTCTATCAACACTGCTATAGTATTATCCAGAATATTTATGCACCTGGAAGGTCGGCGAAATGGCGAATATTGGACTTAATTTCTGGCTTACGGAGTGGAACTGGGACCCTAGCATTGTAATTGGCGCGGCGCTGATTGTTGGGCTGTACCTGTACGCCATCGGGCCGTTGCGCAAACGGCATCATTTTGAGCCAGCCAGCAAGGGGCAGATATGGGCGTTTCTGCTCGGCGTGGGTCTGATGTTCCTGTCGCTTGTCTCGCCGTTGGACGAACTGGGCGACTCCTATTTATTCAGCGCCCACATGGTGCAGCACCTCTTTCTGACCATTGTGGGACCGCCATTGTTGCTGATTGGCATACCTGAATGGTTTATACGCCCAATTGTGCGCAACAAGGCGCTCTTTGCCATCATGCGCTTCTTGACCTATCCGGCTGTAGCTTTTGTGCTTTTCAACGCCGATTTCTTTTTATGGCACGCGCCATTGCTCTATAATGCGACACTGGAAAACCAGAATATCCATATCCTTGAACACCTGACCTTTATCATATTCGGGCTGCTGAACTGGTGGCCCATCTTTAGTCCATCCAAAGACCTGCCGCGTCTCTCCATCGGCGGGCAAATCCTGTACCTCTTCCTGAGCGGAATGCCCGTTGTCCTGCTCGGTGCGGGTCTCACCTTCGCCTCTCCCCTGTACGCGCCCTACATCGCCGCGCCGCGCGTCTGGGGCATCTCCGCCGCCACCGACCAACAACTGGGTGGCCTCATCATGTGGGTGCCGGGCAATATCATCTACATCATCATCATGAGCGCCCTCTTCCTGCGCTGGATGCAGAAAAAAGATAAGGAACAGGCCGCGCAGGAACGCGAGTTGTACGAAGCCGATGATGCAGAAAACATCACCCATACTACCCCAACCATGTTATAATGCGCCTGTGCATTTCCACTTTCTTGAGGCCGGGAGAGAACTGGAAAGTGGGAGATTGGTATTTCAGAACTGTCAGGAAGGCGCATTAGTATGCTCATCACCCGTATCGAACTGGAGAATATCAAGAGTTACCGGCATCTGGCGGTGGATTTTCGGCGCGGCACTACCGCTATCAGTGGAGCAAATGGGGCAGGTAAAACCACGCTCGTCGAGGCCATAGGTTACGCGCTTTTTAATTATCTTTCATACAAGCATGACCAATTTGTGCGTGAAGGCGAGAAGTTCGGCAAGGTAGTGGTTCACCTGATCGGCAGCGATGATCGGCCCTACGTGGTTGAGCGGCGTTGCGGCGCGGGCGCATCGTGGATGGTGTACGACGAAGAGGCCGATTCTCGCGTCGAACAACGCGCCGATGTGCTGGATAAGCTGCATGAACTCTTCGGCATTGACCGCGAACGCCCACTGGACAACCTTTTCCGTGACGCTTTAGGCGTGCCACAGGGAACCTTCACCGCCATTTTTTTACAACGCCCCGGCGACCGCAAGAAAACCTTTGATGAGCTATTGCAAATCGAAGATTACAGGGTCGCCTACGAATACTTGAAGGGCGTGAGCAACCAATACGTTGAACAGGCTCAGGAGCAGAAGAATAAGATTCATGGGCTTGAGATAGAGACGCGCGAACTGGGAGAGTGGCGCGCATCCCTGAAGAACGCGCAGCAGGAAGATGGACAAAAAAAGGAGCGCAACGCGGAAATCACCCGGCAACTCGCTACTGCCAGGGCGCGCGCGGAATTGCTCAAACAGCGCCGCGAAGAACTGCAACGCTGCCACTCGCGCCACGAACAGCAGAAAACCATCCATGCTGGCGCGCAAGAACGGCTGGCAAGCAGCTTAAAATCACTGAGCGAGGCACAGGCCGCGCAACAGGCGCTCGAAAACAGCCAGGCCGATTACGAACGCTACGTCGAGGCCGACGTGCTTTTACGCCAACTGCGCCAGGATGAAGCGCAGCGCAACACGCTTCTACAACAACAGCATACACACACCAATGCGCTTGCCACCGTGAAGGCCAACATAGCGAACTTGCAAGTACGCCTGCGCGAAGTCGAGTCGGCGCGCCAGCTACTGATCGAACTGACCCCACTTGTCGAGCAGCAATACGAGTTGGAGAAACAGCGCGATATGTATAAACAGCAGGTCACGCAATACCAGGGCTTGCTGAAAGACGTGAAGCGTCTGGATGCGAAGCAGGTTGCTAGCCTGCAACAGCTAGGCGTAGCGCAACAGCATATCGCCGCTATTGAACCTTTGAGTCCATTAGCCGAAAAGCTTAACGCGCGTATCGAGCGTATGGCCTCGTTGCAGGCAAAAACGCAGGAGCGGCGTTCCAAACGTTTGCAATACGAAGACAAAGGCGAGCAATTACGCAAAAAAGCCGAAGAGCGCGAGCAGCTTGTCGCAAAGTTAAACCAGGCAGAGGAAGTTATTGGGAAGCTGGAAGAAAATCGCCAGCAAGCCGAAGAATTGCCCACGCTACAAATCCAGTTTGACGACCTGAACGCACAGAGACATCGACTGGAAGGCAACATTGATGGCTATAAGAAATCTCGCAGGTTGTCGGCTGGCGGACTATGCCCATTGCTACACGAACCCTGCCAGAATATTCAAGCGCATGGCATTGGCAGCCTGGAATCTTATTTTGACGATGAGATAAAAAAAGATCAAGAAGTTCTGGCTTCACTGAGCAAACAACATGCAATGCTCACAGAACGCCTCAATATAGTGAAACGCTACGCGGATGGATTGAGCAGGCTGGGCGAATATACGGCCAAACGCGATAGCTTCGTAGAGCGCATCAAGCAGGCGGCGCAGGACGTTCTGCACCTGGAACGCGAGACGGAGAGCCTGCAAGAAGACCTGAACGCGCTCGCGCTTGTCGAGCAAGATATTGCGCAGGCAAAAGTGGAACTCGAGGAGAGCCAGGCGGCAGACCAGCAGGTGCGCACACTGGATGGCCTGTACCAACAGGAGGAGCAGTTACGAACTTCGCTCACACAGCTTGCCGACGAAATAAGCGAGTGCGCCCGGCAGGCAGATGAACTACGCGATAGCGCATCTCACCTGCAACAGGTTGAAGAGCAGATCAACGCACTGAACGACCCGCGCTCGACGAGCAAGGCAAAACAAGAAATTCTCAAGCATGAAGCTGGCTACCGGCTACAGTTGCAAACGGAAGAGTCGCAGGGTCAGCAGCACGAGCAGCAATTGCAAGAATTGCTACAGCAGCTAGCACAATACAGCAACCTGGACGCGCATATCGGGCAACAGGAGGCTGTGCGCGAGCAATGTAAGACGGGATTCAACACCTACCTGAAAAATCAGGATGTGGCGCGACAACTGCCCGAACGCCAACGCGCTCATCAGGAGGCCACCAATAAAGCCGAACAGGCCACCAGCGATCTACAGGCAGCAGAACAGGCATATCAAGAGGCCGAGGCAGCGTTCAGCCCGCAAGAGTTTAGCGAGGTTGAGACGAACATCAAGAACCTTGATAATGAACTGGCCGGGCTGGCTATCGAGATGAGTAATTTGCAGGACAAGATCAACGAACTCACACGCAAGATAGATCATGCCGAGGTTCTGTTGCGCGAACTCGAAGCGGCGGCGAAAGAAAAGAATACGCTCGAAGACCTGCAAAAGATGGTCGAGCAGTTCCGCAAGCTCATCCGCGATGCCGCGCCACATGTTTTGAAGGCCATGCTGGACGACATATCCAGCGAGGCCAACCGTATCTTTGGCGAAATTATGGGTGATCGCAGCGCCCAGTTGAGTTGGGACAACGAATACGAGGTGGCGCTGCGCCGCCAGGGTGTGAACCGCACTTTCGCGCAACTCAGCGGCGGTGAGCAAATGAGCGCGGCGCTGGCCGTGCGCCTGGCCCTGCTCAAGAAGCTCTCCACGCTCAACGTGGCCTTCTTCGACGAGCCGACGCAGAATATGGACGAGTTGCGGCGCACCAACCTGGCCGAACAAATCCGGCGCGTACGCGGCTTCGACCAGTTGTTTGTCATCAGCCACGACGACACCTTTGAGCAGAGCCTCGACAGCCTGGTGCGCCTGCGCAAAAAAGACGGCGAGACACAACTGATCTCCGATGAGGATGCTATGGTCATGGAAGAGCAGGTAAAAGTCCATGCTTCATAAAGGCAAACTACAGGCGGCTCTGAACGCCAAATATGGGCAGTTCACCACCGACAATGCCGCCTTCAATGATCAACTGAGGGCGTATCGCACGGCTCTGGAAACTCTCTATTTGCGCTACCCATCGGGAGAGCAGTTGGAATACCAGTTGCCGCCGGACAAAGAGGGCGCACAATCGGCGGGAGCGCGTCCAAGTTCTGAATTTGACAACTGGCTGGTCAACGCGCCATACGACGAGTATCACGGGCCGCTTTTCCCCTTCGGACGCGAATTTGACAATCACGAGCAGGCGCGCCAGTGGGCGGAATGCATCGAGGGTATCACGACTGTTGCCGTCGATGGCAGCCAGTTGCTTCCCTGGCGTGACGCTTCCATACCAGTAGCCCTGATCCAGGTGGGACTTTTTGCCAACCCGCATATGCAGGGACGCCCCTACAACAAAGATGTGCGTATGGAGGTGCTTTCCCCCGACGAAATCATGGAGCAATCGCGCACCGAAAATAAAGACCCCGACAGCTACCCCTACTCAGAGATACAGGTCACGCTGCGCCGCTATACGCTGGAAATCGAAACGCTGGTCAGCCAGATGGAACACTACGCGCGCGAGCGTCGCGCCAGCGATGCCGCTTATAGCCCGGTGGTTTTTTTCGATGGCTCGTTGGTGGTCTCCTTCGCCCTGACCATGCCCAGTCCCTACCGCGAACGCTACATCGCCTCCGCCGTCTCGCTGCTCAAAACGTCCGAGCAATGCCGTATCCCCCTGATTGGCTATATCGACACCAGTTATGCGCGCGACATGATAACCATGCTGTTGCGCCTGGACAGCGCCCAATCGCAACCCATGCTGCGCGAAACCAAAAAGATACACGACTCGCTGCTCTGGCAGGGTCATATGCGCTGGGGAGACCGCACACCCGCCATGATCTGCGCGCGCGGCGATGTCTTGCAGGGCTACGGCGACTATCGTGAAAGCGTGGCTTTCTGCTACCTGAAAACAACAGCCACGCAGCCGCCCGCGCGCCTGGAATTTCCGCGCTGGATGCTCGACGACGGCCTGCTCGAACCGGTCATGGACGTGGTACGCGCCGAGGTAATCGCCGGCAATGGCTACCCCTACGCCATCGAAACAGCCGACGCCGCCGCCGTCATCAGCCAGCAAGACCGCATGGAATTCTACGCCCACTTCCAGGACTTCATGAAAAAACAGGGAATTGAGTTCAGCTTCTCGCGGAAAGCGGTGAGCAAGAGCAGGCGGAGATGAGCGGCCAGGGCGAGACGACCGCATAGTTGTAAGCATGGCGACCGCATAGTTGTAAGCATGGCGACCGCATAGTTGTAAGCATGGCGACCGCATAGTT
>JBOGTO010000625.1:0-6748 GCA_050695155.1 Ktedonobacteraceae bacterium
CATTTTTATGTTAATGATGCCTGCGGGGTATGTGCCTCGATAAAGCTCAACATTTGTTTCCAGGCGTCAGCGGATTCGTTGGCAAATTCCTCAAAGCGGCGATCAAAGAAGCTGTGTGTCGCGCCGGGGTAGATCACAATCTTAGAATCAACGCCCGATTGTTTCAAGCCTTCTTCGAATCGATGCACCTGTTCTACCGGGATGCCCTGGTCAGCACCGCCGAAGAGTCCCAGCAGGGGGTACTTTTCTTCCGCGCCAATGTCTACGACGGGTTTGGCAGCGCCTGCCATTTGCCTGCTTAAACCAGCGTAGAAGCCAATTACTCCGGCGAGACCGAAGTCCTGGGTGCCTGAAATATAGGTCAGGCTGCCGCCCATGCAAAAGCCTGTGACGAAGGTGGCTCTTCGCGCTCCATCGCCAGTGCGCAGATAAGCAAGCGCAGCCTTTGCATCGGCAAAGAAGCCATCCAGCGTCATTTCGCGCACATGGGGTACGTAATCGAATGAGCTATCGCGCGCGCTGAGGCCGGCGGTGCGCCCGAAATAGTCGATTGCCAGGGCGGTGATGCCCACCTCTGCGAAGCGCATGGCGAGTTCTTTGTAGAAGTTGTGCAGCCCGCGCACATCGGGATAGATGACGATTTGCGCATTGCTGGGATGCTCAGGCCAGGCGAAATAGGCGTAAAAGCGGTTGCCATCCCCGGCTATCAAAACGAGGTCTTCTCCCTGCGCCGCGCCAGCCTCGCCCGGCGGTGTTGGTGGAATCGCGTTGTCATCGTAACACATGCGTCATGTTTCCTTTCTATTGTATAGCCTCTTCCATAGAGTTAGTGAATACCCTTATTATCATGTCACACGTTATAAGTGGGTTGCAAAAAGGGACGAGGGCGACGCAAGATGGGAGCCGGACGCCCGCAAGGGGCGTCCCTACATGTTAGAACGACCCCACTCCTCTGATTGCCCTCTGCATGACTATTACACGATGTGCCACTCAATAGGGATGGATAATACCCTCGTGGGTACAACGGCTGCGCAAGTCGCATTTTTTACAAATATGAGGATGCGGGGGAGTCACAACGGCAAATTTTTGAGCCTTAATGTCATTGACTACAGTTTCAAACTGTTTTACAGCAGCGTCTACTTTGTTCTGTTGATACGGAATTATCATCATGGCATCCTCCCTGATGGATTTTTCAGTCCAGTAGAGGATTAAACGTTCAGGCGGAATTTTATCACGTTGCTCCAGCGCATGGGCGTACATGTACAACTGTCTTTCGTAATTCTCCACAGCAATAGAATCTGGTACGAGCGAGCTGGATGTTTTGAGGTCCCATATTTCCCGCTTTCCATTACGCTCCATCACAACATCAATTTTACCGGTCAGGATATAATCATCTTTCATAATGGCGACTTGCTCTTCGACATTTTTCACGTCATACATTTCAAGTTGGTTATTGTAAAAGTAATTCTCTACCTGTTTGAATGCTTTCTCTTTGTCCCTCTCATCTAGCGAAGGCATATCTGTAAGCGCAAGGAAATAATAAGTCTGCTCAAATAAATCCCGTAGTTTTGTCTGGGTCAAAGTGGGAATCTGCTTGTCGAGCGCAAGACGGTGAATTTTTTCAATGGTTTGATGCACGAGAAGTCCTGTAAAGGTATCTGAAGGGCGGGATGGAACAAACTGATACTCCTGGTAAAACTGGTATTGCCGGGGGCAGGTTTCGTACATCTTGATATGACCGGTATAACTATAACGAGGTTTAGGCACTACAACCAAATCTTTCTGTTCAGAGACTTTTAGAGCGGACAATTCACTCTGTGCATAAGGCCACTGAGGCAATTCTTGCATGATCTTACTGAAGCAGGATGGTTTTTTATGAGACTGATTCCCGGTTAATACCAACAAATCCCTTGCACGACTAAAAGCCACATAATAAAGCCGCATAAAATCAAAACGGGGAATGCTCTCTACAGGTTCAAATTGTGGTCGTTGATAGAAAGAACGCAGGCATTTATCAACATCATTTAAGCCATAAGATTGTATTTCGGGACCTCCTACGACAACGACTACTGGAAACTCCAACCCTTTTGCCTGGTGGATAGTCATCACCAATACCTGGTTCTTTGGATACAGGTGCGCTGGACTATCAAACTGATCGGTACTATCTTCAAAGTACAAACACAGAAACTGATTAAAAAAATGAGAACCGACTTCCTCTCTATTTTCATAACAAACATTATCATATTGATAATACCTTTGAAATGTTTGCAGTAGCTGAGAGAAGATCATTAGATTCTGTCTCTTAGTTTCCTGGGCAAGAAATGTAGTAAATGGCTCGATCGCCAGGAGAGAGTAGAAATAATCGGCCATACACTTGTTCAGATTTTGGCCTTCAACTTGTTGGCTGATTTCTTTTTCAAAATCATGCAGTGCGCTCATTAAAGCTGGAAATGACTCACATGTATCAACAAGGAGAGATTCGCATTGCTCTATATACTCCTGTATTTGAGGGTACTCAACAATATCACTGCGTATTTTTTTATTAAAATGCAGAATCCCTCCGAAACAACCAATGATAAGACGAACTTCTTCCTGTTCAAAGTAGGTTCCAGCACGCGGACAGTAAGCAGAGATGCCTTTCTCTTTAAGGGCCTGTATATATAAGCTGCTTTTATCAGTCTTAACACTGTGCATAAGTAAAGCAATCTGGCTATAATTAGTAATATGCCCTTTTTCTTTGAGAAGAGACACGAACTCTGCAAACTGCTGCGCCTCATCATATATATCTTGTCCCAGAGAAAGAGTTGCCGGGTATTCGGCATAATCTTCCTCAGAACGGGCCTGAATCTTCTTATTGGAGCGATAATTCCCCCATTCAATCGAAGACATCCAACTGTTACATGTATTTATGATTTCCCGGTGCGAACGATAATTTATGGTCAGATGCATTCTTGCTGCATCTGGAAATATCTTGAGAAAGTTGCGAATATTCTGAACTGTTGCCCCGCGAAACCTATATAATGATTGGTCTTCATCACCTACCACGAAAATATTATCGGTTTTAGAGGCCAATTTGACAATAATCTGCTCCTGGATATAGTTAGTGTCCTGATACTCATCGACAAGCACATAACGAATATCCTCAGTGATATAATGTGAAATTTCGGTATTTATTAAGAGGTCATGTACGATTTTCTGCAAAAATGCGAAATCCACACAATTTTTACGCATAAGCAAGCCTTGATAGGCATCATAAGCTTGAGCCAAATTGAATAAGAAATAGTCATTGCGGGAGGAAAGAGTTTTAATATCGATAAGTTCTTCGGTTATTTTACCAAAGTACATTTGTAATTGCTTTACAACCTTCCATTTTGGACCCCACCGATTCGCAAAAAAATTGAGGTTCTTCCCACCAATAATCTCCAAATTTTCAAAGATGAACAGGCGTTGGGTCAGCCGGTCTAATGTTTCAAAGTTATCACCTATCGATAGCCCTTGATAATCGTGAGTGAGCATACGATGCAAGTTTTCTGTAATGATTCGCTCACATATACTATGAATAGTGCCAACCCGTATCAGTGAAATATCTCCGTTATACCTTACACGCCGAGCAGTATCCAGGAGCCGATCTAGCATTTCAATAGCCGCTTTTTTAGTATAGGTGCATAGAACTAGTTCCTGTGGCTCTGCTTTCTTGAGTAGCAGCAGATTCATCGCTCGTAATACTAAACAACGAGTTTTGCCTGAACCTGGGCCAGCAATAACCATTATTGGCCCGCTATCATGTGTGACAACTTTTTTCTGAGCGTCATTAAGTTCTCGAAAATCATTTTCAAGTTCAAGAGCGATGGTCATACCGTTACCTCCACATTTGCCCGAAATACCCCGAATGAATGGTGCGGAATGCTCTCTAAATTGAGGATAAAGGGAAGATGCGATAATTGTAGAGGATTGTCTAAGTAATTATCAATAATAATTGTTGTGGTTTCTTTACATAGCTGGTTATGTTTTCTCAACCATAGCTGATAAAATGAAAGAAGGTTTTCCCAGCCTGACCTTGTAACCTGCGCTGTATTCATGTATCCTCTAATGAACATTGCCATTCAAGATCGGTCTTGCCCTGTCATCCTGAGCGAAGCAAAAGATCTGCGCCCCACGAGAGATTCTTCGCTTCGCTCAGAATGACAATCGATGACCGATGTTGGTCATGAAAATTCATCAGGAGTAGTGTCCGAATTGGGCATCTAACCGCGAAAGGAGCCGCACATGGCAGAGCAACCGGAAATAACACACGAGGGTAGTGAATTGAAAGTGATTGGGGCTGGTTTTGGACGGACAGGAACGCTATCGCTGAAGCACGCGCTTGAAGAACTGGGCTTTGGTCCCTGTTACCATATGACGGAACTCTTTGAGAGGCCAGTCGCTAATGAACAATGGGCCGCTATTGTCAGGGGTGAGCCTGTCGATTGGCACACGGTTTTTGAGGGGTACCAGGCGACGGTTGACTGGCCGGCCTGTGCTTATTACAGGGAGCTGATGCAAGTCTATCCCGATGCGAAGGTGCTACTTTCGGTACGCGATCCCGAAAAATGGTACGAGAGCGTCGCCAACACTATTTACCAGGCTCCGCGCCAAAATTCTGACCATGCCCTTTCTGTGCATGGTCGTATGGTTAGCGCACTCATCTGGCAGAGTACATTTGATGATCGATTTGAGGATAAAGATTATGCTATCTCTGTTTTTCTGCGGCATATTGAGGAAGTCAAGCAGCAGGTTCCGGCGGAAAAGCTGCTGGTCTACGATGTGAAAGAAGGCTGGGAGCCGCTGTGCGCCTTTTTAGGGGCGGGAGTACCGGCGAAGCCATTTCCCCATGTCAATGACCGCGCTAACTTCGTGGGTCGTATCAGGCAGCAACAACAATAGCAACTCGGGCGAAGGCCGGATGCCCCCCAGGGGCATCCCTACATCTGGGGCAACCGCCCGCCCCCTCCGCCGCATCTCTTGCAAGGCGAAGGGGAATGACAGGGAGGGTTTGCCGGCATGTAGTGACGCCCCTTGTGGGCGTCAGGATGCCTGAATGTTGTATAAATTACATCAGGAGGTGTTGCAATGCAAGAACTGGCAGGCAAGGTTGCGCTTGTGACCGGGGCGGCATCGGGGATTGGCCTGGCGATTGCGCGCGATTTCGCCGGACATGGCGTGAAAGTGACGCTGGCCGATATTGACCGCGAAAGAGGACAGGCCATAGCGTCCGAACTGGCGGGGGCGCGGTTTGAGTTGGCCGATATGACCAGCGCGGGCGATATTGCGCGGCTGGTGGCGGATACGTTGGCCGCCGAGGGCAAGATCGACATTCTGGTGAATAACGCGGGGATACAGCATGTCGCGCCGATTCACGAATTTCCTGAAGCGAAGTGGCGACTGATTATTGATATGATGCTGACCGCGCCGTTTCTGCTCACCAAAGCGGTGCTACCGAACATGTATGAGCGCAAATGGGGACGCATCATCAACATTGCCTCGATACACGGGCTGATTGCATCCCCGTTCAAATCCGCTTATGTGGCGGCGAAACATGGGCTGGTGGGCTTGACGCGCGCGACGGCGTTGGAGGCGGGCGCGTATAATGTGACGTGCAATGCTATTTGCCCATCGTATGTACGGACGCCCCTGGTTGAGAAACAGATTGCTGACCAGGCGCGCATACATGGCATTCCCGAAAATGAAGTAGTCGAGAAGGTCATGGTGGCGAATGGCGCGATTCACCGTTTGCTGGAACCGCGCGAAGTGGCGCAACTGGCGACGTATTTATGTAGCGAGGCTGCCAGCGGCATTACCGGCAGCACACAGAGCATCGATTGCGGCTGGACCGCCGAATAGCCGGGTAAGCGGCTCAGACAGAAAGGGAAGGGACAGGCATATGGCACAAGATTCTACGGCAGAGTTGCGAGAACAACTGGTTGAGGCGGTACATAGGCTGCTACAGGCGGGGGTGATGTCGCATAGCAAACATGGCAATATGAGCGCGCGCTTGCCCGGCATAGAGCAGATGCTGCTGACATCGACCGGGCTGCATTCGTCACTGTCAGCCGAAGATATACCGGTCGTGACCTTTGATGGCGAGGTTGTTTCAGGAACGCTCGACCCTACTACACGCGAGATTGTCGGGATGCATTCGAGCGTTTACCGCGCACGGGCGGAAGTCAACAGCGTCATGCATACACATTCGCCACATGTCACCAGTTTCGCGCTGGCGCACCAGCCATTGCCATGCGCCTACGAAGCTTTGCTACGTTTCGGTATTACGGTCGATATTCCGGTCGCGGACTGGGCGCCGCGCGGCTCGCGTGAGTCGGTGACTAATATCATCGATCAGGTCACAAAACATCCAGATGCCCCGGCTGTTTTGCTGGCTAATCATGGACTGCTGGCATTTGGGCGCGATCCGCTGGCGACGGCATTCCTCATCATCAGCATGGAAGAAGCAGCGGGTATGACGCTGGAGGCACGCAAACTGGGCGGCGAGCAGAGCTTCCCGGATGGCGCGCTGAAAAAGGAGCGCGAACACATGCGACAATTCGGGTCATTGCGGTAATTATTTCATCTCCTGATGGTAGAGCCACTTTCGACAAACAGGGTGGGGACAAGCCCTGGCACAGAATCTCTATCCTTCGGGGTGAAAAGAGATGCCTGGGAGGGACGGAAGGCGACCGCCAGGGTCGCCTCTACTAAGAACGGGCCTGGGGTG
>JBOGTO010000626.1:0-5692 GCA_050695155.1 Ktedonobacteraceae bacterium
CCCCGGGCTTGTCTATGGGCCGGGGGACCTGCACCTGCTGGGCTTCTTTGTATCGATTAAAAAGGGGCTGTTTCGCGTCATCGATGGCGGGAAAGCCTTGCTGCACCCGGTCTACATCGATGATCTGGTAGCTGCATTTCTACTCTGTGCCGCGTGTCCCCAGGCTATCGGGCGCAGCTATAACATTGCAGGAGAGCGCCCTGTCAGCGTTCGTGAGCTTGCGACAGCTATCGCGCGCGCGCTGGACAAGAGACTCCCTGTGGGCAGTATTCCACTGTGGCTTGCCAATCTCGCCTCAGATGTCTTCGCCGTAATGCCAGGCATGAAAGATGAGCGCGCCCCGCTCACACGCAGCCGTGTCCAATTTCTAACGAACAGCCGCATCTATGATATTACGCGCGCCAAATCCGAACTGGGTTATGCTCCCAAAGTCGGACTGGAAGAAGGAATGAAGCTGACAGCTTCGTGGTACTACAAACATCATTATCTGGATAACTGATCGAGGAAAGGGGAATGGTTTGATGAAAGTGCTACTTACCGGTGCTACCGGTCTGCTGGGAGGACACCTGCTACAAGAGTTGCAACAGCGTGGCGAACAGATTCGCGCGCTGGTCTTGCCAGTAGAAAATGCGGAAAGGCTGGTTGCGCAGGGGATAGAAGTGGCGCGGGGTGATGTGACGGATGCCAGTACTCTGGCCCCGGCTGTCAGCGGTGTCGATATTATCTTTCACCTGGCAGGCATGATGGGAGTGAATCGCCCACTGGCGGATTATCGCCTGGTGAATGTCACCGGCTCTGAGAATCTCTACCGCGCGGCTCAAGCAGCGGGAGTGCGCCGTTTCGTTCACACCAGTTCGCATACCGTTTATGGACTCGGCTACGGTCGCTTCCTGACCGAGAAGGATGCGCTGCGGCCCGACTCCGATCCTTACAGCATTACCAAGGCAGAAGGTGATCGCCTGATTCGTCGTCTCATGCTCAACAGTAGTATGGAAACGGTAATCCTTCGCCCTGGCACCTTCTTCGGGCCAGGGGATCGTTTGCACTTCGGGCGCATTGCGCAACGCATGAAGCAGGGCAAAGGAGTCATTATCGGGCGGGGAGACAATGCGCTGCCGTTTTGCTATGTGACCGATGTGGCGCAGGGCTTCTTGCTGGCTGCTTACCACGAGAAAGCGCCCGGCAATGTCTATAACATCTCAAATGATCGCCCCCTTACACAGCAAGAGATATTCAACGCTGTTGCCGATGATACCGGCGGGCAACGCCCCACACGGCGCTTGCCCTACCTGCCGCTCTACTATGGCAGCATTGTCGCGGAGCAGATCGCTCGTATTACCCATATCAGGCCACCTGTAACGCGACTGGGCGTGATGATGTTTGGCAGCGACAACAGGCATAGCATAGAGAAGGCGCGGCGTGAATTGGGCTATCAACCAGAGGTCGATTTACGAGAGGGGATCAAGCTGGCGGCGGCGTGGTTCAACACGGGTGGTATGGAACAGCCACCCGTCACCAACACCAGTCACTATGCTCATCCAGAAGGAGCGCGAAAGTCATGAAAAGGGTAAAAAGCCTGCTGAACACTTCTAAGACGAAAGTAGCGCTGGGTCTCCTGCTCGGCATCTTCCTCTTATTTCTCGTATCGCGTTTCGTAAATGTATCCACAACGCTGCAAGTGCTACAAAAACACCTGGCGACGCCCAGGGGCATCTTGCTAGCCATGCTTTCGGGTGTCGCCTTCATCAGCGCATTTTCCATTCGCGGCATTCGCTGGAAGCTCTTCTTACACCCCGTCGTTGGCAATAAAGTGAGCGTGTTCAAAGCAATTCAGCTCTACCTTGTCAGCATCTTCCTGAACTTCCTGTTGCCTATACAGGGCGGCGAAGTGGCAAAGTGCTTGATGATCAAACGCATTACGGGTACCCCCATCAGTCGCTCACTGCCTACGGTGGCAATGGACAGATCGTTGGATTTGATGCCCGCGCTCTTCATCATCGCCATCGTACCTCTGCTGGGCGTGCATATGGATTTCAAGCTCTGGATAGTGCTGGGGATAGTGGCCGGGCTACTCATCTGCCTGCTCTCGTTTATCGGCCTGGCAACGTGGAAACGCGCCAGCGCCATCGCCTTTCTCCAGTCGATAACACGCATACTGCCCAAAGGAATCAGAGACAAGATAGAAGGCTTCGCCACCGGCTTTGTCGACTCCCTGCTGCTGGGCGCAAGCCGCCCGCGCATCTTCCTTCCCGCGATCTTGCTCACCTGTGTAGCCCTGACCTTTGATGGCGTGTTTGCCATGCTCGCTTTCTGGACCATTGGCTACTACATACCCTTAGGCACAGCTATCTTTGGCTATACCGTGTACAATATGTTCAACATCTTACCCACCCCTCCCGGGCAGGTTGGCAGCAACGAGGCCATTGGCCTGCTCGTTTTCGGTGGCCTACTGCACCTCCAGTCAAATAACGTTCTCGCCATGTTCGTTTTTTCCCATCCCTGGGCCGCTCTGATCATGACGACGTGCGGTATAGCGTGCCTCAGCGCGCTGGGGCTAACCATTGCCAAAATCATGAAAGAGCCACCCGAAGAGAGCGGCACGGAAGGCGAAGGTGTACTCTTCCCAGAGATAGAGGAAGTGTCCGTTTAGCGTTCGGAACAAAGGAGTCTCTACTCTTGATAATAGAGAGTTCTCCAATAACAACAAATAATAAAAGGGCAGGCAGCTACCCTGATTTCAACCGCCTGGTATTCCGGTTGCCGTTGCCACTCATCCTGCTGGTGCAGGCTGCCAGTTCCCTTATCGCTCTGCGCAACACGGCCTTTCAGGATGAAGCTCTCTACCTGTTCGCCGGACGGCAGATTTTTCTAAGCTGGCTGGGCAAGACGCCATATCTGGAACCCTATGGCCTCTACTTTTCGGGCTATCCCTCCTTCTACCCGGTCATTGGAGGAGTTCTGGACTTCCAGGGAGGACTGGAAGCGGCGCGCCTGTTTAGCTTGCTGTGCATGCTGATCGTGACAACCTGTGTCTATTACATAACGATGCAGTTTTTTGATCGCAAGAGCGCACTGATCGCGGCTTTCCTCTTTGCTTGCGAAGGGTCTGTGTTGTTTCTGGGACGCCTGGCTACCTACGATGCCTTCTGTTTATGCTTACTGGCGCTGGCGGTAATGCTCTGCTTACGAGCCAGTAGGGCAGCTTCAGCCCAGACGTGCCTGGCGGTGGGTCCTCTGCTATTGCTGGCGGTCGCTGCCAAGTACATCGGGCTGTTGTTCGTGCCGACTGTACTGGCGCTTTTTGCCTGGTGGTGCTGGAAGCGCAAGGGATTGGAGGAAATGTTCGTTCGCCTGGGCATCGCCCTTTTCTCTCTAGTAGCGTCGGGCTTCATTTTCTTTCTCAATATGGATAAGCAGGTACTCACGGGTCTGAGCTTTACGACCACCAATCGCGCCACCTCCGGGGCTATGCCAATCGCGGTCGCGCAGCACATTGTGATGATGGAAGGCATCTTCTTAGGACTCGGTTTGCTGGGTCTGCTGCTTTGTGGCAGACAGCGGCTGTCCATAGGGCTGCTGCTTTTCGGCTCTGCCCTGCTGGCTCCGCTCTATCACATCTACAAGGGCGAGTTTGTCTCGCTGGACAAGCATCTTGCTTTCAGTATGTTCTTTCTTGCCCCACTGGCAGGCTTTGCCGTTGCCTTCTGCGCCAGGTTGTGGCAAAAGCGTTCCGTTCGATCCGTCCGACTTTCCTGGGTCACTGCGCTGGTCTTCTGCCTGCTGGTCTTCCCCCTGGGTTTCCAGCAAGCGCGAACTCTCTACGCTGGCTGGCCCTCTAGCACGCAACTCACGGCGTTCTTGCGCCCAAGAGTACAAATGGGGGTTGGTCACTACCTGGCGGAAGATTACGACGTTTTGCGCTATAACTTGAAGAATGAGACGGCTCTCTGGCAGTGGAGCAGCCTGGATTACTTTGTCTATACAGATAAGGAGAACCATAATCTTTCAGGAGAAGCTGCCTACAAAGCCGCGATTCAAGAGGGGTTCTTCGATTTGATTGAATTGAGTTATGGCTATCATACTCCCCTGGCAATGCAAATTGCTCAAAACTTGACCACCAGTAAACACTACGAGCTTATCGCCAGAATCCCTATTCATAATTCTTATGGCTCCGGCTACTTCTGGGTGTGGGGTAAACATGCTACAATATCCAAGTCTGCTGAAAACATCGTTTGCAGACCAAAAATATCTACGATACGAAAGCACTCTTCTCTGATACGTTCGCAACTTATTTTCTCTTATGCGCTTCTCTACACTACTAATAATGAAATTGTTAGGAGAAATCACGTTCTATTTTATGAACTTGCGCAAAGTTGCGCATAGAGAAAGAGCTTGAGTCTGATGCGTAGATCAAGGCCATTTATTAAGCATAGTACAGGAAGGGCGCTGACCACTTTTGTAGCATTGGTAATGATGGCCGCCAGCATTTTTCTCGCGGTTGAATCTGGCATCAGAACACATGCACAATCCGCGCTTGCATCAAGTATTAGCAGTGTTACCGATTATTATGTTCCTGGGAGCGATCCCTGGGGAACAGCATTTGATAGTAGCGGGCGTGTCTGGGTAGCTTTGCCTGGCTGCGACCTGGCACCGAGTTGTCCCAGTTCGACTCCACCGGGCAAACTGGCTTTATTTGATCCCACTGCGCAGAGCTGGGTTACTGTAGTTTCACTCCCTGCTGGTTACGGTCAACCGGTCTTTGTCGCTGTCGATCATAGCGGTAAGGTCTGGTTCACTATGCCTGTCACGAATGCCATCGGTATGTATGATCCTGTCGCAACGACCGTTTCACAATGGGCTGTTCCGACGGCCGCCGCTGGCCCCTGGGGTATTGCCATTGACACCAATGGAAAGGTCTGGTTTACCGAGCATTATGTGAACCAAATCGGCTCTTTTGATCCAAACGCGCAGACTTTTCATGAAATTGCGACCCCCGCATCGAATAGTAACCCCTACGGTATTACGGTGGACGCTTCCAATAACATCTGGTTTACAGAAAATACGGATGCTGTCGCCTTGATTGGAGAATACACCACTCAGGGGGTCCTAAAAGAATATAAAATACGCAATACCCCGACTGGTGGTACCGGTCTGACTCCTCACCTGATTACCATTGCTCCTAATGGCAACATCTGGTGGTCCGAGGGCTGGGTCAGCGCAATCGGTACATTGAATGTCGCAGTCGCTCAGCCAGGGACGAATAATGGCGTTACTGAATATTCCTATACCCCCTCTTGCGGCACTTGTGGCTCGCATACATCTGGCATCAGCGCCGATAAGCAGGGTCTGATCTGGTTGGATGATTCGCTGCAAAATACTTTTGGTTCATTTCCGGTTGGCGGAGGGTCCTTCTCTTTCTATAATAGTCCCTCTGGAGGGCATCCTCATGATGGACTTAATGTTGATTCCCAGAATCGCGTCTGGTTTAATGAGGAATTTGCGAACAAGTTAGCGGAGGCTCTTCAAGGTTCTTCTACACCCACCCCAACGCCGACCAGTACCACTACGAGTACACCAACGCCGACCAGTACCACTACGAGTACACCTACTCCCACTCCCACGACGACACCTGGTACCACCCTGGGAACCGATACCTTCCAGCGCGCTAACCAATCACTGTGGGGCAACGCTT
>JBOGTO010000627.1:0-4463 GCA_050695155.1 Ktedonobacteraceae bacterium
ATGTCCTGTAGCGAAAGGTCACCCTGTTGGAGATTCTGGCCCATTTTCTTAATTTCGACAAGCCGATCGGTTTCACTCATCTTACCTTCTAATAGCGGTAGCAGTGAAGCAGCCAGAGCCTGAAATGGGCGGTCGCCAGGGCGGAAGGAGGTGATGAGCCAGTTACGCCTTTGGCGTAGATATGGGATGAGGCCAGCGAATACAACTGAGGACTTACCACTTCCAGAAGGCCCAATCACTAAAACTAGCGATTTTTGGTGCATTGCACCCGCTAATTGCTTCGTGAAAGCCTCTCTTCCGAAGAAGAAAGGCTCATCGCGTTCGCGAAAGGCAAATAGTCCTCGGTAGGGGCATGGAGGAATAACATGTTGACCCAATTGGGGCCAGGCTTTGATCAGCATTGCAGTCGGAATCATGAAGGCAGCTTTGGTTTGAAATGCTTCTTCCACTGCTACTACCATACCTACTATGCTATTAAGTTGTTTATCCCACACAGGGCTACCACTAAAGCCTAGTTGTACCCCATAGCCGACCCCTGAAATTCCTTCAATTTGCACCCAACCAGCGGCTTGCTGGCCCAATAATTTGCCGGAGACCCATATGCCTTCGTCATGCATCTGCGGAAAACCAAATGTGCGAAAATCATGTTCCCAGATATCATCGAATGTTACTAAGCAAGCCGGTTTGACAGTGGTGGGAGGAGGTGCCTCTAGTTCTAGGACGGCAATATCTTCTTCTACCATAAAGAGCGATTTGCTTCTCTGAACTGGCTGCCAATAGACAACATGTGCGCTGAGCATGGTTCCTGGAGAAACCAAGGGGAAATCAAAGCTAACTGCGCTGGTAGGTATTTCTGGCGTGCTTTGCGGGACATTCAATGCCTCAGCGATCACATGTGCACATGTAAGCAGATGCTTATCGGATACTAAGAATCCTGCGCCTGCGATATTGTTTTCGTCTGAGGTAAAGATGCGAACAATAGCTTCTTTGAATTGATCAGCCATACAGTTCCTCGTTTTTTGATAGTAACAACTTTTGTGTGAGCCAGGATTTACGATCTCAAATGATGTTGTTGCTCTTCCTCAAGACAGAGAAAATGCACTTGGCCTGTTTGCTCCCCTACAATGATTGTCTTTCCATCTGGTCCAAAGGCACAGACCTGCAAGGGAGTCTCTCCGCTGAAAGTAGCGATTACTACCCCGTGCTCCAAGTCCCATACTTTGAGGCTGCGATCGCTTGAGCTAGAGATAACCCAGCGCCCATCTGGTGCTACTGCTATCCCGGTGACGTGGTCCGTATGCCCACGTAACGTCAAAAGTTCTCTGCCGTACTCTAAATCCCACACTTTGAGAGTATGATCAAGCGAAGCTGAGATCGCCTGTCGTCCATCCGGTGTTACTGCCACCATTGTAACACTATTTGTATGTCCAGATGGTATTAAAAGTGTATTACTGCCTTGCAGGTACCGTACCTTACCTAAGTCCCAAACCTTAAGCGTTTGATCCGAGGAGGCCGAGATCACCCGCCACCCGCCCAGTGTCAACGCCATGACCTCACGAGTGTGTCCTCGTAACGTGAATAGGTCTGTGCCGCGTTCTACGTCCCAGACCTTAAGCGTTTGATCCGAGGAGGCCGAGATCGCCCAGTACCCATCCGGAGTCACTACCACATCCCTGATGCTGTCTAAATGTCCGTGCAGTGTGAGCAGGTCTGTGCCGCGTTCTACGTCCCAGACCTTGAGTGTTTTGTCGGCGGAGGCCGAGATCATCCGCTGCCCATCGGGTAGCACAGCCACCGCTGTCACCTCACGGGTGTGTCCGCGCAGGGTCAAGAGGTCTATTCCGTGTTCTATATCCCAGACCCTGAGTGTTTTGTCGGCGGAGGCCGAGACCACCCGGCGCCCATCGGGTAGCACACCTACTGCCGTCACCTCACGACTGTGCCCTCGTAACGTGGATAGATCTGTGCCGTGTTCTACGTCCCAGACCTTGAGTGTTTTGTCGGCGGAGGCCGAGATCACCCGCTGCCCATCGGGTAGCACAGCCACCGCTGTCACGCTGTCCGTATGACCATGAATCGTCAGCAGATCTGTGCCGTGTTCTACGTCCCAGACCTTGAGTGTTTTGTCGGCGGAGGCCGAGACCACCCGGCGACTATCGCGTAGCACAGCCACTGCTGTCACCTCACCAGTATGTCCGCGCAGGGTCAGCAGATCTGTGCCGTGTTCTACGTCCCAGACCTTGAGTGTTTTGTCGGCGGAGGCCGAGATCGCCCGCTGCCCATCGGGTAGCACAGCCACCGCTGTAACAGGGGCAGTATGAAGCATAAGCGTACGCATCAATGGATCGCTTGGTGATGTCAAGCTCTGGGTGAGAGGGCATAGCCAGGGGTTGAGCCTTCTTTGCTTTGCCTGGTTAAGCATTGATCGGATCTCAGGTGCTTCATAGGAAAGCAAACGACCAAATAATTGACTGGCTAATTGTGTCTGGTCCTGAGCGAGAATGTGCTTCGCCTGCCTGATGGCTCCCTGAATCAGTATCAATGGATCATTATCATACTCTATCGCAATTGTAGAATCTACTCCGCCAGGGAGAAACGGTAAGTAGTAATCATCTATCAGCGATTCCGCCCCGAAAGTGGATAATTTCGCCTCCATAAAAGCCAGATCGGTCAGTAGCTCACGCAACCGCTCTGTTTGTCCTGCTTCTGCCATGTGTCTCGGCAGTGCCTGGAGGGCATATGATCGTCTCTCAAGCTCTAAGCTGTCCAGTCGTTCACCAATGTCACTCACCAAACAGTTCCTCCCACAGTCTATCGGCAATTTTTTTGTGCGCTTGTCTTAGGCTTACACGTTCGTCCTCGACTTCCTCTTTTTGAGCGATAAAATCCTGGAAACTAGCGTGATAGATGTGATAACGCCTCTGTAGACTACCTTCGAATATGACCTGCTCTTCATGTAGGAAAGGCGCCCATTCATAAAGAACCTCCCGAATACGCATTCGCTCTCGTACGCCTGAGAAGTCTGCAATCAGGTCGATAGAGATCGGCTCTTTGACGACAGTTAGTGCCATTATGATAGGGAGTTTGTATTTGAACCAATCCTCCTCGTCTCTGCCACGTATGCGCCTCCATTGATCCTCGTAATAATTCGATAGACCGGTAGGAAGCATTCCTAGCGATAAATCCTTAAATGAGCCATGTTCGATCTCCGGAAGTAGGTAGCGCAGGTACATAAAGTTCCCCTCGCTCTTTTGTACGAGGAGTTCGGTAAACGACTTTATGTCTATCCCTTGGGTGGCAATGTAGGCTTGTATTCCTGGTTGTGCAGCCGTGTTTTCGACATAATTGTGGATATCGGCGATGTTTGCTTCGGCATCGTGCTCGATATCAAGCGTAGCGTGCTCACATTCCAGGCGTAGTTCGAGAGGGACCTTACGCATCGTTACAATGATATACATCCCTTGTGGCAAAGTGAGCGGTAAGTAGAGCGGATTTGACGTTAATGATGACCTGGAGGTATCAACTTGGTCGAGTGCATCGATGACAATAATCGCCTTCTCGCCGACTTCTAGTTTACCAGAAACCTCTTCAAGCAACTGACTGAGGAACCTACCATCTTGGGTTGCTTCATCTGGCAAGGAAGTATAATTCAGCTGATAAACTACGATCAACTGAGCGCAGATATTCCTGAGGAATAATTCGGCTGTATTTATTCCATCACTCCTGATGTTAAAGTGATGTACATACCCATTTACCCTGACCATCTGTGCAGCCAGGGCCGTTTTTCCAACGCCAGGATCACCACGGATGAAGAAGTAGCCACGCGAATGCGTATCGGTAAAGTGATTGACGGCGTCGAATACAAATTCTCTTCCTACGAAGTCGTGCGTCTTCTCTTCGATAAAACGTGTGTAGTCACGAATCTCCTCACGGAGGGAAAGTGATGAGCCTGCAAAAGTACGGGCCAAGTCGCTGAAACGATTGTCCGCCAGAGCAGCCAGATCGGCTAGTTGTGTTTCAACTGGAGTGAGCGATTCAATGGAAGTTGCGGCACTAACTACTATAGCATCAAGCGACTTTGCATCAAAGACCGGCCGGAAGATCTCTGTACTCCGCAACTCAACACGAAGGTACTCAAGGAGACGGGTTGCCTCGTAAGTGAAATCACACCAAAGAGGTGGATCATCCATTGAAGCTTTCCACTGTTGCCCAATAAGTACAGCGTTCGGTTCGCGTTCAAAGCGGACAAGTTGCGTCAGTTCTCCGGCAACGGCGGGCATGGTTAAGAACCCATCCTTTTCAAGAAGCGGACGGGCCAGGTCGAGACGGAGGTCCGAGGTAGCATAGCGTTGAATGGCTGCTCCGATGGCTTGTTTAATAGCCTTCTTAGCCGCGTCGCTCTTGATTTTGGTCCACACCTCATCTGTGACGTTCCCTGCAAGCGCAGCGAGAAAGGCTGTCCC
>JBOGTO010000628.1:0-7549 GCA_050695155.1 Ktedonobacteraceae bacterium
CTATGAAGCTGTGGGAGATGAGGTTGGGAAAACCTCGGCCATCTTTCAAATTGGCGATAGCTGGCATATGCAGGGCGAATATACGCTGGCAACCCGGTATCTTGAGGAGAGTTCGCACCACCTGCGCGAACAAGGAGACTGGCGTACTTACGCATTTGCGTTGAGCAGGTTGGGAGCGATGGCGATCCTCCAGAACGACTTTCCCCAGGCGTGGATATGGCTAAATGAGGCGCTGCCGCTGCTACGCGAGTACAGCGAACCGGGCCTGCTCAACGTCACGCTGGTGTACCTGGGCGTGCTGGCGATGGTGCAGGGCGATCTAAATAAGGGTGCCAGCTACCTGCGCGAAGGATTGCTGCTTGCCCAACAAACAGGCAATCGCTACATGCTGGCCTCCGATTTGATCGCGTTCGGCTGCCTGCTGGGAACAACTCGCGGCCCGTCCTACGCCGCGCATGTATGCAGCGCCGCCGAAGCGCTCTTTGCCAGCCTGAATACTGCTCTTCCAGCGGCATACGGCCCGCTCTATAACGCCTATCTCGGCAGCATCAAGTTCCAGGTCGATGAGGCAACCTGGGCAAAGTGGTGGACAGAGGGCAAAGCTCTCTCACAAGAAGAGGTGACGCGGCTTGCGATGGAAGCGAGCGAGGAAATATTGTAAATAGTATATTTTTCAGGCTGAGCGGCGACGCATTTGCTCAACCAACTCGTACTTATTGGCAAACATGCGGTCGCCGCAAAAAATGTTGCGCCTGGTAAACGGCTCTGGCGTTTCCTCAATGAGCCATTTGCGTACCTGTGGTTTATGAGCGCCGGGAGAATCAAACCAGGATTCTGCTAGCCTGTAAGCGGGGTTGTCTACCCAGGAGGGACAGGGTACATTGTATCGTTCGCAGAGCCATTCTACTGAGGCAGCGCAAAAAGCGGCCCAACGTTGAGTGTGAGTGTTCAGTGATTCTGGAAGAGAGATTGGATCAGATACAAGCTGGACACGCTTATCTTTGGCATAGTCAAACCAATCATTCATGAAATTGCCCAATGCCACCCACGGCGTTTCGCCCTTACAGATTTCCTGATAGGTAACAGCCATTGTTTGTAAGTGGTCAATTGATTTCATTTCAGTTTGTCCTTGTTGTTTATCTATTATATTCCTCACTATTGTATCATGGATGAGGGCAAAGTGTATCTTTTGAAAAAATCAGCAAGTGTGTTCTCAATTATGTCCCGTCTTATGTGAAAGGAATCAGATATATCCTGTCAAATCAATGATTTCATTCAGATTTTTCATGTGTTATAATTGATGCGAAGAAACAATCTATGGAGGCCCAATGACTGAACAATTAAGGCAAGCGTTTGAGCGGGCGCAGCAATTGCCTGAAAACGTACAAAACTTCCTTGCCAAACGCCTTCTGGAGGAGATTGAGGAGCGAGAGTGGGAGCAGATTGTCTCAAAGCCACATGTTCGAGCAACCGTCCGCACTCTTGCTGAAGAGGCGTACAAACAGTACCAACAAGGCGAGACTGAAGATGGCGGCTTCGCCATAGAATGAAAAGTATACGCACAAAGCAATTTCACAAGCTTTTTGAGCAGCTACCTGTGCATGTTCAAAAACAAGCGCGCGAGGCTTATCAGCTTTTCAAACAAAACCCATATCATCCTGGGCTTCATTTTAAGCGCATCGATCCACAGGCCCCGATTTATTCTGTTCGTATAAGTCTGGGCTATCGTGCTGTAGGACGATATGAGGGAGATACAATTATATGGTTTTGGATTGGCAGCCATGCCGACTATGATCGCCTCTAACTTCCTCGTTCCCTCGACGACCCAATGCCGATCTCTTCTCTATACTTCGTCACGGTGCGCCGCGCCATAGGGATGCCACGTATAGTTAATAGGCGGGCCAGTTCGTCGTCACTCAGGCGGTGCTTTGTGTCCTCGGTGGAGATTAGTTCGCGCAGGATGTCTTTGACGCCGAGGGAGCCGTCGAAGAAGTCGGACAGGGGGATCAGGCGGCCATTGGGGAGCAGGGCGTACTTGTTGGCGGTGGCGCGGCTGACGGTGCTTTCGTCCAGGTTCAGGCGCGTGGCAACTTCGGCGCGGGTGAATGGACGCAGGTAGCGGACCCCCTTGTCTAAAAATTCGCGTTGGTAGTCTACGATCAACTCCGCCACCTGTTTGAGGGTGCGCCAGCGACGTTGAATGCAGTCAATGAAGAATTTGGCGCGGTCGCTCTGGTGACGAATGTAGCGTTGTATCTCATGGTAGCCGGGATCGTCTTCAAGGCGCAGAGGTTGCGTGCCATAGCCAGGGCCGATGTGGAAGCCGTAGCGTTTCTCCTCGATCAATTCGACCTCGAAGCCACCCGCGCCCCTGCGTATTAGAATGTCGGGACGAGCATAGGCAGCGATAGTGCCTTTGTCGGTGCCGCTCTGATAGGTATGGGCCGGGAAAGGATTAAGGTTGCCGCGAATATATTGCGCAGCCTGGCGCACTTCCTGTTCCGGTACGTTGAGTTCGCGCGCGATCTCCAGAAAATGGCTTTTGCCTAACTGCTCTAAATGGCGATCAATCAAGACATAGGCCAGGGGGTGCGGCAGCTCTTGCTCGGCGAGCGTTTCTAGCTGGATGAGCAGGCATTCGCGCAGGTTGCGCGCGCCGATGCCCATTGGCTCCAATGTTTGAAGCTGGCGCAACGCAAATGCCACGCGCTCTATGGAAACTTGCAGGTAGTCCGCGATTTCCTCTATGCTGATCTCCAGGTAGCCGCGCTCGTTGAGATTGCCCACTAACTGTTCCGCGATGAGCGCGTCTTCCGGCGCAAGCAGGGTATTCAGTTGTTGCATGAGAGTATCTGCCAGCGTTTGGTCTACCGCAATATGCGCCACGAGGTCAAGCTCATCCTCGTCATCATATTCGTTGAAGCGATAATCGTAAATATCGTAGGAATGGTATTCGCTCCACTGTTGCTCATGTTCATCCTGTTGCGTATCGCCTGTACTAAAGCCGTGCTGCATAGGTTGCTCGAAATGCCCGCAATTCGCGCATAACGGTCCCTGGAGAGGCGAGCCGCAGAACAGGCATACGCGCTTTTCGCTCACATCCAGCGCGGGATTCTCCATCTGTTCCTGTGTGACGGCGCGTTCCAGTTCATCTGAAGAGAGATGTAAAATCGTACTCGATGTGATAAGTCGCGCGCTGACTCGCAACGTATGGTCTGGTCGAGGTGTTGGCTCCAATCGCATGTGTTTGTCCCCCCTGCCTTTCTACCTGTCCTATGGGCTTAATCCGATTCTTCAATCCATCCTTTGTTGTGTAGAGCAGCAAAGGCGGCCTCCTGCTCTGCTGTTTGCTTGTTGCGGCCCTGCCCGCGCCCCGCTACCTCGTCACCCAGCATAGCCTCCACGATGAACTCTCGATCGTGCGACGGCCCCTCCTGACTGACCAGGCGATAGGCGGGCGTGATGCTGGTATGCGCCTGCGCCAGTTCCTGAAAGCGCGATTTGTGGTCTTTGAATAAGCGTTTATTGAAGATATGATACGCCATCGGTTTTAAGCGCGGCAACAAGAAACGTTGCGCCGCTTCAAACCCTTGATCGAGGTAGATCGCGCCCAGCACGGCCTCGAAAGTGGCAGCCAGTACGCGCTGGCTCTTGATGTTTTTCGCTTCGCCCTTGCTCATAAGCAGGAAATCGCCCAGGTAGAGATCACGCGCGAACTGTGCCAGCGTTTCGCCCTTCACCAGCATGGAGCGTATGTTGCTCAAATCTCCTTCGCTCAATTCAGGAAAAGAGCGATAAAGATAGTCTGTGCTGATACAGGCCAGCACCGCGTCGCCCAGGAACTCCATTCGCTCGTTTGAGTCAAGTGGTTCGTTCGATGTTTCAAAAATATAGGATTTATGGGTCAGGGCCAGTTTTAATAAGGCCTCATCGCGGAAATGCAGATCGAGCGAATCTTGTAACGTCTCGTACATCAATGCACCTCTAACTTTATTTGCGCCACATCATCTACTCGATCTGTTACCTCGCCGATGCGCCAGAACGTGACATCGGGCGCGAGCGCGGCTAACGCGGGCCATAGAGCCGGGTCAATGGCCGCAAAAAGGCCGCCGGAGGTCTGCGGGTCCCACAGAATTTCCCGGTCGAACCTGTCCAGTTCGCGCTGAAAAGTTATATGGGGCATGAAGAAATTTTCGTTGCGCCGCGCGCCGCCTGTCATATGTCCCTCTTCGGCGTAGTGACGCGCATTGGGCAGTTGTGGTACCGCGTCAAAATGGAAATGCATTCCGGCGCGGCTTTGCGAAGCCATCTCCCAGGCGTGTCCGAGCAGTCCAAAGCCGGTAATGTCCGTCACGGCGTGGACGCCTGGACGTTGCAGCGCCTGGCTTGCTTTATCGTTCAGTTGCATCATTGATTGCAGCGCGGTCTCAAGGTCGTTCTTTTCTACCGCGTCGTTTCTGTGCGCGGTGGTAATCAAGCCTGTGCCGAGCGGTTTGCTGAGGACGAGATAATCACCCGGTTGCGCGCCGCCTTTGGTCAGGATATGTTCAGGGTGAACCATGCCCGTCACGGCAAGCCCATATTTCGGTTCCTGGTCGGTAACGGTATGTCCACCGGCGACGACGGCTCCGGCTCTGGCGACGATGTCCGCTCCACCGCGCAAGATCTCGCTCAGGATGCCGGGGTCCAGGTCGGCAGGCCATGCTACCAGATTTATAGCCATGAGGACCTTGCCCCCCATCGCGTAGACATCGCTCATGGCGTTGGCGGCAGCAATCGCGCCAAAGGCATAAGGATCATCAACGACGGGCGGAAAGAAGTCTGCTGTGCTTATTATGGCCTGTTGCTCGTTCACTTTGTAAACGGCGGCATCATCGGCGGCGTGCAGCCCGACCAGCAGGGCAGGCGGCGCGGTATGAAATGTGAGCGGCTGCAGAACCTGCGCCAGGGCCTCCGGCCCCATTTTGGCCGCTCAGCCAGCGCAACTTGCCAGTGATGTCAGGCGGATTTGCCGACCTGTACTCATAGGAAAACCCTCTGTTCTACACGAATCAGTAACGGTACGGCTATTGTAGCGCGTTTTCATTCCAGGCGTCAAATTGACTGGATGCGCTTACTGGAGTATAATGCTCTAAGGGTCGTGGGTTTGAGCAAAACAGGCAATCGCGGGCTGTATACTGTATAGTCCGAGGAAAGTCCGAACTCCGCAGAGCAGAATGCTGGATAACGTCCAGTGAGGGCAACCTCAAGGAAAGTGCCACAGAAACATACCGCCCGGTGCGCTCATATTCTATGCGCCGGGTAAGGGCGAAATGGTGAGGTAAGAGCTCACCGGCAGCCGGGCGACTGGCTGGCCGGGTAAACCCCATTTGGAGCAAGACCGAACAGAGGGAAGAATGCGCCCACGCGGCGCGTTCGCAGGTTGCTCGCCTGTCAACCTTCGGGTTGGTTGCTTGAGGCGCGGGGTAACTCGCGTCCCAGATAGATGATTGCCACCTGCGGGTCCGCGAGGACTGGCAGGCACAGAATTCGGCTTATCGTTTGCTCAAACCCACGACCCGCGACATCATCTCTTTTCGTTTCAAGAGAAAGCCAGAGCGACCGTGAGAATCTCGCGGTCGCTCTGAAAAATTGCCGGATAAAATGTTTATCTCTCAAGCCGATCGTGTTCAACTAGCCAGCGGATGAATTTGAGACGGCGTTCCTCGGCAAGTGTTTCACGATATTCAACTTGTTCAGCGACGTGGTTCTTCATATAGACAAGACGCGCGGCGTCTTCTTCCGAAAACCCCAGCGAGTGCAATAATGCAAAGTCTGCATTTTCGGTAGCATACAGATGTTCTCTCATGAGCGCTAACTCCTTGTGACAACCTTCTATAAAAACGATATCGTTACAAATCCAATGGTTGCAAACCGCTCTTTACTTCACACCCCCTATATATCTATATACGTAACGTGATACCCCCAATGGCTCAAAATTCACTGCCAAATTGCTGCCTCATTGCGAAAACATTATGTTAGAGATAACTTCTTATTCTCGAATGTTATTCCGGTCATCTCATTTATCTGTCTGACGTATAGACGTAGGGATTATTAAATTTGGGGATATAAACTTTGTTCGTGTTGTCTGATGAATATTACCGATCAAACCCGGTAATGGGTGTGTCCCCCATCCTGATGAATATTGCCAATCATAATTCGGCAATGAACGCGCCCCCATCCTGATGAACTTTGACGACCGAATCGGGGAATGAGGAAAAGGGGAGAAGGCTTCCTCGTCCCTACAAATTTATACGTAATATGTGCAGAGCGCGCTCGGTAGCATCAGCGGCCAGTTGGGCGGCGTGTTCCATTGCGTAGGCCAGCGTCATGGGCTTTGATGGCAAAACGGCTATGGCATCGACACCAAGATTATAAACAGTCTGGTAGTCTTCTCCCAGGCTGCCGGCGAGTGCCAGTACTGGCAATGCATAGCGTTTCGCCAGCGCTGCGACAGCTCCCACGCTTTTGCCGTAGGCGGTTTGTGAGTCGAGCTGTCCTTCGGCGGTAATCACCAGGTCTGCCTGTCTTAGTTGTTCTTCCAGTTTGACGGCTTCGAGTACGATTTGCGCGCCAGGCCGCAATGTGGCGTGCAAGAACGCCAGCAAGCCAGCTCCCAGGCCACCAGCCGCGCCCGCGCCGGGTATGTCACGTACAGCAAGGCCGAGATCGCGCTCGATCACGGCGGCGTAATGCTCCAGCGCCTTATCAAGCTCAGTCACCATTTCTGGCGTGGCCCCTTTTTGCGGGCCATAGATGGCTGATGCGCCGGTTGGACCGGTCAACGGATTGTTCACATCGGAGGCTACCTCAAATATGCAATCTTGCAGTCGCGCATCCATTGTATCCGTCGCAATGCGTTCGAGCGTACTGAGAGCCGCGCCGCCTCGCGCAATAGCTGTTCCCTGGCCGTTGATGAGCGATGCGCCCAGAGCTTGCGCCATGCCCGCCCCTCCGTCGTTGGTAGCGCTGCCTCCAATGCCGATAATAAAGTGGCGGCTGCCCTGTTCCAACGCGGCCAGGATTAATTCACCCACGCCATAGGTCGTCGTAATGCGTGGATCGCGACGTTCTGGTGGAACCAGCGGCAAGCCAGAGGAGGCCGCCATCTCGATGGCAGCGGTGTGTCCATCACCGAGCATACCGTAAAAAGCCGTTACAGGTTCATCGAGCGGCCCGGTTACAACCTGTTGGATGATCGCCCCGCCCGTTGCATCAACCAGTGCCTGTACTGTACCTTCTCCGCCATCGGCCACCGGCACGATAGCAATCTCCGCCTCCGGGTAAACGGCGCGTACTCCTTGCGCAATAGCACGGCCAGCTTGAGCGGCGGTGAGGCTGCCTTTGAACGATTGTGGCGCGATGACGATACGCATTTATTCTCTCCTGTACTTTCGGTTGCTTGCAGTTGCATTATATCCGTTTTTTGCGAACATGTTTGCATCATTCGATACTCTGCCCTATACTAGCAATGACAAATTTTTGCGCTATTTGCACGGAGATAACCTAT
>JBOGTO010000629.1:0-34964 GCA_050695155.1 Ktedonobacteraceae bacterium
CCGACGTGACGGGAGCCATTCGCTTGCCGGAGGGGGTGGAGATGGTGATGCCGGGGGACAACATCGAGATGACGGTGGAACTGATCCAGCCGGTAGCGATGGAAGAGGGCGTCAAATTCGCCATCCGTGAGGGTGGCCGCACGGTGGGTGCTGGCATCTGCACCCGCGTCGAACGATAAGCATCGTTTACTGTAGGGACGCGAGTACTCGCGTCCCTACAAGGAGAAAGACATGGCAACAGGAGCAAAACAGCGGATTCGCATTCGCTTGAAAGCATACGATCACCGCATTCTCGACCAGTCGGCGATGCAGATTGTAGACACGGCACAGCAGACCGGAGCGCGCGTCTCAGGCCCCGTGCCACTGCCCACCGAAATCAACAAATATACGGTGATGCGCTCACCTTTCATTGATAAAGATGCGCGCGATCAATTTGAGATGCGCACACACAAGCGCCTGATTGATATTATTGAGCCGACCAACAAAACGGTTGAGGCGTTGACACGATTGAATCTGCCCGCAGGCGTGGATATCGAGATCAAGCTGTAGAGGTATGTACAGGGACGCGATCAATCGCGTCCGCTAACCAGCCAACATGTATCAAATGTCATTCTACAGCAGAGAAGAGAGGAAAGGATATGCTCAGTGGATTGTTGGGCAGGAAGGTCGGCATGACTCAGGTATTTGGGCCGAATGGAACGGTAATACCGGTAACAGTGATAGAAGCAGGCCCGTGCTTTGTGACACAGATCAAGACGACTGCCCATGATGGTTATGAAGCCGTCCAGATTGGCTTTGAGCAGGAACTGGTGAAGAAGGCCACTCGTCCCGAATTGGGACATCTGGGCCACAGCCTGCCATTGTTGAAGGGACAGCGCAAACGCTTGCAGACGTACCAGCAAGAACAGCGCGGCAAGAAGTCTGCGGAGGAAACAACCGGAGACGAGGCTACATCAGCCGCAACCAAAGACAAACAAATTGAGAAGTTGCTCAAGGTGTCGCAAAATCGCCAGCGTCGTCCGGGACCCGAACTGGGACCGTTCAAAGTGCTGCGCGAGGTAGACCTGCGCGCAGGCGGCAACCTGGAGGGAATAGAACTCGGCGCGAAGTTTGATGCCAGCCTTTTCACTACCGGCGAGTCGGTCGATATCGTTGGGACTTCCAAAGGTAAAGGTTTCCAGGGCGGTGTCAAACGACACGGCTTCGCTGGCGGCCCTAAGACGCATGGACAATCAGACCGCACCCGCGCGCCCGGCTCGATTGGCTCCGGCACAACGCCCGGACGTGTGCTGAAAGGCACGCGCATGGCCGGTCATATGGGAAATGCCCGTGTGACGATGAAGAAACTGCAAGTGGTTCAAGCTGATCCTGAGCGTAATCTGCTGCTCGTCAAGGGTTCCGTCCCTGGCGCGATTGGCGGGTTGCTCATGATTAAGAAGCATGTGATGAGGTAAACCGAAATGCCCTCGACTACAGTGTATAACATGGCTGGTGAAGCCGTAGAACAGCTCGAACTGAGCGAGCAGGTGTTCGGAGTCATCCCCAACGTGGCGGTACTCCACCAGGTTGTGACTGCGCAACTGGTGAATCGCCGTCAAGGCAATGCTTCGACGAAAACCCGCGCTGAAGTATCGGGCGGGGGTAAAAAACCCTATAAACAAAAAGGCACAGGCCGCGCTCGCCAGGGCAGCACACGCTCCCCGCAGTTCCGGCATGGTGGCGTGGTATTTGGCCCAAAGCCGCATATCTATCACCATGATGTGCCTAAGAAGATGCGCCGCCTGGCGATCCGCTCGGCTCTCTCCGACAAGGTCGCCAATGAGCAGTTGATTGTGGTCAACCAACTGAACATGGAGACGCCGCGCACTAAAGATATGCTCGCCCTGCTCGACCGCCTGCCGGTGGAAGGCAAGAAGGTCTTGATGATGCTGCCGCAGCGCGATGAAAACATCGTGCTATCCACGCGCAACATCCCCAACGCCAAAGTGCAGCACGTCTCTTCGATCAACGTCATCGAATTGCTCAAGCATGATTGCGTGATTATGCCGACGCAGACGATACGCTGGATCGAACTGGTCTTCGGTGAAGGCTTGAGCGCGGACGCAGCGACGCAGCAGATCACGAGTCAAGCTGAGGCCGACGAGACCCTCGTGGACCCAGAGGCCACAGATACAGAGTCCGAAGAAGTTCCAGAGACTGAAGAGTCAACTGGCGGCGAGGAGGAATAGACTGTGGAGATCACAGAAGTACTGCGTAACGGTATTGTTACCGAGAAAACGGTGCGCTTGCAGGAAAAACTTAACCAGTACACCTTCAAGGTAGCGTTGAACGCAAACAAGATTGAGATTCGTCGCGCAGTTGAGACCATGTTCAAAGTACGTGTTATCTCAGTCAATGTCATGCGGATGCCCGGCAAGGAACGCATGATCCGGCGAAAAGGCGCTGCTCCCAGGCCCGTAGCGGCCCGCGAGTGGAAGAAAGCGGTTGTCACCCTGGCACATGGTGATTCAATCGATGCATTAAAAGCTTAAAGGAGTGTTGAGAGATGCCAATTAGACAATACCGGCCAACATCTCCTGGGCGTCGCGGCATGTCGGTTTCGACATTCGAGGAGATAACCAAAACAAAGCCAGAGAAGTCTCTGGTGGTCAAGCTGAATAAGCGCGCGGGACGCAATAACCAGGGTAAGATCACTGTGCGTCATCGCGGCGGCGGCGCGAAACGCGCCTACCGCTTGATCGATTTTAAGCGTAACAAGTTGGGCGTTCCCGCGAAAGTGGCCGCTATTGAATACGATCCGAACCGTTCGGCGCGTATCGCTCTGCTTCATTACCTGGATGGTGAGAAACGCTATATTCTCGCCCCGCTCGGTTTGAAAGTGGGTGATAAGGTGGTCGCGGGGCCAGAGGCCGACATCAAGCCAGGCAACGCGCTCCCCCTGAAAAACATCCCGACCGGTACCACTATTCACAACGTCGAGTTGACAAGAGGGCGCGGCGGCCAGATGGTGCGCGGTGCTGGCGCGGGCGCGCAGTTGATGGCGAAAGATGGCGATTACGCCCAGTTGCGCCTGCCATCGGGCGAGCAGCGTCGTGTGCATATCCTGTGCATGGCTACCATCGGGCAGGTGGGCAATGTCGATCATGAGAACCGCAGCATCGGCAAGGCCGGGCGATCTCGTCATATGGGCCGTCGTCCTACCGTGCGTGGCTCGGTAATGAATCCGCGCGACCATCCTCATGGTGGTGGCGAGGGGCGCGCTCCCATCGGTGGTCAGCCACAGACACCCTGGGGCAAGCCTGCGATGGGTTATAAAACGCGCAACAATAAACGCACCGACAAATATATTGTGCGCGGTCGCAACGCTGGCAGGAGGAAGTAGCACATGTCACGCTCAAGAAAGAAAGGGCCGTACATTCACGAATCGCTTCGTAAGAAGGTACTGGCTATCATCAAAAGCGGCGACCGCCGCGTCATCAAGACCTGGTCGCGTGCTTCCACGATCTTCCCCCAGATGGTGGGGATGACGATTGGCGTCCATAATGGCAAAACCCATGTGCCTATCTATATTACTGAAAATATGGTGGGTCACAAGTTGGGCGAGTTTGCCCCCACGCGGCACTTCCGGGGCCACGCGGGCGGCAAGAGCGAGAGGACCACGTCGGTCCGCTGAGGTGAAAGATGCAAGTTCGGGCTATTGCTAAAGACATCGGTATTCCGCCGCGCAAGATGCGTCTGGTCACTAATGCGGTGAAAGGGCTGCGCGTAAACGAGGCTCTGGCGTATCTTCAATTCATGCCCAATGCGGGCGCGAAGCCTGTCAGTACAGTTGTCGCGTCAGCAGCGGCGAACGCGGAAAACAACTATAATCTGGACCCCGATGATCTGTATATTCTTAATATTATGACGGACGACTCGTTTCGGGTCAAGCGTATCAAAGCGCGTCCGCATGGCCGGGCCGCGCGTATCCTGCGCCGCTTTTGCCATGTTACGGTGATTGTCTCAAACGACCCGGCTGACGCCGGCAACAGGAGACGCTAAGAAGGAGGACACTTTTGGGACACAAGGTGCATCCCATAGGTTTCAGGCTCGGCGTCGTAAAAGGCTGGCAGTCTCGCTGGTACGCCGAACGTGATTATAAGGATCTGTTGGCAGAAGATTTCAAGCTGCGCAACATCATCCACAAGGAACTGTCGAATGCGTCAATCTCACACATCGAGATTGAACGCGCCGCCGCCAACCAGGTCACGATCATTATTCATACCGCCAAACCCGGTATAGTGATTGGCAAGAGCGGCGAAAAAGTGGACAGGCTGCGCGCTTCTCTCGAAAAAGAGACCAGGAAGCGTGTGCGCCTGAACATCGTCGAGATTCGCCAGCCGGAACTGGACGCCTACCTGGTTGGACGCAGTATTGCGGAACAACTGGAGAAGCGCGTCTCGTTCCGCCGCGCCATGAAGCAGGCGGTACAGCGCACCATGCGTGCCAATGCCAAAGGCATTCGCGTAGTGTGCGGCGGCAGGCTGGGCGGCGCGGAAATCGCGCGCGTCGAGAAAGAGATCGAGGGAAAAATCCCCCTGCATACACTACGCGCTGACATCGATTATGGGCTGGCGGAAGCTCACACCACTTTCGGTGTCATTGGTATTAAAGTCTGGATTTATAAGGGCGATGTGCTGCCGAACAAACGTCGTGAGGCGACGGAGAGCGCGCCAGAAGCGCCTTCTTTCGCAACGCACGAGCGTGCTGACGGTGGCGACCGTCGCGGTGATCGCCGTCCCCCGCGTGGCCCACGCAGCGACCGTCCGCAAGGCGAACGCGGCCCGCGCACTGATCGCCCACAGGGTGAGCGAGGTCCTCGTACTGATCGTCCGCAGGGCGAACGCGGCCCACGCCCACAGGGAGATCGGCCACCGCGTCCACAGGGCGAGCGAGCGCCACGCGCGCAAGGAGACCGGCCACCGCGTCCGCAGGGCGAGCGTCCTGCCCGTCCACAAAGTGAACGTGTTGCTCGACCGCCACGCGCCGAGAAGTCTGAGCCGGTAGCCGAGGTGTCGCAGGCTCCTGTATCCGAGCCGGCAACCCACACGCCGCCGACGCCGCCAGAGCAACAAGTCTCACAGACGCCAGAGACAGGCGCGAGCGAGAGCGAGTAGAGGAGAATCGAAGCCATGTTACTGGCACCGTCACGATATAAGTACCGCAAACAGCATCGCGGTCGTATGAGAGGAAATGCCCAGCGTGGTAACACGCTCGCCTTCGGCGAGTTCGGGTTACAGGCATTAGAGCCATGCTGGCTAGAAGCTCGCCAGATCGAGGCCGCCCGTATTGCGCTCACCCGCTTCATGAAGCGCGGTGGCAAAGTGTGGATACGTGTCTTCCCTGATAAGCCGATTACCGCCAAACCTGCCGAAACCCGCATGGGTAGCGGTAAAGGCGCGGTCGATCACTATGTCTCGGTCGTCAAGCCCGGACGCATTATCTTCGAGATTGGCGGCGTAAGCGAAGAGGTTGCGAAAGAAGCTGTGCGCCTGGCAGGTCACAAGCTGCCGGTGAAAACACGCTTCCTGACACGAGGGGAGGCCGAAAGTGCCGAAAGCTAAAGAGCGCCGCAAACAGATTGCTGAATTTAACGTTGGTGAGGCGCAGCGCGAGTTGAAAGATTTGCGTATGAAGCTGTTCAACCTGCGCCTGCAATTACAGCGCGGTGAGGTCAAGAACAACCGCGTCTTTACGCAGACGCGCAAAGATATTGCTCGTGTCCTGCACCGGTTGACACAATTGGAGGCTGAGGTATGACACAGCAAGCAGGGCAGACTGCGAAACCACTAGTACGCCACCAGCAAAAGGAAGGCGTCGTCATCAGCAATAAGATGGACAAAACCATCGTCGTTGCTGTCGTATCGTTGAAACGGCATCGTATCTACAAGCGCACGTATAAGCAGACCAAACACTTCTACGCGCATGATGCAGAGAATAGCTGCCAGATCGGCGACCAGGTGCGCATCGAAGAGACGCGCCCTCTGAGCAAGTTGAAACGCTGGCGACTGATTGAAATCGTGAAGCAAGGCAGCGGTATAGTCCCGGTGAATGAATTATTGGCCGGGGTTGATCCTGATCTGTCTTCCGCTGATTCCGATTCCGACGAGGACACGGAAGCAGAGGCATAGGGAGAAACCACCATGATTCAGCCACAGACACGCTTAAAAGTCGCCGATAACACCGGCGCGAAAGAACTTATGTGCATCCGCGTCATGAGCGGTTCTGCCAAGCGCTATGCGCAAGTCGGGGATATTATCAAAGCCTCGGTCAAGCAGGCGGCTCCCAACGGGCAGGTAAAAAAGGGAGAAGTGGTCAACGCAGTGGTTGTGCGTGTGGCAAAGGAATATGCGCGTGCCGATGGCTCGCATATCCGCTTTGACGAGAACGCCGCCGTCATTATCGCGGCAGGCAATAACCCGCGTGGCACCCGTATCTTTGGACCGGTGGCCCGTGAATTGCGCGAGCGGAACTTCATGAAGATCATCTCGCTCGCGCCCGAAGTGTTGTAGGGCTTGCGCCCGTTGTAGGGGCTTGTATCACATCAAGCCCGCCAGGGCCGACATAACGTTGGTGGTTCTGCGTTGAAGTTTGTCGTTGCGCGAGTACGACAAAGACAAACGTAAGAGGGAAAGTATGGCAGTTAAACAAAAAGAGAAAAAGCCTCTTCACCTTGCCAAGATGAATATCAAGAAGGGCGACACCGTTCTGGTGACAACCGGCAAGGACAAAGGAAAAAGAGGCACAGTTTCGCGGGCAATGCCGCAGGTCAACAAGATTATTGTTGAAGGCATCAACATAGCGAAAAAGCACGTCAAGCCGCAGGGTCAGACTCGTCAGGGAGGCGTGATCGATAAAGCGATGCCGCTCCAGGTTTCGAACACCATGCTGATCTGCACCGAGTGCGGCGAGCCCACACGGGTTGGGCATGAACGCAGGTCGATTGGCGCGGACCAGAAAGTGCGCGTCGTGCGCGTTTGCAAGAAATGCCACAAGGTCATTGAGGATCGGACGAGGAAGGAGTAGTTAAACGATGGCATCGAGACTAAAAATCAGGTACAATGAAGAGATCGTGCCAGCCCTGCGCAAGGAGTTTAACTACGCCAATCCGATGCAGGTGCCGGGTGTCCACAAGGTTGTTATCAATATCGGCATGGGTGAGGCCATCCAGAACGCCAAAGCGATGGATGCCGCCGTCTCCGACCTGGCGACGATCACTGGTCAGCGCCCGGTAATCACGCGCGCCAAGCGTTCCGTCGCCACCTTCAAGTTGCGCGAAGGGATGCAGATTGGCTGCATGGTCACATTGCGCGGCGACCGCATGTACCAGTTTCTGGATAAACTGATGAACGTCGCTCTGCCGCGCTTGCGCGACTTCCAGGGCGTCTCGGCTGACGCATTCGATGGCCGGGGCAACTATACCCTGGGATTGAAAGAACAACTGGTCTTTCCAGAGATCGACTACGATAAGGTCGATAAAGTTCGCGGCATGGAAGTAAGTATTGTGACGACGGCTCGCACCGATGAAGAGGGGCGACGGCTGCTCAAGTTAATGGGTATGCCCTTTAAGAAATAACGCTGGAGAGTGCAATGGCAAAAACCTCAATGATCGTGAAGTCGCAGCGCAAGCCCAAATTCAAGGTGCAGCAACATAATCGCTGCAAAGTCTGTGGGCGACCGCGCGCGTATATGCGCAAATTCGGCCTGTGCCGTATCTGCTTCCGCGAAAGAGCTTTACGCGGCGAGCTACCTGGCGTAACGAAGTCGAGCTGGTAATCGGAGGATGATGTTTTATGAACATGACTGATCCCGTCGCGGATATGCTTACTCGTATTCGCAATGCGGTTGCAGCGCGGCATAATCGCGTTTCTATGCCGGCCTCAAAAATGAAGCTGGCGATTGCGCGTGTCCTGAAGGAAGAGGGATATATCAAAGATATTGAAATCCTCAAGGACAGCGCCCAGGGAACCATACGCCTGACGCTGCGCTATGTTGAAAAGCAGCCGGTGCTGACGCAATTGAAGCGTGTCAGCAAGCCTGGCCTGCGTGTGTATACCAAACGGGCAACCATCCCCCGCGTGCGCGGCGGGCAAGGCATTGCCATACTTTCAACGCCACAGGGTCTCATGACGGGCCATCGCGCCTACATGCAGGGGCTGGGCGGCGAAGTCGTTTGCTATGTTTGGTAGGCAGGAGGAATAACATGTCTCGTATTGGACGATCTCCAATCTCTGTGCCGCCAAAGGTGCAGGTGACCTGGACCGATCGGAACTATGTGACGGTCAAAGGTCCCAAAGGTGAATTGTCATATCAGGTTGATCCTGTCTTGACCTTGAAACTGGAAGATGGGACGCTGACCGTGTCGCGTCCATCGGAAAGTAAACCACATAAAGCCATACATGGCCTTTATCGCACCCTCATCAATAATATGGTTGAAGGGGTGA
Source organism: Ktedonobacteraceae bacterium (assembly GCA_050695155.1). Classification (GTDB taxonomy): domain Bacteria; phylum Chloroflexota; class Ktedonobacteria; order Ktedonobacterales; family Ktedonobacteraceae; genus CF-113. The sequence continues at coordinate 8,484 of JBOGTO010000629.1, forward strand.
CGAAAGGCTATACCAAACAACTTGAAATTCATGGCGTCGGCTATCGCGCCGCGAAAGTGGGAGAGAACCTGGTCATCCAGGCAGGCTATTCCCATCCCGTTGAGGTGCAACCTCCTGACGGCATTTCTCTCTCGGTTGATGGCGTAGACCCGGCCACCAAGGCGACAAAGCTGAGCGTCAGTGGCATAGATAAGCAACTGGTTGGTGAGGTTGCCGCGCAAATCCGTCGCGTGCGCAAGCCCGAACCTTATAAGGGCAAAGGCATTCGTTACGCGGGTGAGGCGATCCGCCGCAAGGCCGGCAAAGCTGGAAAAGTCGGTGGTAAGAAGAAATGATTAAAAGATTTAACGCAAATAAAGCGCGTCTCAAGCGGCATATGCGCGCGAGAAATCGCCTGGAAGGCACATCTGCTCGCCCGCGCCTGAGCGTCTTCCGTAGCGGCGTGCATATCTACGCCCAGCTCATCGACGATTCGACGGGCCAGACATTGGTAGCCGCCTCATCGCTCGATGCTGCGTTGCGCGACTTCAAGCTTGCCAAAAGAGAAACCTCTGCCGCGCAAGCAACAGAGGCGCAGCGAGAAGAAGAGGCCGCCGCGCCAGAAATGGCTGCTTCGGCTGCTCCCGCCGCCAGAGGCAAGGGCGCGAAGGCTCCCGCCAAAGGCGCTCAGCCACAAAAAGGGCAGCAGGGCAAGGGCGGCAAACCCGGTACTCAGAGCAAGACCGTGCTACCCAGCGCGCAGAAAGGCGAGAAAAAGACGCCGGTAGAAGCGCTCGCGTCCATCGCGGACAACCACAAAGTGGCGTTGGCGCGTGAAGTTGGCAAGCTGGTTGCGCAGCGTGCCAAAGAAAAGGGTGTCAGTCGGGTCGTCTTTGATCGTGGTGGCTACGCCTATCATGGGCGCGTGGCTGCGCTGGCAGAAGGCGCTCGTGAAGTCGGCCTGGAATTTTAGGCCACGAGGAGAAAAGATGCCAAAAATTGATGCGTCAAAACTGAATCTTGAGGAGACAGTCGTCCAGGTGCGCCGCGTTTCTAAGGTCGTCCAGGGCGGTCGTCGTTTTAGTATTCGCGCCCTCGTGGTCGTCGGAGATCGCAATGGTCATGTCGGCTTTGGCCTGGGCAAGGCTACTGAGTATACCGAAGCCATCCGTAAGGGTGTCGAAGACGCGAAAAAGCACCTGATCGAAGTTCCCCTGGTGGGCGCAACCATCCCCTTTATGGTGAAGTACCGCTTCGGTGCCTCAGAAGTGCTGCTCAAGCCGGCGGCTCCCGGTACCGGCGTCATTGCTGGCGGGGCTGTGCGTGCTGTAGTCGAGGCTGTCGGTATCCGCGACATCCTCACCAAGTCACTGGGAAGCACCAACCCTGCCAACACGCTGCAAGCGTGCGTAGGCGGACTACTGGAACTGCGTTCCGCCGAGACCGAAGCCGCGCTGCGTGGCAAGGTCGTTACTGAAATCGTGGGCAAGAAACAGGCCGAACGCCTGGCTCTCGCCGCCGCCAGCGCTGCTGAACTAGCAGCCCAGGCGCGCGCTGCCCGTGAAGAGGAAGCGCGTGAGAACCGCCCCAGTTCTGGGCGTGGTAGAGGTGGACGCGATGGCGGAGATCGCGGTGGAGACAGGCGTGGAGGAGGTGGTGGTGGTGATCGGCGCGGAGGAGGTGGTGGTGGTGATCGGCGCGGAGGCGGTGGCGGCGGTCGTAGGCCATAAGCGCGTTGGGCAAGCCCTGGAAGGAGAAAAACATGGCTAAATTGCGTATAAAATATGTAAGAAGCGCGATTGGGTATCCCCAGGATCAGAAGGATACCATTCGCGCCCTGGGACTCCGCAAATTGCAGCATACGGTTGAACACGATGATAATCCTGCTGTACGCGGCATGATTAGAAAAGTGGTTCACCTGGTACAGGTAGAGGAAGTAATACATGAAACTGTCTGATTTGCGGCCAGCTCCTGGTTCGCACAAAACCGAAAAACGGGTCGGTCGCGGACACGGCTCCGGTCGCGGTAAAACTGCCGGGCGTGGCACCAAGGGCCAGAAGGCTCGCACTGGTGGAACGGTTCACCGGGCATTTAACGGCGGTCAGACTCGCCTGTCCAAGCGCCTGCCATTCCTGCGTGGACTTGGCAATAGCAACTACGCTTTCCGCAAAAACTACGCCACTGTAAATATAGCCAGGCTGGCTCGCTATGAAGCCGGTACAGAGGTAACTCCCGCCGCGCTGGCGGCGAGCGGGCTGATGACCGCGACTGAAAGCGCAGGCCTGGTGAAGATTCTCGGCGATGGTGAAATCGATCGCGCGCTGACCGTGCGCGCGCACAAGTTCACGGAAAGCGCGCGCGCCAAAATTGAGGCGGCAGGCGGGTCTGTTGAAATCATTCCCACCAAAGTGTACGAGAAAACGAAAAGACGCAAGGACGAATTCGGAAAACGGGTTCCCCCACCACAAAGGTAAAATGTGTGTGTAGGGACGCGGCTGCTAGCACATGGGGCGATAAACCGCATCCATTGATGCTAATGACGCGATTTATCGCATCCTTAGATGCGTTCTATTCTGTAGGGACCAGATGTATCGCGCCCGATTTTCTGGCTCTTACAAGAAATGTGCTAGCTGTCTCGTGAAAGGAGACTCCCATGTGGGAAAAACTGCGGAGCATCTGGACTGTTCCTGATCTACGCAAAAAAATTCTCTTCACGCTGGGGATGTTGCTGGTTTTCCGCATCCTCGCTCATATCACCGTGCCGTTAACGCACACTGAACTGCAAAACCTGAACAATCTCTTTGCGGGAAGTGGGAATCAAAGCCTGACGCAGTTGCTTGGTCTGCTGGATGTCTTCTCCGGCGGATCATTGCAACAGTTCTCTATAGTGGCGTTAGGAGTTTACCCTTACATCACGGCGACCATTGTTATGCAATTGTTGCAGCCCATTATTCCTGCATTGGACAATATGATGCGCGAGGGCGAAGCCGGGCGTTTGCGCTTCAGCCAGATCACACGTATTGTCACCGTGCCGCTGGCATTCTTACAGGCTATCGGCAGCGCGGCCCTTTTTGTAAAGTACAACGTCTTGACGAATTTCAACCTGTTTAACGGCAGCACCTGGCTTGAGTCCCTGTCAATCCTGCTCTCCCTGACGGCTGGCACCATGATCCTGGTATGGATAGGCGAGCTGATTACGGAGAAGGGCATCGGCAACGGTATCTCGATCATCATCTTTGGTGGCATTGTGAGCCGTATCCCAAGCTTCATCCAGCAGGGCTATACATCCGCTACAACAAGCGGCATTGTGAGTATTGCTGTTTTCGGGATAATTGGCCTGATTACTATTCTGGGCATCGTTTATGTCTATCAAGGGCAGCGGCGTGTGCCTATTGAATATCCGACCAAGCGTATGGTCGGGCGAGGGATGCTGGTGGGTACGGCGCAACGAACCTACATTCCAATGCAGGTCAATAGTGCGGGTATGATCCCGCTGATCTTCGCGCAGTCCATGCTGATCTTCCCCTCGGTGCTGGCGCAGTACCTGGGGAATAGCAATACAAGCTGGCTGGCGTCGGCCTCGCTGTGGATCTCTAACTACCTGATTAACCCGACGCTCTGGTGGTACTGGATCATTTTCTTCTTCCTGGTGGTGGCATTTACGTACTTCTATGCCTACGTGGTGTGGCAACAACAGAATATACCGGAAAACTTACAGAAGCAGGGCGCGCACATTCCGGGGTATCGCCCCGGCGAGACCACCCGCAAGTACCTGGACGATATTCTGCGGCGTATCACGTTAGGAGGCGCTTTATTCCTGGGCGTGGTAGCGATTCTGCCCTTTATTGCCAGGGTTGGCGGCAACCAGTTGTTAGGCAGCGCGGCTCTGCTGATCGTGGTGGGGGTAGTGCTGGATACTGTCAGGCAGATCGAATCGCAGATGGTCATGCGTAACTATTCGGGCTTCCTCAGTTAGGTCTGTTCGGGACTCAATGGGGAGTCTTAGCGTTACCGGAGGTTAAACGTGAATGTTATCCTGATCGGCGCTCAGGGATCAGGCAAGGGAACGCAGGCCGATTTGCTCGCTGGCGAGCTAGGCCTGCCCCATGTTTCCAGCGGCGACCTGTTCCGTAAGGCGATGGCGGAGAAGACGGAGTTAGGGCTTAAAGTCAAAACCTATATGGATCGTGGGGAACTGGTTCCCGACGACCTCACTGTTGCTATGATACTCAGTCGGCTCACAATGCCGGATTGCGCTGCTGGCGTCATACTCGACGGCTTCCCGCGCACTGTCGCGCAGGAGCAGGCGCTCGATGAAGGATTGCAGAAAGTTGGCAAGCAGATCGACCTGGTATTCTACCTGGAGGTCCCGCGCGAGGAACTGCTAGCCCGCCTCTCAGGGCGTTATATCTGTAGGGCCAACCAGCACGTTTACAACATCAACACACGCCCGCCAAAGAAGCCGGGGGTATGTGATATTGATGGAAGTCCCCTGTTCCAACGTCCTGATGACACAGGCGAGGCGGTGCAGCGGCGACTCAATATTTTTTTCGATGAAACCATTCACCTGCTTGACTACTACCGCGAACAGGGCAAGCTGGTGACGGTAAACGGCAACCGACCCATCGAGCAGGTGCGAGCAACGATGTTGGAAGCCATCCGAGGCAAATGAGGGCGAGAAAAACGTCGCCAGCGCCCCGACTGACGGGAATGATATAGGGGTTACTATGGCGATCATACTAAAGTCGAAGAATGAGGTAGAAAGCATTCGCCAGACCGGGCGTATTGTGGCGGACATACTGGCTGGGCTGCGCCTGGCAGCGCGGCCAGGTATCACAACTGCCGAACTGGATGGCCTTGCGGTAGTGGCTTTGGAGCAGCGCGGCGCGCGCGCTAGCTCTTTGGGCTATATCTATGAGGGTTTTAGTTACCCTGCATCACTCTGTACGTCAGTAAACGATGAAGTCACCCACAGTATTCCGGGTAATCGTGTCTTACAAGAGGGGGATATTCTCACTCTTGACCTGGCTGCCGTCTATCATGGCTGGCACGCGGACGCGGCTATCACGGTGCCGGTGGGTACAGTATCGGCGGAGGCGCGCCGCCTGATCCATGTTACGCAAAATGCGCTCGACCGGGGTATCGCGGCTGCGCGAGCGGGCAACCGCTTGCAAGATATTAGCCGGTCGGTGCAAAGTTACGTGGAGGGTGCGGGATTCTCAGTAATTCGCAATTATGGTGGTCATGGCGTGGGTCGCAGTATGCATGAAGACCCGGCGGGCATTCTCAACTATGTCTCGCCAGGGTATGATAACCCGGTCCTGCGTCCAGGTATGGTTATCGCCATCGAACCGATGGTCAGCGTAGCGACGGGGGGAGCGCAAGAAACGCGCACTCTCGACGACCACTGGACCGTTGTAACGTCCGATGGAAGCTACGCGGCGCACTTTGAGCATACCATAGCCATCACCGAAGGGGATGCAGAAATTCTGACCCTTTAGTGAGGTTCAAAGGGGTACAATCCCTTTGCGGGGCGTCCCTACATCATACCCCCCAAATGGGGGGCGGGGAGGGGAAAAAATACCCCCTCGACAAAATTGCATATGTGTGTTATAATTCACAGTTGGCTGCAGCAGTGACCAACTGCTGCACCGTTTTATCTCGGAATCATCAGTTAAGACAACCGTCAATCGAGAAAGGATGCTATGCCAAAGAAGGACGAAATTGAAGTAGAGGGTAAAGTTCTCGAGGCCCTCCCTAATGCCATGTTTAAGGTCGAGTTAGACGAAAATCACCAGGTGCTGGCTATTCTCTCAGGCCGCATTCGTATGAATTTTGTGCGCATCGTCCCAGGAGATAAGGTGAAAGTAGTGCTATCGCCCTATGACCTCACACGGGGTCGGATCACATGGCGTGTGAAATCGTGAGGTTGATGATCCCCTCTCTTTCACTCTTCCAAACCTTCTAATGAGCATCTTTGTGACGGATCGCGGGCAGGAAGTAGAAACGGTGTAACCACTCGTTCCTCGTTCTTTATAACCTCACGCGAGCATTTTGAATTTTTTTGCGCAACCATGAGGAGGGCAAACCGTGAAAGTACGCGCATCGGTGAAACCACGCTGCGAGCATTGTAAAGTGATCCGGCGCAATCGCGTGGTCATGATTATCTGTAGTAAAGACCCAAAGCATAAACAGAGGCAGGGCTAATCGCCTGCAAGGATCTCCGTAGGGGCGGGGTTTATCCCCGCCCGCCCAGAGGACTTGAAGGCTTGCACACTGGAGGAAAAGATGGCTAGAATTGCCGGCGTTGACATTCCACGCGATAAGCGGGTGGAGATTTCGCTGACATACATCTTCGGTATCGGCTTGACGACAAGCAAGAAGATTCTGGAGAAGGCACGTATCAACCCGGATACGCGGGTGAAAAATCTGACGGAAGAAGAAGTCAACCGCCTGCGCGAGTTAATTGACCGCGAACATAAGGTGGAAGGCGACCTACGCCGCGAAGTGGACATGAACATCAAGCGGCTTATCGAAATCGGCTGTTATCGTGGAATGCGTCATCGCCGCAATCTTCCAGTGCGGGGGCAGCGCACACGCACTAATGCGCGCACACGTCGCGGTCCGAAAAGAACAGTGGCCGGCAAGAAAAAAGCAGTGGCTAAGAAGTAACGCCGGGGAGGAATTGCACAAGCATGGCAGCAGACAAAAAGAAACCAACAGGCAAGCCGAGGCGGCGTGAGCGCAAGTCGATCCCGCGCGGGCAGGCCCACATTCAAGCAACGTTTAATAACACGATTGTCACTTTGACCGACCCCAATGGCAACGTGATCTCCTGGGGCAGCGCCGGTGGGCAGGGCTTCAAAGGCTCGCGTAAGAGTACTCCCTATGCCGCGCAAGTTACGGCTGAGACGGCGGCGCGTAAGGCAATGGAGCATGGTCTGAAGCAGATCGAGGTGTATGTGAAAGGCCCAGGCTCTGGTCGTGAAGCGGCTATCCGCTCATTACAATCTTCTGGACTGAATATCACTTCGATTACTGATGTAACACCTATTCCGCACAATGGCTGCCGACCGCCCAAGCGGCGTCGCGTGTAACCCGTGATGTGCGTGTGAGGAGGAGTCACTAAATGGCGCGTTATACCGGCCCCGTCTGCAAACTATGCAGGCGTGAGGGGGTAAAACTGTTTCTTAAAGGCGACAAGTGCATGATGAAATGCACGCTTGAGCGCCGCAATACTCGCCCTGGACAACATGGGGCGGGTCGTTCACGTAAACCGTCGGGCTACGCTTTGCAGTTGCGCGAAAAGCAGAAGGTGCGCCGCACCTACGGCTTGCTGGAGCGTCAGTTCCGTAAAAACTTTGATACCGCCGCGAAGAAAACTGGCCGCACCAGCGAGAACCTGTTGCAGATTCTTGAGATGCGCCTGGATAACCTGGTGTATCGTCTCGGTTTTGCCGATTCCCGCGCGCAGGCCCGCCAACTGGTCAATCACGGGCATTTCGCGGTGAATGGCCGCAAGACGGACATCGCCTCGTTTATTGCGAAGCCCAATGATGTCATCTCCGTGCGCGAGCGCAGCAAGGGACTCGAGTACTTCAAGACCCGCGCATTGATGCTGGCCCAGAAGGGAGTTCCCGCGTGGCTGCGCCTGGATATCGATAACCTGAGCGGTCGCGTCATGTCGTTGCCGTCGCGCACAGAGCTTGAACTGCCCTTTGATGAGCAGATGGTGGTTGAGTACTACCAGCGATAATCACAGCGGCGAAAGCCTGTGTATGTTCACTGGCGCAGAAGTACAAATAAGCCTGTATGCAGCGAAAGGAAAGAAAGGCAGGTTGAACCTTGCTAGAAATTACTCTGCCTCGTATTAAGAATACAAAAACACAGGGAAACTATGCGAGCTATGATATTGAGCCTTTAGAGGCGGGGTACGGCATGACTCTGGGCAATGCGCTGCGGCGCGTCTTGCTCTCCTCGCTGCCCGGTGCGGCTGTGACCTCTATTCGCATTGATGGCGTGCAGCATGAGTTTCAAGATGTTCCTAACGTCACGGAAGACGTAACCGAGATCGTTTTGAATGTTAAGAAGCTGCGCCTGCGCTCCTTTTCGGACCACCCGGTTTCAATGCGCCTGGAGGTGAGCGGCGAGCGTGTGGTGACGGCGGCGGATATCCTGGCTCCCAGCACGGTGGAGATTGTCAACCCTGATCTCTATCTTGCCACCCTGGATAATGATGATGCTCGCCTTGAAATGGAACTGGTCGTGGAGACCGGCAAGGGCTACGTTCCCGCCGACTCCAAAGAAGATCAGCCTATCGGGGTGATCCCCGTCGATGCCATCTACGCGCCCGTGCAAAAAGTCAATTATACTGTTGAGCATACCCGTGTCGGACAAATAACAAACTACGATAAAATTGTTCTTGAAATGTGGACTGATGGCACTATCACGCCCGATGAGGCTTTGCGACAAAGCGCCGATATCCTGGTACGTCACTTTACGCAGTTAGCTAATTATCGCGCCGTGCTGATCGAGCCAGAGAAGGCTCCCTTGAGCAGTATGCCTATACCGCCTAAGATCTACGAGACTCCCATCGAGGAACTCGATCTTTCGGTACGCGCCTACAACTGTCTCAAGCGTAGCAATATCACGAAGGTCGGTCAGGTGCTTTCTATGAATGAAGATGACTTGCTTGGAGTGCGCAACTTCGGAGAAAAGAGTCTGCAGGAGCTACGCGAGAAGCTGCTACAGCGCAATTTCCTGCCGAATGCGCGTACCAGCACTGTTGGGGCCGACATGGACGGCGACCACGAAATGGAGGAATGAGTTGAGGCACCGAGTTGCCGGTAATCGGATGAGTATGCCTGAGCCACGCCGACGCTCCGCGCGTCGCAACCTGATGGCTGGCCTCTTCCGTTATGACCGCATAAAAACCACCGAGGCGCGCGCCCGCGCCATTCGCGGCGAAGCTGAAAAGCTCATCACGATTGCAGTCAAAGGGCAGACCTCTGCTCGCGCGTACCTGGCTTCTGTCGTCTCTGACGAAGAGAAGGCCGCTGCTATGCTGGCATTCGCGCGCCGGGGGCATTTCTCGCTTGACAAAGAGGTCTTCACTAACGAGGAGCGCGCGGAAATGTCCATGCCCCCTCTGACGGATAAAGGCCGCAAGTTTGCCGAGAAAAAGCTGAAAGACCGCCGCGCGGAACTACTGCGTATCATCTCGAACGAGAATGAAGCAGAAAAGGCGTTGCGGGCCGCGTACCAGGCGATGGTAATCGAACTGCACGCGCGCCGCCAGATTTTGAAATCGCTGCCCGACGAACTGGTCGTCAAGAAGATTTTTGACGAACTGGCCCCGCGCTATGTCGGGCGTCCCGGCGGCTATACCCGTATTACCAAGCTGGGCAGACGCCTGGGCGATGCCGCCGAAATGGCGCAGATCGCTCTTGTATAGGGACGCAGTTATGGGATTTGACAATGAAATGCGACAATCAGGAGAGGATGCGAGGGCGACCGCAAGGGTCCCCACCCCGCATCTACTCCACTCCCGCCCCTACTATGACTACGAAGGGGGATACGGAGCGTTCATTGTAAGGGCGGGGGCGGTTGAGTGGATGGGTGGAGACCCTTGCGGTCGCCCTCGTCCATAGAATGATGAAATTCGCCTGTGGCATTGAGTACGACGGCACCGGCTACCACGGCTTCCAGCGACAGTCAGAGACGCAGGGGGCAACCATCCAGGGAACCCTGGAAACGGTTATCCAGCGTATCTCTGGCGAGATGTCCGTTGTTTATGGCGCGGGGCGCACTGATGCAGGAGTACATGCTGAAGGGCAGGTAATCCACTTCAACACCAACGCCCGCCTGGCGCCACAGCAGTGGTTAGCGGCTCTCAACGCCGTCTTGCCACAGAGTATCGGGTGTGCATGGGTGTGTCAGGCGGCTGACAGCTTTCATGCTCGCTACAGCGCATTGAACCGTTCATATCGTTACACTATCTGGAATGGTAGGACGAGAAAGCCGCTCATCGCGCGCTATAGCTACCATCGCTCACAGGCGCTGGCAGCAGATTTGATGGACGAGGCGTGCCGCTTTTTGCTGGGACGCAAGGATTTCGGAGCGTTTGGGCGCAGTCCCGACGCCACCAATCCTTTGAAGCCGGGGCCGCATTCATGCGTGCGCACCATGCTCAAGGCCGCGTGCCAGCGTCAAGATGCGCTTATCTATTGTGATTTTACAGCGGACGCCTTTCTTACGGGGATGGTTCGCAGAATGGTTGGAACGCTGTTGCTCGTAGGGCAGAAACGACTCAGTCTCGCTGAATTTGCCGACATCGTGCAACGAGCTGAGAAGACACACCCTGGTTCAGCGGCTCCATCACATGGGCTATGTCTGGTAGGGGTTACGTATCCTGACGGATTATTACAAATGGAGAAAACGGACAATGATGAAGACATATAGCGCGAAGGCCGGTGAACTGAACCCGCAGTGGTATGTCATCGATGCCGAGGGCCAGGTTCTGGGCCGCCTGGCATCGCAGATCGCGCAGATTTTGCGTGGCAAGCATAAGCCGACGTTCACGCCGCATATGCTCACCGGCGATTTTGTGATCGTTATCAACGCGGAAAAAATCGCGGTCACAGGCAGACGCATGGAGCAGAAAATGTATTATCGCCACAGCCAGTATCCCGGCGGTTTGAAAACGACCAGCCTGCGCAAGGTACTGGAAGGTCGCTTCCCGGAACGCGCCCTGCAACATGCTGTGCGTGGTATGGTAATGCACAATAGCCTCGGCGCGGATATCATGTCGCGCCTCAAGATTTACGCTGGCCCCAATCACCCGCACCAGGCGCAGAAACCCATTCCCTGGACTGGCCCGGAAACGCTGTTGAAGAAACAGCAGGGCGCGGCAGAAGAGTAAAGAAGAGGAGAATGTCAGTGGTCGATACCATTAAAGGTGAGTACTACTATGGGATGGGACGGCGCAAGACGGCTGTAGCCCGCGTGCGTCTCTTCCCCAACGGTGATGGCACCATTGTCGTGAACGGCAAAAGCGCGCGCCAGTACTTCGGTCAGCGCGAGTCCGCCTCCGCCGCTCTGGTTGCCCCCCTGCGCCTGCTCGAACTGGAAGATGCCTATACCATGACCGTGCGTGTCGTCGGCGGTGGCACCAGCGGACAGGCGGGAGCCATCCGGCACGGCGTGGCGCGCGCGCTCTTACGCGCCAACCCTGAGTGGAAACAGGCATTGCGCAAAGCTGGCTTCCTCACACGCGATCCGCGTATGAAGGAACGCAAGAAGCCCGGCCTCAAACGCGCTCGCAAGGCCCCGCAGTACACGAAACGTTAATCGTTTCTAGCTGGCTCGATGGGCGAAGCGACGAAGAGAGGGACGAGGGCGACCGCAAGGGTCCCCACCCCTCATCCACTCCACCCCCGCCCCTACTATGAATACGGCGAAAGATATAGCACGTTCATTGTAAGGGTGGGGGCGGTTGTGTGGATGGGTGGGGACCCTTGCGGTCGCCCTCACTTTGTATTATGGTAGCTTCTATATACTATTTCTCTGTTCTTGCCATAAACGCGCTGTCTGTTCAACGACGTGTAGCGCGGCGCGGCTTCCACATGCCTCGCCTTTTTCAAAATCGCCTTCCGCCTGTCCCATGCTGTTCGTGACATGGGCAAAACAAATGATGTTGTATTGCCGCGCTTCGGCCAGCGCATAGAGGGCCGCTGCCTCCATCTCTACGGTTAGTATACCGCGCTCGCGGCACCACGCAATCATGGCTTCCGTCTCGCGGAATGGCGCGTCGGTCGTCCAACTGGCACCGCTGTAAAGCGGAACATGCGCGTGATCCCATCCATCCGCAACAAATTCTTTCAACGCGGGATGAAGGGTAGCGTATGGCGAGGGTGGCAAGTAATGGTAGCTGGTCCCCTCGTCGCGCAGAGCCTCCTCGATCAGTACTACGTAGGGAGGCTGCCCAAGTGAAACAATTTGCCCTGCCGATGTGATGCTGATAAGCAATTCGCAGCCGCAGGCGAACAATTCTTCCGCAACTAAAACAGCGAAAGGCGCACCGACCACGCGCCCAATAATACCAAATTCGATTTCGTTGCGCGTAAATGTGTGCAGTTTCGTGTGATAGCACGCCCAGCTAGCATCAATACGAGCTTGCCCCGTCGAATAGAGATAGTCCATCAGGTCGCCATCCGGGTCGAGTATGCAGATAGAGGGAACAATCCCTCTGGGTAGTCTTTTTTGCCGTCGCGCCTCCCGCAGCAGGTTTTCTGGCATAAAAACCGAAGAGTCTTCGTAACGTTTGTTGCTGGTAATAGGAGTAACGGGAGTGGGTGTGAAACTAAAGTGTTCCGCAATACGATCTTCGCCTATCATCGGGTGTATGTGTCCCTTTCCATGAGAATGCTAATTGCTGCCTGTTGGCCGGTCTACAGGCCAAAGTAGCCCATCAACAACGCGCAATTCTTAAAACAGTCCCCTTGTATAAGAACACGTTAAGCTGTGAGCGAATTTGCAGGAGTTTTCGTTCCAGAGCGAACCCAACAGGCGGAACGAGCCAGACAAAATACGTAAGTACCACTTACACGCACTGGCTCGTCGTTTGGTGGCAGTTCTGCGTGATTGGAGCCATAAAATTGCAGCTACTGCAATTTTATGGCTCCGAAAATTAACGGCAAAGATGCCCTTAAGACCTACTACTCTCCAGCCCCAACTCCCTCAATGTCTCGTGCCATACAGCAAGGAGCAACCTCACATGCTCCTGACTGGTATATAATCCCTGCTTGTGTTGTGCTAGATGCTCACGTCTCTCTATTGATCGAATGTGAAGAACTTTTCACAAACCCCAAAAAGTAATTGACATCAGGGTTTTTATCGTGTATGCTTCGTCTTAGAATGAGTATAACCAGGTACAAAAACGGAGAGAGTGGATGGCATCTCACGTTTATACAACTGCTGAGATTGCGCGCGCGACGGGCTTCTCTCATAAGCAACTGGATTATTGGGCCTCGACAGGGTTGCTTGTGCCTGGTGAGCAGCAATCGCACGGACCAGGAACCCGTAGATTGTACTCTGTAGATGACCTGGTACAACTACAATTCATTCGCCATCTCAAAAGCTATGGATGGTCAACACGCAAGATTGGGCAGGCAGCAAAAACGCTACGAGAGGTAATGAACGTATCTGACCCACTCAAGTATGCAATTTTGGTGAATGGGAAAAATATGCTCATTGCCCTCTGCAAAACAAAGGAAGGCGAACGAATCGCGATTGATGCGCTGAGCGTCGGCGGACAACAAGTCATGGGTATTGTTGTAGAGATGCTAATAGAAGAAGCCTATCAGCTCACCACCGAGATTAAAGAACCTGCGAGGGATGAGGAAGCGATCCGATGAATACCATCGAATTAAAAAATATGTTGCTAGAAGAGCTAGACTTCATCGATGCTCCTGGCTTTCAATCAGTGGTTTCCTGGCCCAATGACCGCTCTATTCCTCATATCAGCAGCGCATATTTTATACAGGGAAACCCCGTTGTCTATTTCAGTCAGTTCGAAGAGATTGATACCGCAGCTCTGGCACAGTTATACCGTAGTGTATGGAGTCAGGGCAAGGCCCCGCTGCTCTATGTTATTTCTCGTCAAGACATTCTGGTGTTCAATGGCTATGATGGTCCGCCGTCGGGGGATAATCCAGATGAGATACTTTCTAATGATGAAGCGCATCGTCACCGGTTGCTGCATCACTTACAATCTCTCTACGATATTGAGACTGCACGCCAGGAGATTGCAGATAAACTCAGAGATTATAGGCGCATCTTCTTAGATACAGGAGCATTCTGGCAAACAGAGGACGGGCAACATATTAGCCGTGAGAAACGTGCCGATCAACGCTTGTTAGATTCGATGAGCGAGCTACGCCGCCGCCTTCTTGCTATGAATCTCTCCTCAGAGGTTGCATACGCACTGTTGGGGCGCTCAATATTTATTCGTTATTTGGAAGATAGGGGCATTCTCACCGAGACGTGGGTTGCACAAATCACGAATGGGCTTGCTCGTAGTTATCTGAGGGCATTGGATAGTAAGAAAGTAACGTATGATCTTCTTTTCGACTATCTCCATCAACGCTTTAACGGCGATATTTTTCCGGTAGATGAGCGAGAACGACAGGAGGTAAGCAAGGATCACTTAGAACTGATACAGCGTTTTCTGCAAAGGGAAGACCTGGAGACGGGACAGTTGTCATTTTGGCCCTATGACTTCTCACGCGTACCTATTGAACTCATCAGTGGCATTTATGATACGTTTTTGTCTGACGAGATGCGTAGAGAGTATGGAACGTATAATACTCCCTTAGCATTAGTGGACTTTATCGTGGAGGAAACGCTTCCCCTGGCAAAAACTACTTCTGAGATGACGATACTTGATCCCGCCTGCGGCTCCGGTGTCTTTCTGGTGAGAGTGTACCAACGGCTGATCGAGGCATGGAAACGACGCAATCCGGGCCACCCCTCGGCCCCTCAACTTACTGAGCTTATGAAGCAGAGCATCTTTGGTGCCGATGTTCAGCTTAATGCGATAAGAATCGCAGCCTTTAGCCTCTGCCTGTCGATGTTAGATTACCTCAAAAATGAGGAGATAGTTCGGGAAAACTTTCGCTTCCCGCGTATGGAAACTTCAAATCTTATCCACGCTGACTTTTTCTCGGAAGAGATAGATCGCAGATTTTCCGATAAGAAGTTTGACCGCGTTGTCGGTAATCCTCCCTGGGGTAGAGGTACGCTGAGGGGTCTGGCATTGAAGTGGGTGACGGATCGGAAGCTTCCGACGGGGGACAAACAACTGGTGCAGGCATTCCTCTATCGCGCCCCACACTTCTGTGCGCAGCATGGAGAGGTGGCAATGCTGGCACCAACGAAGAGTACTATCATTGTAGGTAGCCATACTCATCAGGAGTTCCGTCAAAAGTTTTTTGACATGTATCATGCACGAGCGGTAGTAAATTTCTCTGCGCTGGTATATGAACTCTTCCCCGATTCTCTCAGCCCATCTGTAGCTTTATTCTACCAGTCTGAACATCTCACTGAACAAAGCAAGCTTATTTACGCTACGCCTAAGCCATCATCATTATCACAAAGTCTGGGGGCGATTGTCTTAGATAAGGAAGACATAAAGTTTTTGGAACATGGAGAATTACGCTCTAATCCTGCACTTTGGAAAGTCGCGTTGTGGGGCAATCCGCGTGATGCTGGTCTTATTGAGCGTTTGCAATCGTTGCCACAATTAGAGCAGCTGGAGAAAACAGAACAACACAGAAAAGAGATTCAGGAGGGCTTTTTCGTAGGGAACAGAAGAACAGAAGCCCTCTGGCTACAAGGTATGCCGTGCGTAGATACTGAAAGGTTCCAGCCATATGTTGTAAAGATACATGGAACAGTGCAGGAGTCCCGATTCGAGCGGCCTCGCACTCCGATGATATATACTGGCCCTCTAGTGTTAATTCGCCGAAGCCTGTGCCAGGCAGCTTTTTTTGCTGGAGATGAAGTGGCATATCATGATACGATCTCAGGCATTGCAGGGCAGCCAGGAGAAGAACAGCTACTCAAGTGGATCGTAGTGTACATCAATTCTACTCTGGCTTGCTACTACCATTTTCTCATCTCCCCTACCTGGGCTGTTGAACGAGGAACAATTCGTCATGGTGAATATAAGCGTATGCCCCTTATCATCCCTGATAAAGATGATCCTCGTTTAAAAGAGGCTCTTACTCTCTTTGAAGAGATTGTGCTGCTTTATCAAAAACGTGATGAGCCATTGGGGGGAAGGTATGATAAGGATATTGAAAAGGCAAAAGAACGTATTGATGAACTGGTGTTTGACATATATGATGTAGTACCAATGGAACAGCAATTGATAAAAGATATGGTAGACTATGAAATAAAGTTTTTTGAGTGGTCAAAACGCAAGAAACGCCATATTAACGACGAGAAAGCTAGACCTGTTCGGCCTCCAGAGACTTCTATGCTTAAAGAATATGCCCAGGAATTTATTGAAGTCACTACGTCGCTTTTGCGCTATCAAAATCAGACATTAAATGCTAGAGTCTATCAGGATGGCGCACCTTTAAGTGTGATAGAGTTTGAGTTAGTGCAAACGGCTGATGCACAAGCTGTGCGCTTTATAAGTGAGTCAAAAGAATTACATGATTTACTCTACAGGCTAGATCGCCGTTTGTGGGAGCGGCAAGCCTCGACACTGTACGTGCGTCGGCATGTACGCATTTATGATGGGCCGCGTTTCTATGTTGTACGTCCAAGTGAGCGGCGTCTGTGGACTCGCTCTCAAGCTTATGCTGATGCTGATAGCTTTATTGCTGAGGTATTAAGTCGCTCCAAAAGGGCAGCAGCGGGGGCAGTTCATTGAGCTTGCAAGATCAACTATCCGCAGATGTTGATATACCTGATCCACTTGTGAATCCTGAGCAATGGGCAGGCTTTCTTCAGGAAGTTTTAGAGACAACAGTAACTGCTTACCTTACGCTAAAACATGAAAGTACAGCGCGGTCTGATTGGAAGGAAGATACTTTTACTCTTCAGATAGTAAGATATATGAAACAGTTCATACGAACCGGCAAAACCTCCCTGTGTGCGCAAGTGCAGCAGTATATTTATACACCTGAAATGATGGCAGGTGATGAATCTCCTGAAAAGGCGGTGAAACTGGACATCAAGGTATGGCATAGGAATTGGTACAACGAGGACAAAATCTACTTTACGTGGGAGTGTAAGCTCATTGTTGACAAAGCAAGAGAGAATAAACATAAACGCCTCGTTCATGAGTATATTACAAATGGCATCGTCCGCTTCCTTGATGCAAATTGGAGGTACGCGCAAGCTGTAAACGATGCGGGAATTCTGGGATATGTTCTGTATGGCGAGGTGGCACAGATCGTAGAGGCGATTAATCAGGAGATGTTAGCTATTCCTCAGCGTCCTGAATCATCATCGAAAGATGTTCGAGCGGCGCAAGCCTTACAGGCCGCCAGAAGATTATCTTCCTCTGATCAGCTCAAGCTTTGCAATCCTGGCCCCGTCAATGATTTCATCTTCTACGAATCCTGCCATCGTCGCTACTTCTGTAATCAAGATATTCGCCTGTATCACTTCTTCCTCGCCTTTGAGTTCGCTGCATAATCTAGGGATCGCTTTAGCGTGTCCATTGAGTGCGCCACGGGCGCACTAAAGCGATCCTTACCTCTAATTTCCGATTTGCCTTAACAACTCCAATGCGGAGCGTGTCAGCACCTCAACGACCACTGGAAGGCTGTACTGGCTACTCATTGTACTAGAGTATAACCACCCAAAAACAATCATTATCTGCAAACAACAACCTGCTTGTTTGCAGATAATGATCACTCTTCTATTGAGCTTTTTGAGGCACCGCAGCATAGACGGGCGTACACCACAGATCGCGGTATTCGGGCATCCGGCCTCGCACAATATCGAAGTAGAGGTGTTGCAGGGCGCTGCTGATCGGCCCGATTTTGCCGTCGCCGATGGGGCGGTGATCGACTTCTATGACTGGCGCGAATTGCGCTCCTGTGCCACAGAGGAAGATTTCGTCCGCGATGTAGAGTTCGGTGCGGTCAATCTGGCGTTCGCGCGTGATACGTCCAAGCTCGCGGTTCGCCAGCTCCATCATTGTTTCGCGCGTGATGCCGAGCAGGATATTCTCGGTGGGCGCGGGCGTGACCAGTTCGTTATTGACGACCAGGAAGATGTTTTCCGCGCTTCCCTCTGAGACATGTCCGTCGTGCGTCAGCATGATGGCCTCGTCGAAGCCGTTTTGCATGGCCTCGCTTTTGGCAAAGGCTGAATTGACGTAGGAGCCGATGATTTTGGCGCGCGCGGGAATAGCGTTATCATCTATGCGTCTCCAGGAGGAAACGCCGCAATGGAGACCGGCGGTATCAATATAGTTGCCGACAGGTTCCGAAGTCAGCACGAAGTGATCCTCCAGCCCGTGCAGGCGCACACCCAGCGTCTGGTCGCCCTTGTAGGCTACCGGTCGCAGGTAGATGTTCTGCTTTTGCTCGTTGCGCTTGACCAGTTCTACGGTCATTTCTATCAGTTGATCGATGCTATAGGGGAGCTTGATCTGTAAAATTTTGCAGGAATGGAGAAACCTCTGGTAATGCTCGCGCAAGCGGAACAGGTAAACTTGTTGATCTTCCTCGTTCCAATAGCCGCGAATACCTTCAAAGCAGCCGGTTCCATAGGAGAAACCATGCGTGCGGACCGAAATTACACCTTGCTCGGCGGGTATAAACTCGCCGTTCATAAAGATTTGTCTGGCGTTTATCATTCTTCCCTCCTGTTCGCCGTTGAACAGTACAATAATATGTCTTAATTATAAAACGCGCCAGGATGGTTGTCGAGAGTCAATCCGGCGGGAAGACAACGAGCCAATAGATGCCAGTTTGCCTGAACCACTAACGAAGAGATACAATAGCCTGTAAGATTTGATGAAATCGTGTACAAGGATACATCTCCCTGGCAGTTTCTCAGGTAGTCTTATATAAAAAGTGAGGCGATTCGTGAAGCAATACTCGTGGTTTCGCCGCTTTGGAAGACCAAAGCGTTCCTCTACATCCCTGGTTATTTTAAGCATACTCATGCTCATCGTCGCTGCCTGTAGCGGAGGTAGTACTACTCCAACACCTACACCCGGCACTACCGCTACTCCCGCGCTGGCGAGTAGCCAGGTGCTGACATTTCCCAATGTAGGCACGGCGGATATTGCCTATACGGACCCGGCGCTGGGGCCAGATGCTAACTCCGCTGTTGCGGTAGGCATGATCTATACCGGCCTGGTGAAGTTTGATAAAAATCTGAATGTGGTAGCAGACCAGGCTACGAACTGGTCTATTTCTCCCGACCGCAAGACCTACACCTTCAATTTGAGACCCGGCATCACCTTCTCTGATGGTACGCCGGTCACAGCGCAGACCTACGTCTACACCTTGACGCGCTCGTTGCTGCCAGCTATCAAATCGCCCATTGCTAGCTTTTTCCTGGGCAACATTGTGGGAGCTAATGATGTCGCCAGTGGCAAGGCAAAGACGCTAAAAGGCGTACAGGCCCTCAACGATACGACCCTGCAAATCACGCTGACGCAGCCTACTGAGTACTTCCTGGACATCATGGCAAATTCGGTGGCTTTTCCTCTCAATCAGAAGGTCATCGATCAATTTGGGGAGCAAAAGTGGGCGCTTCAAGTGGCGGGCAATGGCGTGGGAACAGGCCCGTTTATGGTCAAAGAGTGGGACCATAATGTAAAAATGGTGTTCGTTCCCAATCCACACTGGTATGGCGCGAAGACAAAACTGACGGAAGTGGACATGCTTTTCGTCAATGACCCCTCCACCTCCTTTCGCGCATATCAGGCCGGACAGTATGCTTTTACCTGGAACATTACCTCTCAGGACCTGGCTGTTGCGAAAAACATACCCGGCTATGTAAGCCAGTCACAATTGCAGACTGATCTGATTTTCTTCGATAACACCAAACCGCCGTTCAATAATGCAGCCGTGCGGCAGGCTTTTGCCTATGCCATCGACAAAAACACGCTGGTCAGCGCTGTCTTTAAGGGGGGAGCTGTCGTTGCTCCTACCATCATCCCGCCCGGTATGCCCGGCTACCAGCCTGGCTATGCCGGCATACCATTCGATAAAGCCAAAGCGTTGTCCCTCCTGCAATCGGTGTATCCTGATGTCAGCAAGATGCCGCCCGTCTCTTTCTCCTATCCGAACTCGCAGATCTCCCCGCTCGAAGCGCAGGTGCTGCAACAGATGTGGCAATCGGCGCTAGGCGTGCAGGTCAAACTGAATCCAGTGGAACTGAACGCATATAATCAGGAGACCGCGACCCAACCCCCGGTCGTCCAGATGGGTTCTACGCAATGGACGGCTGACTATCCCGATCCCTATGACTGGCTGGCACTGAATCTCACCTCGACCGCCAGCAATAATAGCGGGGACTGGAAGAACCCGCAGTTCGACGCGCTCATCCAGCAGGCGGAGCAAGACACCGGCCAGGCGCGTATCCAGCTCTACAACCAGGCCGAACAGCTTGCCATTACCAATGTAGGCTGGTTGCCCATCGATCACCAGGCCATGTCCGCCATATTCCCCTCCTGGCTGCACGGCGTCAGCCTGAACAATACCGGACTGTACTTTGGCGACTGGTCGGATGTGTATTTGTTGCAGCATTAGGGGCGTCGTTGCTCACCTTGATAGCCGTCGATGCCAGGTGATATACTGAATTTAATGTATAAGAGCATCCAGGGCGGCCAGGGCCGGGACAGAGCTACGGCTCTGGCCGCTATGGTTCTATTGGTGGTCTGCAAGGACGCTTGTCTAAGCAGGCAATGTGTTTTGAAGCAATGACGCTTCGTTATGCTATGTAGCATGAAGGCCAGTGATCGGCCAACCCTCAGGAGGTATTTATCTATGGCGATTGAAATTGTAAACCCCTACGACGTTGCGGTGGCTCAGTTTGACGAGGCCGCGGACCATCTTGGCCTCTCGCAGGCCATGCGGGCTATTTTGCGCAAGCCCAAACGCGAACTTATCGTAAATTTCCCGGTGCGTATGGATAACGGCGATGTTGAGATGTTCACCGGCTACCGCGTGCAGCACAACATCAATCGCGGCCCGGCCAAAGGCGGCATCCGCTTTGCCCCCGAAGTCTCGCTCGACGAAGTGCGCGCGCTGGCTATGTGGATGACGTGGAAGTGCGCCGTTGTCGCTATCCCCTTTGGCGGCGCGAAAGGCGGCGTCATCTGTGACCCACATAAGATGTCCCGCGCTGAACTCGAACGCATGACGCGCCGCTATGCTACCGAAATCTCCATCTTGATCGGCCCCGATAGCGACATACCCGCGCCCGACATGAACACCAACCCACAGGTCATGGGCTGGATCATGGATACCTACTCTATGCACTCCGGCTATTCTGTCCCGGCAGTCGTTACCGGTAAGCCACTGGCAATCGGCGGCAGCGAAGGTCGTCTGGAAGCCACAGCGCGCGGTGTGCGGGTCGTGACGGGCGAGGCCATGCGCGATAGAGGTATGCAGTCCGAAGAATGCTCAGTGGTTGTACAGGGCTTCGGCAATGTTGGCAGCATCACAGCGCGTTTGCTGCATGATGAACTCAAATGTAAGATCGTTGGATTGAGCGACATTTTCGGCGGTGTTTACAACGCGAAGGGTATTGACGTGCATCGCGCCCTGCGCTACTCCAAAGAGCATAGCACGCTAAAAGGGCTGCCTGATACCGAACCTGTCAGCAATGCCGAATTGCTTGAACTCCCCTGTGACGTGCTGGTTCCCGCCGCGCTGGAAAACCAGTTGACGGGCAGAAACGCCAGCAGGATCAAGGCCAATCTGATAATCGAAGCTGCCAACGGCCCCACCACGCCGGATGCCGATCACATCTTCAATGATCGCGGCATAACCGTCGTGCCTGACATCCTCGCCAACGCAGGCGGTGTGACCGTCAGCTACTTTGAATGGGTGCAGGACCTGCAGCGCTTCTTCTGGGCCGAACAACAGATCAACAGCCAGTTAGAGAATATCATGGAACGCTCCTACCAGGCAGTGCGCATTAAATCGCTGGAGCAAGATTGCAACATGCGTATGGGCGCGTACCTGCTGGCTGTGGCGCGTGTCGCAGAGGCCACCGAGATTCGCGGCGTATACCCGTGATGCGCTGAATAGAATGCCAATACGTGTAGAGACGCGATTTATCGCGTTTCTACACGTTTCCGATAACCTCTCAGGTGGCTACATTACGTTATCAAATTGCGTAAACAGGCATAGCAAATCTGATAGAACATTTATTCCTTCAATTGTGATAAAATAACTTCGTTAAGAATCCATTCACCGAATTACGTGTCAGACTTTTTACAATTAGAGGGTAAGACCAGGCAAAGGAGAAAGGGAATGCAATCATCACCCGATTTTGATTCAATCAAGCAAACCAACCCCTATGGACAGGAGTATTGGAGTGCTCGTGATTTGATGCCGTTGTTGGGTTATGGAAAGAAATGGCAAAATTTTATATCTGTCATCAAAAGAGCAATGATAGCTTGCCGGGAAACTGGGAACACTGTCGAGGATCACTTTACTGACGCCAGTAAAGTGATAGTTGCCGGAAAAGGTGCTGAACAAGAAATCAATGATTATCTGCTATCTCGTTTCGCCTGCTATCTTATTGCGCAAAACGGCGATCCTCGTAAAACCGAGATCGCGAGCGCCCAGGTTTATTTCGCCGTTGCTACACGTCTACACGAAATGTACCAACTGAGAAAAGAACAAGAGGAGCGTCTGGCAAAGCGCCTTCAGGTTTCTGAAAGTTTCAAGCAACTTACTTCAACTGCACAGGTTGCAGGTGTTTTTTCAGAGAATTTTGGCATTTTTATAGATGCTGGTTACCTGGGCCTTCACCGTCATACAGTGGAGGAGCTGAAATCGCTTAAAAATATCCCGACGGCAGAGGATTATTTAGACAACATTGGCCGCGCCGAACTGTCTGCTATAGACTTCAAAAATACCCAGACAGAACAAAAGCTCAGGCATGACCGGGTTAAAGGTGAGGATGATGCTATTCAAACTCATTACTATGTTGGCGATCAGGTGAGAAAAACTATTGAAACCCTGCAAGCTCCTATGCCTGAAGACTTACCGTCAGCGCCCTCCATTCGTAAAATGGTAGAAGAACGACGCAGAGCTACGAAGAAACGTAAGCTAAAAGCTGTCGAGCAGGAACGGGGCGAACACACGCAAGACCCTCTATTTTAATCTTAATTCATATATGTGTGGTAGAGGCGACCCTTGCGGTCGCCCTGGCAATTATTCGTACTCCCATCCCATCTCCCTTAACATCCCCTGCAATGCCTGTGATGCTTTTGCAAACAGGTCTGGCCCGCTGAAGCCCTGGAATTGTCCGGCGGAGGCAAGATGGGGTTCGAGCGCCAGGAATCCATTATATTTATCCTCGCGTAAATGCCTCAGCAGGTCGGGCCAGCGTGCCGCGCCCTTGCCTGCGGCGACGACGTTGCCGTTGGGCAGGGCGTCTTTTACGTGCATGTAGGCCAGCCAGGGGTGCAGCGCTTCGTATGCGTCGGGATAGGGTATTTGAGCGCATTGAATGAAATTTGCCGGGTCGAAGGCGACCCTGAAATGTTCATCTTCGCAACTTTGCATGAGATCGACGCAGCGGGCGATGGTGTCGCCATAAATATCTTTCTCATTTTCGTGCAGCAGTATCACATTGGCTGATCGCGCTCGTTCGATCATCACACGCAGGCGGCGCATTACCTCGTCACGATGCGCGTCTATAGAGGCGCTAGCTCCCTGCGCATTGACGGATGGATAGAATGAGAAGATACGAATAAAGGACGTGCCAAGCGCCCGTGCTACTGAAATAGCGCGTTCAAGTTGCTGCATGGTGGCATCGAATGGACTATCGATGGCGGTTTTGCCGATGGGCGAGCCTATGGCCGCTACACCGATAGTATGCGCGTCCAGCGTTTGCTTAACCTGGCTAATTTGCGCGTCGTTCAAATCCAGCACATTGATGTTCCATACGCCGCGCAAGTCCAGGTAGTGAATACCCTCGCGTTGCAGCGTGGCTATCTGTTCGTCCAGGTCGGGCGAAATCTCGTCGGCGAAGGCTGATAGGCGGATCATAGCCATGTGACCTCCCGGTGCATTCTTGCTGACTCGTAGATGCTCAGGATAATCTCGACGGGCTGCCGCCCGGCGTAGCCATCGACGAGCGGTGTTCCATCTTCGCGGATAGCGCGTATCATATCGGCAATCTGTAGGGCGTGGCTATTTGCCACTATCGCGGCTGGATTGGCTGATGCGCCGCTGCTATTGGGTTGCTGACCCGGCTCTTTCGGCTTTGTGTTCATATTAACGCCATAGTCGCCAGCCGCCTCTTTATCATCACGCGCCAGGTGCAAAAATGTCAATTCGTCGTCTTCGATGATGGCCGATCCCTGGTTGCCAAAAACTTCGATGCGCGTGGTCACGCCTGGATACGCGCCCGTCGTGGCGGCAATGACGCCGAGCGCGCCGTTAGCAAAATGCAACGTGGCTACCGCGACATCTTCTGTCTCCATGCGATGTACGAGGGTACCTGTATAGGCCATGACGCTCTTTACCGGCCCCATCAGCCACTGCAAGAGGTCGATTGAGTGGATAGACTGGTTCATGAGGACGCCGCCGCCATCCAGCTTCCAGGTGCCGCGCCATGCTCCGCTATCGTAATAGGCCTGTGATCTCCACCAGGGGATCATAGCGTTGCCCAGTACCAGTCTGCCGAAAGCCTTTTCATCTACAAGTCGGCGTACCTGCTGGCTGGCGAGATCGAAGCGGTGCTGGCTGATGATCGCCATTTTCACGCCCGTCTCCCGCTGCACGCGCTGCATCTCATCTAGCGCTTCGCGGCGAATCTCCATCGGCTTTTCGACGATTACATGTCGCCCCGAACGCATGATCTGGCAGGCATGTTCGCCATGCAGGCCGCTCGGTGTGCAGACAATTACTATGTCCAGCCGCTCGTGCTGCAACATACTTTGCAGATCATGATAGGGTGTGCCGCCATACTTTGCCGTCAATCGTTGTGCGCGTTCAATATCGAGGTCGGCTGCGGCGACCAGCAGCGCATCCGGCAAACCGGCGAGGGCTTCCGCGTGAACTGGTCCAATGACACCGCAGCCCACCAGTCCAAAGCGTAATGGTTCCGGCATAGATGATAGCTCCTGTTAGCGATGTTCCTGTGATTACACTCTGTTGATAACACGTTCAAACAGCCGCGTTGGAGACTCAATTGCATCCCCTGAGATGTTATCCATGTCGATGGGTGTACCACACCTTTCGCACAGAGGAGAACCTGACATACCCCCCCTCTCAACGCGAAGCCGGGTTCAGCCTTCAAGCCACTGCGTGACAAACTGAGGGCTGTGATGAATGTCTACCTGCCTGAGCCGACCCGAACCCGAATTGATGAATTTGTGAGGGACGCCAGCCGGAACAATCGCAATTTGCCCTGCCCTGGCTTCAAAGGCGGTCGAGCCGATCGTATAGGTCGCGCAGCCTTCCTGAATGATAAAGACCTCTTCATAAGGATGGACATGCAGCTTTGGGCCTTCTCCTGGGGGCAGGTCCACCAGGATCACAGACACACCGGTATTTCCATACAGGTATCCCTCGAACTCATAATAGGTATCCCCGGATCGAGAGAGTTCATCCCTATTCACAATGAGATAACTCATATATGCCTCCTTATTGTGCGGATTGAATTACTCCACTACCTCCATATGCAGAATCTTTAGCCATACCTCCTGCTTGCCCCCGGCGTCGAATTTATTCCTTGATGGTTCCAGGCAGAAGATCACGTTCACCAGCGATCCTTCTGTATAGGTATCGAGGAGAGAGCCGCCGCGCAGGTAGGTGCCGTCAAACTGTCTGTCGTTGTGGCGCAGGCGTATGCGCAGGTGACGACCCTCCGGGCCATTGGTCCAACGACGGATCAGGCGCGCGCTGTCTAGCCTGAAAACGGGTTCGGGATTGCCTGCGCCAAAGGGGCTGAGCAGGTCAATTTTTGTATAAACGTCGTAGGTGAGTTGTTTTTCAGGTTTGTTGATGACAATATCAACCATATGGGCTGTGGCAGACAGGCCCGTTTCCTGCTCCGTCACTACTGCTACCGTAGCCACATCGGGTACCTCCACTACCTCTACTTCTACTGTTGCGCCATTGGAGGGCGTGCCGTTGCCCTGCCAGCCAAGCAAGTGTTCGCGCAAGGCTTCGATGTTGCTATTGAGGATGGTAAAGCCTGCCGCCTGGGCGTGTCCGCCGTGCCGCTCGAACAGGTCGGCGCGGTTACGTAATGCTTCGATGATGTTGAAATCGCCGTGACTACGCGCCGACCCCCGGCTGGTCAGGTCGTCCTGGCTGAGTACGAAAACGGTGCGTTTAATCTCTTCCGAAAGCTTGCCCGCTACCAGGCCGATAATGCCTTCCGGCCACGCGCTTTTATCGCCATAAACGAGTATTACCGGGTTAGCGATCTGCTCCTTTGCCTGCTCGCGCACGAGCTTCATCAGGTCTTCGGTGATGTGCTGGCGCGCCTGGTTCAGTTCTTCCAGTTCTTTTGCGCGTGCCTGCGCTTCTGCCTTGTCATCGGTGGTCAATAGCTCAAAGGCGATGCTGGCGTGCTTCATGCGCCCGGCGGCATTGATGCGCGGCCCCAGCGCATACGAGATGTCGCGCTCGCGTAATGGACCCTGTTGCGGTTTGACGATCTGTATCAACGCTTTCAGGCCGGCGTTGGTCGTGCGGCTGAGCTGATCCAGTCCCAGACGCGCTAACGTATGGTTTTCGCCGAGCAGTTGCGCCACGTCGCCTATTG
>JBOGTO010000630.1:0-7984 GCA_050695155.1 Ktedonobacteraceae bacterium
CGATATGACTATGACAGCCACGCGGCTGTCATAGTCATATCGCGCCACTCTATATTAGAACATCGACATTTGCTGCGGGGGTTCTTCTTTGACCGGAGGCGGTTCGGAATTTGCTTTACTCTCGGCATCCATGCGTTCGGCCTGCTCGATAATCAAGGGAATTTTTTTGAAGTCGGCGCGAATGGTATCTTTCAGACTGGCCTGGTGCAGACCGGCGGCGGGATGATACATGGCAATGCAGACACGGCCATCGATGCGACGGGCGCGGCCATGAATCACGCTGACTTTTTCGCTGCCAAAGAACTTCGCCATCGAGTGACGACCGAGTGTGACGATGACGCCGGGGTCAATGGCGGCGATCTGGCGGTCGAGGTAGTCGTTGCAGGCTG
Source organism: Ktedonobacteraceae bacterium (assembly GCA_050695155.1). Taxonomy (GTDB): domain Bacteria; phylum Chloroflexota; class Ktedonobacteria; order Ktedonobacterales; family Ktedonobacteraceae; genus CF-113. Next base: position 390 of record JBOGTO010000630.1, read on the forward strand.
CAATTTCACCCGGTTCGGGGTCGCGGTTATTGGGCGGGCGGCACTTCACGACATTGGTAATAAACACATCGGAGCGTTTGAGGTTGATACTCGCCAGCAGTTCATCGAGAAACTGCCCGGCTGGCCCGACAAATGGGCGACCCTGCCTGTCTTCATTGAAGCCCGGGCCTTCGCCGATGAATAAGATGCTGGCCTGGGGGTTTCCTTCGCCCGGTACAGCCTTTGTGCGACCCTTACAGAGATCGCATTTGGTACAGACCGAGGCCTCTGCTGCTACTTCCTTCAGGATATCTACCGAAGACATAGTATCCTCTGTTTCTAAATAAAATTTACTATCATCATATGAACTGCTCGCCCCCCTTTTCCCTGATGAATTGTGACACCCGAAGCGGGGAATGGAATGCCGCCCCTTGTCCCTACAGAAATTACCTTATTCGGTTGTCAAAATCCATCAGGACGAGGGCGGTCGCCGTAAGGACGCGATTTATCGCGTCCCTACAAAAGTTGTTCTTATTGCCCGTGTCGAAAATGGAATTTCGGCGAGCGATTACCAGCGGCGCTCAGGGGGGCGCGGGCTGAAACCACCATCGCGGCGCTGCGAGGGTCCGCGATTGGGGCCACCGGGGCCAGAGGTCCCAGGTCCCATTGGTCGGCGCTGGCCGCCGAAACCGCCGCTATTGCCACCGCGATCTCCGTAGCCACCGCCGGGACGACCACCGCGATCTCCGTAGCCACCACGATCGCCGTAACCGCCGCCGGGACGACCGGGATTATTCTCGCGCGGGCGACTACCACCGTAGCCACCGCCGGGACGACCGCCGCGATCTCCGTAGCCGCCGCGACTGGGGCCGCGACCGCTTTCCAGTTCTGCTGCTGAGGGCATCTCGCCACTCAAGGCGGCGCGGCGCGACAGGTTGACACGCCCCTGCTGATCGACTTCTACCGCCATGACGGTAATCTCGTCACCCAGCGATACGACATCTTCAGGGCGGTTTACCTGGTAGTCGGCCAGTTGCGAGGTGCGCACCAGACCTTCTTTGCCGGGCAGAAATTCTACGAATACGCCGAAATCGACAATACGGCGCACGGTGCCGGTGTAGATGCGTCCAACCTCGACCTCTTCGGTGAGGGCGCGTACCGCATCCATCGCGGTCTGCATGGCCTCGCCAGAGGTGGCGGAGATGTTGACCGAGCCATCATCCTCAATATCGATCTTCGCGCCGCTCTCTTCTTGAATCTTGCGGATCATCTTGCCGCCTGGTCCAATCACAGCGCCAATCTTATCGGGGTTGATCTTGATGGTCTGGATGCGTGGAGCGAAGTCCGAAAGCTCTTCGCGTGGGGCATCAATGGCATCAAGCATCTTCTCCATGATGAACATGCGGCCTTCGCGCGCCTGCTCCAGGGCTTTCGCCATAATTTCGTAGGTGATGCCCTTAACCTTGATGTCCATTTGCAGAGCGGTAACACCATCTGCCGTACCAGCTACTTTGAAGTCCATGTCACCCAGCGCGTCTTCGATGCCCTGGATGTCACTCATGACGGCCCATTTACCGGCGCGTTCGCCCTCGCCTGTGATAAGGCCCATCGCCACACCCGCGACAGGGGCGTGAATCGGCACACCGGCATCCATAAGAGCCAGGGTCGTGCCACAAACCGAACCCATCGAGGTTGAGCCATTGGACGAAAGCACGTCGGAGACGGCGCGGATGGTATACGGAAATTCTGACTGTGACGGAATGACTGCGGCAACGGCTCGTTCCGCCAGCGCGCCATGCCCAATCTCGCGGCGTCCGGGTCCGCGCAGGGGCTTGCTTTCACCGGTTGAGAACGGCGGGAAATTGTAATGGTGCATGAAGCGTTTGCTCTCGCTGGCACCCAGGCCATCGAGCGTCTGCTCTTCGCCAGGGGAACCGAGCGTTATCACGCTGAGTACCTGAGTCTGTCCGCGCTGGAAAATGGCTGAGCCATGCGTGCGCGGCAGCAAGCCGACTTCGCAACTGATGGGACGGATCTCTTTCAGGTCGCGTCCATCGGGTCGCAGGCCGTTATCCAGCACATTGTTGCGCACATAGGCTTTCAGTTCTTTTTCATAGAAGGAGATGATTTCCTTCATGCGGTCAGGGTATTGCGCGCCGAGCGTGGTAATCAATTCATCCTGCACAACGTTAAGCGCGGCTGAACGCGCGGCTTTGTTGGGATGATGGACGGCGGCTTCGAAGCGCGGCAGCACAAACTCCGCTACCTTGCCGCGCAGTTCCTGGTCAGCAGGAGCAGCTTCAAATGGCCGCTTGGCCTTATTGACGGCCTGAGCCAGCTTGTCCTGCATCTTGATAATGTCTTGCAGAGCCTCGTGGCCGAAGCGCACGGCTTCCAGCATGAGATCTTCAGGCAGTTCCTTCGCGCCAGCTTCGACCATCATCACGGCATCGGCTGTACCGGCAATGGCGAGATCGAGACGGGACTGCTCCATCTGCGACTCGAGGGGGTTGATGACCAACTGGTCGTCGATATAGCCTACGCGCACCGCGCCAACAGGTCCCGCGAAGGGAATATCCGAGACGCTAAGCGCTGCCGACGCGCCCACAATGCCCATAATGTCCGAATCGTTTTCCTGGTCTGCTGAGAGTACCATAATGACGACCTGCACATCGTTGCGATACCCTTTGGGGAAAAGCGGGCGAAGAGGACGATCAGCGAGGCGACAGGCGAGAATGGCGTGTTCGGAAGCGCGACCCTCGCGCTTAATAAACCCGCCTGGGATCTTTCCGGCGGCATACATACGTTCTTCTACATCAACGGTCAACGGGAAAAAATCGATACCTTCGCGCGGGATGTCGCTACCAACAACGGTAGCGAGAATAACGGTATCGCCATAGCGCACTAACGCCGCGCCACTGGCTTGTTCTGCCACGCGACCGGTCTCTATACTCATGACCCGGCCACCGATGACAGCTTCTTGACGGTGAATCATTGTTCCTCCGACTACTATTGCCCCCTGTGGATGAATTCTGGCTCTTTCTCAACTGCCAGGCAACTCAATGGGGGTTCTTTTCTACTACTCTACGCATCCTACAGGCTCTAAAACACATCCTGTGCTGCTTTGTTTTGTTAAATTCCCCTGCTTGCTTATGGTAAACAATCTTATCCTTCGCGTATCCGTTTTAAGCCCAGGTCTTCGCGTGCTTTCTTCTAATGACTGTGTTGTGTGAGACCGATTGTTGCTGATGGTTTCTGTCTTCTCAGTTCGACTGGTGCCTGTGGTTCCATGTGTGCGTATCACATTGTGAATAGCGCGGGGAAATACCTTTCATCTTGAGCAAGCGTCTCAATTGCTTTCAACACACCGGCAGGCCAGAATAGCTGTTTGGAGATGACGAGAGCAGCGGTCGGTCGCGCGCCTGCCATACCTGTATGCGCCGACCGCACCTCATAATTCTATACTTAGTGGCGCAAGCCCAGTTTCGCGATCAATGCGCGGTACCGTTCCGGGCTTTTGCGGCTCAGGTAAGCCAGCAAGCGGCGGCGCTGGCCGACCATCATCAACAGACCCCGGCGCGAGTGCAAATCGTGCTTATGAATCTTGAGATGTTCGGTCATCTGGTTAATGCGCCTGGTGAGCAGGGAAACCTGCACCTCGGGCGAACCAGTATCGGTTTCGTGAACGCGAGCTTCAGCGATGATGCCCGCTTTTTCTTCGACATTTAATGGCACTCTTGTACACCTCCTGTGTGCCAGATTGGGCAAAGCAAAGGGAACTTCCAGGTTGCATTATACCATGCAACCTGGAAGTACGCAATTGCGCTTACCCTATTTAATGGTGACTTTCGCGCCGACCTCGGCCATTTTGTCAGCGATGCGCTGCGCCTCTTCTTTAGAGACGGCTTCTTTGATGGCCTTGGGGGCTTCGTCAACGACGGCTTTGGCCTCTTTCAGGCCCAGACCGGTCAGTTCGCGGACGACTTTGATGACGTTGATCTTGTTGGGGCCAACCTCGGACAGGACGGCGTCAAACTCGGTCTGCTCTTCGACAGGGGCTGCCGGAGCGGCTTCTGCGGCAACGGCGACTGCCGGGCCAGCGGCGGCGACGGGCGCGGCGCTTACGCCCCATTTGTCTTGCAGGGTTTTGGTCAATTCGACCAGTTCCAGTACGTTCAGTTTCTCGATATCAGAGATAATGGTATCGACGGACATGTTCTTTTCTCCTTTATGAATTAGCGGGTTGCTCCGCGTCGCCCTGTAGTTGTTCGGCGCGTGCTTGAATAACGTAACAGAGATCGCGCAATGGCGCGGTCAACAAACCGTAGGTGCTTGCCAGGGGTCCCTGGATGGTTCCAACGACCTGGGCTTTGGTGTGATTTTTCCCGCCCGGCATCCTGGCGAGACTCTCAACCTGTTCGGCGGTCAGGGTACGACCACCGAGGATGCCCGATTTCAATACCACGATCTTCGATGTGCGTACATAATCGGCTACCGCTTTGGCTGCGGTTACTTCGTCTTCGTAACCAATAGCGATGGCGGTTTGTCCATTGAAGATACTGGTATCCAGCGTCGTCATCTTGTTACGCTCGGAAGCGATGCGCAGGAGCGTATTTTTGGCGACTTGAAAATCGATCTTCGCGGCGCGCATTTTGTTGCGCAAGTCGTTCATATCTTTGACTTTCAGGCCCTGGGTTTGCACCAGAATGGTGACTGATGCGCGACCCAACTTATCGGCCAGGATGTCAATGATTTCTGCTTTTGCCGGTGTAGGCATGTGCAGCGTTCCTCCTTTCCTGGGAAGATAGTGTTATAAAAATGGCCCCCGGTTAGTTTACCGAAGGCCATGAGCAATTCATCGTTAAGGGCGATGCCCTTAATAATCCCTTGTTTCCTCGGCAAGCTGGCGTGATGCCAATTAAATGCGCTGAGATGGACATACTTGCTGTCTTCGGTTGGTTTTATTCGATTGTTATACGGTTGGCTTCAGCGCGAGGGCTGAGGCAACGTCCAGGCGAATGCTGGGTGACATGGTGGATGTCAGCACGACGCTTTTGACGTAGGTGCCTTTGGCGCCGGTTGGACGGGCGCGGGACACGGCATCCATTACTGACGTGATGTTCGCCATCAACAGATCTTCATTGAAAGAGAGTTTGCCTGCCGGGATGTGCAGCAGGGCGGTTTTGTCTACTTTGAACTCGACGCGGCCAGCTTTCACGTCGCGCACGGTTTTGGCGACATCGAAGGTGATGGTGCCAGCTTTGGGGCTGGGCATCAGGCCGCGCGGGCCAAGCTTTTTACCGAGGCGACCAACTTTACCCATTACATCGGGGGTCGCAATGGCGACATCAAAGCCGGTCCAGTCGGCTTCGATCTGCTTAATCAGATCGTCCAGGCCGACGAAATCAGCGCCGGCGGCTTCCGCTTCGGCGACTTTCTCGCCCTGCGCGAAGACCAGCACTTTGACTTCTTTACCAGTGCCTGCGGGTAACATGGCAACACCGCGCACCATCTGGTCAGCGTGGCGCGGATCGACGCCAAGCTTCATGTGAACTTCGACGGTCGGGTCGAACTTCAGGTAGTTCATCTGCTTGAGGAGCGTAACAGCTTCTTGAGGCTGGTAGAGCTTGCCTTCTTCAACAAGCTTCTGGGCCTCCAGGTATTTTTTTCCGTGTTTTGCCATATGTTTTGCTCTGCCCTCCTTGTGGCAACACAACCGCAGTGACTTGCGGGCAATAGAACGATTTACTCGACGGTAATTCCCATGCTGCGAGCGGTGCCAGCAATCATGCTTTCGGCTCCGGCAATATCGATGACGTTGAGATCTTTCATCTTGATCTCAGCGATCTCGCGCAACTTCTCGCGGCTGATGGACCCAACTTTGACCTTGTTGGGAGTGGCTCCGCCTTTTTCAATCCCGGCTGCCTTCTTAAGCAGGTCGGGGACTGGCGGGGTTTTAGTTATGAATGTAAACGAACGATCTTCGAAGATCGTGATCTCAGCAGGGATGACCATACCGACCTGATTGGCGGTGCGCTCGTTGTACTCCTTGCAGAACGCCATGATGTTGACGCCCTGGGGGCCAAGCGCGGTACCAATCGGGGGCGCGGGATTGGCCTTGCCCGCCGAAATCTGTAGTTTGACTACAGCTTTGACACGTTTTGCCATGTTATTTTCAAACTCCTCAATTATCCAATCAGGTTAGATTTTCTCTACCTGTAGGAAATCCAGAACCACTGGTGTCTCTCGACCGAAAAACGAAACCAGCACTGTCACCTTGTTGCGGTCCATGTTAATATCGCTGACGGTGCCGATAAAATCGGTGAACGGGCCATCGATTACGCGCACGCTCGTGCCTTTGGCGAAACTGATCTTGGCCTTTGGCTTCTCGGTCTCTTTCGTGACCTGCTTCAAGATCGTTTTCATCTCGTTTTCATGAAGCGGGATGGGGCGCGTGCCAGAACCCACAAAGCTGGTGACGCCGGGCGTATTCCGCACAACATACCAGGCTTCATCGCTCATGACCATCTCCACCAGCACGTAGCCGGGGAAGACTTTACGCTGGACGGTGCGCCGCTGGCCCTGCTTGATCTCCACCTCTTCTTCCATAGGCACGATGACCCGGAAGATTTTATTGCGCATATCCATTGAATTGATACGCGCCTCAAGATGGCTTTTCACCTTATTCTCATAACCGGAATACGTGTGAATGGCGTACCAGAGACGATCTTCCTGCGTATTCGGCTGTTCCGTTGCGCTATCCGGCGATGACTGCTCGGTGTTGTTGGTATGTTCAGTTACCACAGCATTTCCCTTCATCGCAATGCACTAACTTCCGCCGCTAATCAACTGGAAGAGCTTGAAAAGACCCAGATCTGCCAGCGCCAGGAACGCTGAAACGGCGGCAGACAACAGGATGACAACGATGGTCATGTTTCTGGCCTCCTCGAAGGTAGGCCATGTCACCTTGTGACGCAGTTCATCATACGCCTCAAGCACAAATGAGACCCAGCGTATTTTGCGTATTCTCTTCCATAGACCAGAAGACGACTGCTGCCTGGTGTCGCGCTTTGCGGGCTGGCGACTTTCGCGTTCTCGTCGCCCTTCATGCTTCTGTTCGGCCATTTTATTTGCCACGTTCGACCTCTCTCGATCAGTTTAACGCACGGGGTTAATACAATATACAATGACCCGCCGCGCTACTTCGTTTCGCGGTGGGCTGTATGTGTACGACAGGTGCGGCAAAACTTTCTCAATTCCAGACGCTCAGGATTATTCTTCTTATTTTTTGACGTGGCGTAGTTGCGCTGCTTGCAGACAGTACAAGCAAGGGTCGCAACAATCCTGTTTTCTTTGCCTTTACTAGCCATATCTTTTCTGCCTTCCTTAACCATTGCATAGGGACGCAGCGAACCACGCCCCTACACGCGGTTTTTGTTATCGTTCGACGCGGGTGCAGATGCCAGCACCCACCGTGCGGCCACCCTCGCGGATGGCGAATTTGACGCCCTCTTCCATCGCTACCGGCTGGATCAGTTCCACCGTCATCTCGATGTTGTCCCCCGGCATCACCATCTCCACCCCCTCCGGCAAGCGAATGGCTCCCGTCACGTCGG
>JBOGTO010000631.1:0-4660 GCA_050695155.1 Ktedonobacteraceae bacterium
GATATGGTGTCTGGCCGCCGGCCAGACACCATATCTCATCTCACATTAAAAAGGAGCCACCTGCGGTGGCGAGAGGTGGTGAATAATCAGGCTAAGCGGGTAATAAGGCATGATTTTTGGCAAATTGGTAGACAAAACAGCCTCTCCTTCGTTAGAATGCGATAGGATAGTATCTTATCGCATGGAGAGAGCAACAATGACACGGTTGATGGCCCTCGATGTTGGCAGCGTCAGAATAGGCGTCGCCCTGAGTGACGCTTCTGGCTTCCTGGCCTCACCCTATACCACTTTGCGCGTCTCCCGCGATGAAACACAAACATGGGAAGCTCTCCGGCGACTGATTAGCGAGACGGAGGCGGCTGGTCTCGTGGTTGGTCTCCCTATCAGTCTGGATGGAGAGATACATGCCCAGGGAGCGCGTATTCAGGCATTCGTAGAACGGCTGAAACAGCATATCGACATCCCTGTTACGCTGTGGGATGAACGCTTATCAACCGTTGAAGCGCAGCGCCTGCGCACTGAATATAAGCAGGAAGCGCGGGGCGGGAGATCGCGCGCTGGCAAGTCGGCGCGGCGCAGGCGTAAACAACAGGAGATAGACGCGCTGGCGGCAGCCGTGATTCTACAAGAATACCTGGATCATAACTCAAGCAAATCTGAGGATAAAATTATATGAAAAGACGAGGGCCACGCGCTGCAATCGTAGCGGTACTGCTGCTGGGTCTGCTCATTTTTGGGGGCGTCTACTTCACCTGGACAACCGTGACGGACGTGTTCCAGCCAGCCAATTCCGCTCAGCCACATACCGTTGCGTTTGTGATTGACAATGGTGAAAGTGGAGCGCAGATCGCGGACGCCCTCCAGACAAAAGGCTTGATACGCAACTCCCTGGCCTTTCGCATCTGGGCCAGAATCAAGGGGCTGGATACGCAATTGCAGGCAGGGGCGTATAACCTCAGTCCCAACATGACAATTGACCAGATCATCGCGCAATTGTTGCACGGACAACCCGACGCCATACCCGTCACCATCGTGGAGGGTTGGCGTATCGCACAGATCGCCGACAAGTTCGCGCATAATGATCCTGCCTTCCCGCCGCTCACAAAGTTCAATGAACAGGATTTCCTGAACTATACGCAGCACCCGACGCGCTTCCCGGATTACGCCAAATATCCGGTGCTGAAAGCGATTCCGGCAGGCAACGGCATGGAGGGCTTGCTTTTCCCCGATACCTACCTGATACCCGTTAATGCAACGGCGCGTGATGTTGTCAATATCATGCTGACCGAGTTCAATGATAAGGTGCAGCAAAATCACCTTGACACGCTGGCGAAGCAAAATCAGCTTTCGGTTTACCAGATGGTCATTCTCGCCTCGATCGTGCAGCGCGAGGTACGCTTTGAGGATGATCGCCCGCTGGTGGCAAGCGTCTACTGGAACCGCATCTACAAGCCGAATGCCGAAACGGTGAGTATGCTTGACGCGGACCCCACCGTGCAATACGCGCGCGACTCAGCTTCCGGCACCAAAACGTACTGGACGCCGCTCAATGATAGCGGTCGCCTGATCACGCCAAACAGCGCCTGGAACACCTACACCCATACCGGCTTTCCGCCCACTCCTATCTGTAGCCCTGGCCTCGCCAGCCTTGAGGCGGCGGCCTCGCCTGCGAAAACAACCCATTACTTTTTCCTGTCGAAACCTGATGGACACAACGTCTATGCTGATACCAATGCGGAATTTCAAATGGACGTACAGAAGTATCTACACCCATGAGAGAGTAACTGCCCATGCACCTGAATATCTGGCAAACCATTGCCTTGTCTCTGTTACAGGGATTGACCGAATTGTTCCCTGTCAGTAGCCTCGGCCATACCGTGATTTTACCCGGCCTGCTGCCCGGTCTCTTTGGCCCGGCGAATTTACAAACCGATACGAGTTGTGGCGGGCAGAGCTGTTTTTTACCCATCATCACCGCTTTACATATCGGTACCAGTATCGCGCTGGTGATCTATTTCTGGCGTGACTGGTGGCAAGTTATATTGACGCTGGTGAAAAGCATTAAAGAGGGAGAAGTGCGCAAAGGTACGAACGAATGGGTCAGTTTTCTCATCATCATCGGTGTAGTTCCGGCTGGCTTAATCGGCGTAACATTAGAGAAGCCCCTCAAAGAACTCTTCTCCTCTCCGGTGATTGCGGCGGCTTTCCTGGTTGTCAACGGCTCAATCCTTTTCGCGGGGGAGCGTATGCGCAAACGCGCCATCGAAAAAGCACAATATGCTGATACTATCGAGGGGAAGGTCGCTTTCCGCGAGTTATCGTCTCTAACATGGAAAGAAGCGGTTATTGTTGGCATGGCGCAATCGCTGGCCCTCATTCCTGGCATTTCGCGTTCCGGCGTCACCATGGTCGGCGCTCTGGGAGTGCGCCTCAATCACGAAGACGCGGCCCGCTTTTCCTTCCTGCTGGGTACGCCGCTGATTTTCCTGGCGGGCGCGCTCGAAATACCGCAGTTGTTTGGACAGTCATCTTCGACGCTTGAACTTGTTTTTGTAGGCATGGTCATTTCTGGCGTCGCGGCCTACCTCAGCACAAAATTCCTGATGAAATATTTTGAAAAAGGCAACCTCACTCCCTTTGCCTACTATTGCTGGGGAGCAGGACTTTTCGCGCTCATCCTGTTCGCAACCGTCTTCCGTAGCGGGGTGCATTAACTTTCATATCCAAAATGGCTATGCCATCACCACATATGCAGCTTAACAGGGTTCATACGTTTGATACAATAGATGCACGCTCTGGATAGGCCAGGGCGCATAATTTGGACGCAAGTAGAGAGTCGTCCCTAATGAAGAGGTAGGAACTAGAACAATGAAAAACCCCGTTATCTTCTATCTTGTTATTGCACTGGGCGTGGTCGCCCTGGGCGCCGGCGCCTTCTATCTGGTTAAAGGTGGTCATCCTGTACGCGAGTATGTAGCGCTGGGCGCGGGCGTAGTCCTGCTCATCGCCGGCATCGCTGGCACATTCATGACCCGTTCGAAGAGCGTCGCCGCCAGCTAATCTGCTGTATGGGTAGGTGTGTATAGTAGTGACGACCGCGAAACCCTCGCGGTCGCCATATCTTTGCGATTTCCCTTTTCTGGTGGCTTTTTTACATTTCGTTCGTCTTGTATCAAGGTGAGCAATTAAACATATCCATGTTGGCTATCCCGCTTGATGAGTTTCATGCTTTTGTTATAATGGGCGTATCCAAAATGGAGAGACGTGGACGTGGTAAACTGCGTCCCTACATCTGAAAAAGAAAGGTATGTAACAACTATGAAGAACCCGGCAATCTTCGTTCTCGGAATCGTGGTGGCAATCATCGGTATAGCCCTGGGAGCGTTTTTCCTCGTTCCTAACATCAACCATATCATTACCGATTCCCAGCCGCATATAAAGCACGCTATTGCTTTCTTCGCGCTGGCAGTCGTGGGCATTCTCATCGCGCTCGTCAACCGGCCAAAAGCGTCTATAACACGCTAATAAGCGCCAGGGCGGGGGCAGCAGCCCTCCGCCCTGGTTCGTTCGCTACTGATTCCCCAGCACATCTCCCACGATATTCGCATAGCCGCGCAAAAATTCACTGGCGTTCATGGCTTTTTTGCCTTCGAGTTGCAGGCGCTCGATCACCAGCACACCTTCACCGGTCGCTACCTGAAGCAATGTTTCTCCATTTTGCTTGCGCAGCATAACCGTTCCGGCAAGCACATCTTGTGGAGATTCCCCCGCCAGTACATGGCATTCAACGATCTTCAGCATTTTGCCGCGCCAGGTGGTATAGAAGCCGGGCCAGGGTGAGTATGCTCGCGCTTCACGCGCTAATGTCGCTGCCGGGTGTTGCCAGGCAATTTCGCCGTCTTCCTTACGCAGCATATGGGTGTAGGACGCCTCCTGGTCGTGTTGTGGCTGCGGCGGCAAATCGCCGGCGATCCATAGAGGTAACGCTTCCAGCAGCGCGCTCGCGCCGAGCGTTGCCAGTTTCCCGGTCAGGCTGCCTGTCGTATCATCTTCCGCGATGGGAATAGCGCGTTGCAAGAGAATAGGGCCGGTATCGATGCCGGCATCAATCAACATGATGGTAACACCTGTTTCGCGGTCGCCCCGCAAAATGGCCTCAGAGATGGGCGAGACGCCACGATAGCGGGGCAATAACGAGGCATGGATGTTGAGTGTGCCGTAGCGCGGCAAATCCAGCACCGGCTGTGGCAATATTTGACCAAAGGCGGCCACCACGTAGAGGTCAGCAGCATAGGTAGCCAGCGCCTCGCTATTCTCCGCGCGTTTCAACGATCCCGGCTGCCAGATAGGGATATTATGCGCCAGCGCGGCCTGTTTGACCGGCGAAAACACCATCTCTTTCCCTCTTCCCGACGGTTTATCGGGGCGCGTAATTACCGTGACAATCTCATAGCCCTGCGGCAACAGGACACCGGGCGCGCCACTGGCAATCAGTGCTTCAAGGGCAGGCACGGCAAAATAGGGTGTTCCCATATAGATAATCTTTAACACTGTATGACCCTTTCTATCTACATGACTCCTCAGCGCCTGCGGCGCTTCGCAAAAGTTTTTTGTGTGATGTGGTGTACAGGGCGCAGCCTGCGGCTGCGCCCTGTACACC
>JBOGTO010000632.1:0-2695 GCA_050695155.1 Ktedonobacteraceae bacterium
GTCAGCGACCAATCGATGCCACCGGATCACATTTCTCCTGTCTTGACAAACACTCCAAAGTAAACTAAAATACTGCATAGTAATGCAAAATATCTCTAATCATCGAGGAGTACGGCAAAATGGAGAAACTACTAACTACGGAGGAGGTCGCGGATTACCTGCGCGTGGATGTTGTCACGATCAGGCGGCTGGTGAATCGCGGCGAGCTGACGGCGTATCGTATTGCGGGCGAATATCGTTTTACTGAACCTGATATTGAAGATTTCTTTAAGCGGCAGCGCGTTCCGGCGGGAGATAAGGACAGGGGCGATAACGAGCGTTACAAGCACTTCACCGAGCGCGCGCGTAAGGCTATGGCGCTGGCAACGAATGAAGCGCAGCGACTCGGCCACAATTACGTGGGAACCGAACACCTGCTTCTAGGGTTAGCTAGAGAGGGTGAGGATGTGGCGGCGCGTGTTTTGAGCAGCTTCAACTTTGACCTGGCACAGGCACGCGCGCAAATCCTGGCGATACTCAAACAGGGGCAGGAGCGCAGTCCACTGGCAAGCAAGATCAAAATGGCAATTTCGCAGGCCGAAATTGTGATGGCTGGCAGGCAATCCGTTCTAACACAACGCGCGAAAAAGGTTATCGAAATGGGAGTGAAAGAGGCGCAGGAGCTTGGGCAACATTACATTGGCACCGAACATTTGCTGCTCGGCATTATTCGCGAAGGCGAAGGGCTGGCAGTAATGGTATTAAAGCAAATGGGCATCGGCCTGCAAGAGCTACGCGCGAAGACGTTCGAGACGATGGAAGCGCCGGAACCTGTGACAGACATACCTCCAACAGAGGCTTCTCAGACCGGCGAGAAAGAGGCGTAGGGAAGAGTTATAGCGGCAAATCGAAGGAGAAGGTTGTGCCTTGCTGGTCTCCGGTGGACTGATCAAGGCGCAACTCGCCGCCGTGCGCTTCGATGATGCATTTGGCAATGTAGAGGCCCAGTCCCGAACCTTTGTGGGAACCGCTGCCGGGCAGGCGGCTGAAAGGGCGGAAAAGCTGTTCGATGCTGGCGGATGGGATGCTGACGCCTTCGTTATGCACGCTGATGCGCGTTTTGCCGGATGTTTGCATAGCGCATACCGTGATGGTGGTGTCTTCGTCGGAGTATTTGATGGCGTTATCGACCAGGTTGCCCAGCGCTTGCTGGAGGCGGTCACAATCCCAGTTGCCCACTACCGGCGCGTCCGGCGTCTCGACCGCGAAGCTATGATAAGGAGCGATAGGCCGCAATTGCTCTACCACTTCTTTGACAAGAGCGATGATGTCGCAAGGGCCGCGTGTCAGCGAAAATTGCCCCGAAGAGAGGCGCGAGGAGTCGAGCAGATCGCTTACCAGGCGCGTCAAGCGCCATGCCTGGCTGATGATAATGTTGGTGCCGCGTTCGATGGTTTCGCGGCGCTGGTTGGGGCGCGCCACAATCTGAGCATAGTTGATGATGGGGGTAAGCGGGCCGCGTAGTTCATGCGCAATCATGGCCGCAAACTGCTCTTTACGCGCGAGTTGTTCCTGTAAGAGCAGGTTGGCCGCTGTGAGTTCGTTTACCTGGCGCTGTAGGTCTTCGATGCCATCGTTCCGCGATTGCTCATGCTGCACTTGCATATCCGTATCTCCCTCCTCTTCCTGGCAAAAGGGATTGTGTGACCAGTATACACGGCTTCTCTGAGAGAAAGCCAGAAAAATATCTCCTACTAGGAAATTTGGGTGTCCAGCCCCGTCATCCTTCGCTGCGCTCAGGATGACGGGGCTGACGAGAGATCCTTCGCTGCGCTCAGGATGACAGCGCCGCCTTGAAAATTATCCATGTAATAAATTGAGTTCTTGTAGTTCTTCGCGGGCGGCCTCGCTCAGTTGAGTGAGGTCCATGCTTGGGTCGGCGTGAGAAATCAGGTGACGCAGGCGTTCGATGATGCCCTGACGGATGTAGTGGTCATCGGTCAGCCATAATTCGCCGATGGTTATTTCAATCTGGCGGCGCTGGATGCCTGCAAACGTTGATTCTGCCATAATGGCTTATTTCGCTTTCGCCTCTGCTGCTACTTTATTTTCACTGGATGTGCCTGGACTGCTCTCAGCCGGTTTACTATCGCCAGACTTGCTCTCGGTGGTGGCAGGTTTGCTCTCGCCTTCTTTTGCGGGTGCAGCCTCGTCACTTTTAGGCAAATGGCCGTTCTCGCTTACCACAGAACCATTAGCGTGATCGGTTTTATAAAAACCGGAGCCTTTGAAGACGATGCCCGCCGGGAACAATACTCTACGAATGTGTTCGCCGCACTTGGGACAGATGGTTAATGGATCATCGGACATTTTTTGCCATGTTTCAAAACGATGGCTACAATGATTGCACAGATACTCATACGTTGGCATACAATTGTTACCCCTGGTTAGACTCTCTACGCGCTTTTATGCGTGTTTCTATTCTCTTGTAATTACTATAAGCGCACACCCGCGATATTGTCAATCAAATTTCACAGGGATGCGGCAAATCGTGTCTTTGTATATGAAGTGGATATACAGGTGGCACAAATGGACATGCCGGGTGGACGCGATAAAGTGCGCCTCTATAATTAACAACGTTGTAAACAGGGGAAAGTATTCCCCATCAAAAATATACAGAGCGTGAAGCCCCAGGGCGACCGCAAGGGTCTCTACC
>JBOGTO010000633.1:0-21496 GCA_050695155.1 Ktedonobacteraceae bacterium
GGGATGGGTGGGGGCCTTCATGGCCGCCCGCGTCCCTGTTCCTCTATCACATAGGGAAAACATATTCCCACCTCAACGGGCGGCCATGAAGGCCCCCACCCATCATCATCATCCGCCCCCGCCCCTACGGACAATCGGTTGATACGTGTTGGGTATTTACAAGAGGTGTCGCTACTGGTTATGCGATGAATACATGACCTGGCCGCTGCTGAAGACGGTGTCTACAATCGCCACCGCCGTTGCATCGACGGGCGATTGCGTGGTTTGCGGCGTGAGATTAGCCGCGCTGCCCGTTGCCACGAGCACAATATCGCCGCGCCCCGCGCCCACCGCGTCGATAATCACCATCGTCCCTTTATCCAGCGCTTGCCCACGAGGGTCTACTTCAACAACGATCAAGAGTTTCGCGCCCTGCAACTGTGGGTCTTTGCGTGTTGAGACGGCTGTGCCTACTACCTGGCAAAGTATCATACAACACCATCCTTCCGCGTAGAACGATAAATCGCGCCATCCGCGCCCGCCAGTTCGTCGATAATTGCGATAATCACCAGGTCTACCGGCGCGTTTTGCAGCTTGCCCGCCTTACGCGCCGATGCGCCGCTCGACAACATTACCAACTCGCCATCACCCGCCCCGGTAACGTCCGCCGCCACATATATTCCGCCCTTTGCTTCCAGCGTGCGCCCATCAAGCAGTTGCACCAGTCGCAGCATTTGCCCTCCCATGCTGGAGACGCGGGCATCGGCTACTACCGTGCCAATCACCTTCGCAAGTATCATCGCAATTCGATTCCTTTTTCTTTCGCAACCTGTCGCGCCAGTGGGGTAACAACCGCGTTTGGCTGCAATATAATCACCTTGCTTCCCTGCCGCAAAGCCGCCAGCACATCCTCTTGCGTAATCAACTGTCGTTTCTGTGGCTGCTGAATCGTAGCCCTCTCTGGCACAACCGGTTCCGAATCTCGCAAGAAACGCCGCAGCGACTCGCGCACATCATCGCGCCCATGCCCGTTTTGCCTGCCATTGTGTGCTGCGTTATGGTTTCCCTGGCGAGGCACAACGTCAATGAAACGCGAACCTGTGGTTGCCACACCCGGCTTTGTCTCAAGGCGCGTAGAAACAGCTTCTTGTTCTGCGGCTTCCAGTACTGCTCGCACACATTGTACGATAATGCGTACCAGTGCCTGTTCTTCCTGCGGCGTCATTGGCGTTCACACGATTCTGAAATAGTCCACCAGGGCGCAGCGGCGTTCGCGCACGAAGGTACGCGCCGTTGTCATGCCCTCGCCTGTCGCGGTACCGATGGTAAAGGCGGTGTAGCCCTCGCCCCCGACGCCCAGACCGGCCAGCGACGAGCCATTTTTGACGAACAGCGTGGAATTAATCAGCTTTGCCATGCGGCTGAGCGCGGCCAGGTCCCGCGAATGCATCATGGCCGAATGTCCGAAGCCCTGTTCGATTTCGATTGCCAGGTCTATGGCAGCGTTGACGTTGGGAGCCGTCGTTATTGGTAAAACGGGCATCATCTGTTCCAGGTAGAGCAATTGGTGATCTGGCGGCACGCGGCAGGTAAGCAGGTAGACATCTTCGCGCCCGCGAATGCCGATGCTTTCGAGCAATACTGAGGCGTTGCGCCCTATGAATTGCCCGTTCATACGTGGCTTCGGTCCATCCGTCAGCACGATGTGTTTCACTAGTGCTGCCAGTTCGTCACCTGATAACTCATAAGTGGGCAGCTTGCGCATCTCCTCCATGAAAGGACGCATAGCGGCTTCTGTGCAGACGACTGCTTTTTCGCCAACGCACAGGATGTTGTTATCGAAGCTCGCGCCCTCGAAGACACACTTCGCCGCTTTTGGAATGTCCGCCGTCTCGTCCACTACTACTGGAGGGTTGCCTGGACCCGCCGCTACCACGCGCTTACCGCTACGCAGCGCGGCGCGCACCACAGCGACGCCGCCGGTAGCTACCACCAGGTCAACTTTGCGATGCGTCATCAACGCTGTGCCGGTCTCGATACTCGGCTCAAGTACGCCCGTCATGATGTTATCCGGCCCCCCTGCTGCAACGACGGCCTGGTTAATCAGCTCAACCGTTTTCATGCTGCTGACCTTCGCGCTGGGATGAGCATTGACAACGGTGGCATTGCCCGCCGCCATCATACAGATGGCGTTGTTCAGGATGACCGACGTGGGATTGGTGACAGGCGTAATCGCGGCCACCACGCCGAAAGGAGCCCATTCATGCACGGTCAACCCGTGATCGCCCGTGAAGGCTTTGGGTTCCAGAATTTCTACGCCCGGCGTAAGGTTGCAGGCGGTTTCATTCTTGGCGATTTTGTGTTCGTAGCGACCCAGATGCGTTTCCTCGTGAGCCATCTTCGCCAGCAATGCTTTATTTTTGAGGCCAATGGAGCGTATCGCCTCGATGAAGCGTTTGCGATCATCCAGCGAATGCGTGGACAACGCTTTGAAAGCGACTGCGGCGGCGCCTACCGCTTCATCGACGGTGCGGCATTGTCCATTGACGACGCGCCCGGCGGCGGCTTTGCTCTGCCCGTTGCCCGTCAATTCGCTCACGACGCTGCGCACAATGCGTTCCAGTTCGGCCTCACTTATATGCAGGGCCATATAGGGTGTCTCCTATCTTCTTGAATGTATTATGCCGGGGTAGCCGTGCCGCGTTTCGCGCCATCTTTGCTGCTTTCGGCAGCTTCTTTATTGCTCAAGAAGATACGAATATCGACCTGGGGGCGCGCGATGACATCGACGGAGACAACTTCGCCCACGCGCCCGGCGGCAGCCGCGCCCGCGTCGGTGGCGGCATTCACGGCTGCCACGTCGCCCGTCACGATAACCGTCACCAGTCCGCCGCCGACCATTTCCAGCCCGCGCACGTCAACATTGGCCGATTTCGCCATTGCGTCAGCCGCTTCGACTGCTGCCACGTAGCCTTTAGTCTCGATCAGCCCCAGCGCGCCGCGTGATGGCGCTGTGCCGTCTTTGCCCTCACCGTAGTTGAAGACCTGCGACACGCCTGAGTCCAGGCTGGGGATGACATGCACCGAGACGACTGTCCCTACGCGGCGCGCCGCCGTTGCTCCGGCATCCACCGCCGCGCGAATCGCGCCTACATCGCCGGTGACAACCACAGTTGCCAGGCCGGAGCCAGCCTTTGCGTACTGCACGATCTGCACATTGGCGGCTTTCACCATTGCGTCCGCCGCCTCGATGACAGGCACCAGCCCTTTCGTCTCAACCATGCCGATTGCGCGTTGTCCGTTAGCCATGAAATGCCCTCCTGTGAAGTAGCGACACGGCTAAACGCGCCGCTACTCTGCGTGAAAAAATACCTATTTAATCAGTTCCGCTTGCACGTCGCAGACAATGCCTGCAGCGTTCGCGTCGTCCGTATCGAGATGCACCACGAGCTTCCAGGTCTCGTGAATGCGAATCTGTACATTATGGAATGTCACACCCTCCTGCCCGCCCAGCCGCAACTGCGCCACGTCGTTTTGTTTGACGCCAAAGCGTTCAGCATCGCGCGGCCCCATGTGAATATGGCGATTGGAGCGCATGGCCGCCTCCGGCAGGTAAACACTGCCGCGCGGCCCTATCATCGTGATGGGCGCGGCTCCCTGTAGCTCACCAGAGCGACGCATGGGCAGATTTTTGATGCCCAGCGCGATACCATCGGTGCGCGCCAGTTCTACCTGCGTGCGCGAGCGCAGCGGCCCCAGGATGCGCACACGCGGCATAATCTTCCCGCCCGGCCCCACCAGCGTCACCAGTTCTTTTGAGGCAAATTCGCCCGGCTGCAACAAATCGCGCTCTTTTGCCAGCGCATACCCGGCCCCAAACAGCTTCTCCAGGTCGTCCTGGCAAACATGCACATGCCGCGCCGAGACTCCCACCGGAATCATGGCCTTACGCTCTTTGAGACCGTTGACGCCATACATCTCCACTTCGCGCAGCACACCCGTTACCACTTGCCGGATTTGTGCCTCCAGCGGCGCAATATCAGTCATCCCCGCCAGTTGCAAATCGCGCCGTTCCCCGCAAATGCCGCAGGCATCGCATAACCCGACGCAACTATTCGTTTTGATGTTATCGAGTGTAATCATGATTGTTCCGTTTGGTACGCCTGACGCCCACAAGGGGCGTCACTACATGTCGATTATCCCCACGCCGCCCACATCGTCGAATTGTTCAGGGGTGGGGGCCACCGGAAATGTAGGGATGCCCCTTGCGGGCATCCGGTCACGGGCATCCGGTCACGGGCATCCGGTCGCGCACATCCGCACTATCCCGTGCTTCGTTTCTAATACATCTCCATATATTCGTCGCGCTCCCAGTCGGTGACGTGGGCTTTGAGGCGGGCGAGTTCGCTGCGCTTCATAGCGGTAAAGACTTGCACGAACTCGTCGCCCAGGATGGCGCGAAACTCCTCGTCACTTTCCAGCGCGTTGAGAGCCTCGTCAAGCGTGGCAGGCAGCGATTGGAAGTCCTCGTGGCTCTCAGCCAGCCCTTCTATCGCTTCGTGTGGCAACTTCGCATCCTTGAGACCGAGCGTTCCGGCGGCAATCACGGCAGCCGTTGCCAGGTAGGAATTGCTCAGGCCGGTAGGCAAGCGGTTTTCCAGGTGTGTGCGGTGATCGCGGGTATTCTTGGCGCGAACCATGGCTGAGCGGTCTTCCAGACCCCAGCTTATGTTGGAGGGCGCGAAGTGATGCGGCACGAAGCGGTGATAGCAGTTGGGCGTGGGAGCCATCAACGCCATAGCCGCGTTGGCGTGTTTCAGCATTCCCTGCATGAAGTGATACGCTGCTTGCGACAGGCCGTTTTTATCCTTATTGTCCAGGAAAGCGTTTTCGCCACTGTCCTTTGAAATAAGGCTGATATGCGTATGCGCTCCGCTCGCGGACTGATCGGTAAATGGTTTGGTCATGAATGTCGCGTGGTAGCCAAGTTGACGCGCGATGTACTTAACGCCATTTTTGAAAGTGAAGCCCAGGTCGCCAGCACGCAAAGCCTCGTGCGGCCCATAGTTGATTTCGAACTGGCCGGGAGCATATTCGGCGTTAGCGGTAATAATGTCGATGCCAATTTGTGGCATCAGTTCGATGATGCGCTCGGCCACCGGCACGGCGGTGTTGCGCATGGTATTGAAGATATGTAGACCCTCGAAAATGGGCTTCATAGTAGTGGGGTCGAGTAGATAGAACTCGTATTCAAGGCCGACCACCGCCTGATAGCCAAGTTTATCGAGTTCCGCGACGGCTCTGCGCAATACATGGCGCGGCGCGGCATGTAGCGGCGTACCATCGGCCCAGTATGTGTCGCAGACCAAACGCGCCGTCTTGTTCATCCAGGGAACAATGGCAGCCGTTGAGAGGTCGGGCTTGAGTACCTGATCGGCGTAGTTCACTTCCTCGTTGTATTTGGTGCCGGAGACTACAAATGAACTGCTATCGAGCGCGAGCGCGCCGCCGTACATGTTCAGTCCCTTCTCGGCGAAGCCGCGCACCTTGTTCAACGGGATGATCTTGGAACGGGCTGTACCATGCATATCGGGAAGTTCAAACAGGACGTTGTTGATGCCATCGCTTTCCCACCGGGCCAGCAGTTCGTCAAGCTTTGCTGATTGGTATAACTCTGTGGTTGACATGAGATATTACCTCCTCTAAATAACTGAAATTGGGCGACGCAGCGCCAGCCGCGCATCTAGTTCGCTCCAGGGAATCAGCCCGTCGATCCAGCTTTGCACGCGGTCAAGAGCAATCATAGCATGTTCGACAACCGCCAGAAATTCCTCGCCAGAAGCAGGACCTTTGCCCTTGAAATAGTGGGCGAGCATACGCTCAAGCGCAACCGTCTCGGTCATTGACCACTTTTCTAAACGAGCGGCGTGCCGTTCCAATAACCCGGCCAACATTGTGCTAACCACTTGTACCGGAAGTACACTATCTTTTACCTGTTGCCTGCAAACTTGCAAACTTTCGCCCGCCCAGAAGAGGTTAAAATTGGCGTAGAAACAACAGGGAAGATTGCCCATAGGCGGGCGTGATATAGTGCGTAAAGTGGCGATATCCGCCGGTTCGTGCAGCCAGCAGCGCGCGATATAGGCGCGTAACTCGCCCAGCACGCGCGCCGTCGAGTGTTCTATTTCCGCAAGGGCGCGTTCATAAAAGGCCGGTTCGAGGCATGAGCTACAGCGCAAACAGGTCAACGCGCTTTTGCCGTTGTTGGAGGCACTGGTTATAGTATGTTGCGCTTGTGTCGCGTTTGACTCTCCCGCCCACACGATTTCGAGGCCATGCTCCGCTGCCAGGTCGCGCGCGAGCGGCGTTACCAATCCGCCATGTTTGACGAGCAGGCGTTGCTTGCCGCTCTTCACGAACGCCTCAATATCGTTGCGTGTGACCACGCTGGTGATGCTTACCGTTGCGTTATCGGCTGCCTGTGACGACAGCGCGGCATTATTACTATGAGATGCCGCGCGGCCATTGGCGGACGCGCTACCGGCAGAGCTATCGCCCGCCAACATGCGGCGCATCACTTCCTGCACGATTGCCTGCATATCTGCGTCTGTCATGCCTCTATCCTTTCCAGCTTCGCGGGTACGATACCTGCGCGCAGCAGGCGATCACCTGTGGCTTTCAGATCGTCCAGTCGCTCGATGATCCGCGCAAAAACGCTGACATGGCCGAAAGGTGTGGTATCGCCATAAAAAATACAGATGGTTTGCCGTCCGGGATAGTAGGCGACATCGCCGGGCTGCACGTTCAGTATCTCGTTCTCTGGCTCCGCGTAGAAAGGTACCATTACGATCAATTCATGACCGGCGAATTTGGCGTGAACGCTGAAACTATCGATGGGCAGGTTCTCCCACATGCATTGTGAGAGCGCAGGCGCTTCCCGTTCGAGCAGTTCCGCGATCACCCGCGTACCCCCTACGTTAATGACGAACCGTTTGGACATAGCGCAAATCCTCGTTTCTTACTCTGTCGAGGCGAGGCGTTTCCTCGCTGGTATGTGCTTATTGTATAATGTCGCTCTATTGCGGCGGTTCTGTACGTTCCTGTGGCCGGTCTGAATAGCCATAGGGATCGGAAATCATGGCCTCTTCCATATAACGGGCCGGGCGCAGACTTGTAATCGTAATATCCGGCGCGCTGCTGCCCGTAATCTGTTCCGCCAGCGCTTTGCCCACCGCAGGCGCGGTCTTGAACCCTGTGCCATTGCAGCCGAAAAGCGCGAAAAGATGCTCGTATCCCGGCACAGGCCCCAGCAAGGGGTGCAGGTCGGCGCTTACCGCGAAGACGCCTGACCAGCCATGCATATAGGTAGCATTTTCCAGCACGGGCATACGCTGCGAGACTTTCTCCGCCACTTCTTCCACGAAGGCAATATCAGCATCCGGCTTGAATTTGTCGGGACTCACACCCGCGTCCATTGCGCCGCCGCCTGCCAGCGTCAAGCCGGGGCTATCGGGGCGATAGTAAATGTCGAGTACACCGTCGATGTACGTCATATGTTCCTGCCGCGCTTCGGGTGGTCGCTGTAGTATGGCGACCTGGTGGCGCACATTCCAGACGGGGAAACGCAGCCCCAATTTCTCGAGCAGCGCCATCGTCCAGCCGCCCGTCGCGCACACCACCGTTTCTGCCTCGATGTTTCCCGCGCTCGTCTTCACGCCCTTAACGCGCTCGCCCTGTAAAATAAACCCCTGCGCCTCCACCTGTTGGCGCAGTTCCGTGCCGCCCTCGCGGGCCGCATGTAACAGCGAAAGTGTGGTAGCGGTGGGATCAGCATAACCGGAATGAGGTTCGTAAGCGGCGAGTTCCAGGTCTTCGCTCCAGATGGTGGGGGCCAGTTCGCGCAATTCATCGGGGGTAATCAGGCGCGTATCGACGCCGATGCGTTGGAGCATGGCGACGTTGGCGCGTAACTTCGCGTTGTTCTTCGGGGCGACTGTGCGAATAAAGCCCGTTTCGGTAAAGCCGCACTCGCCGCCGACCATATCCGCCCAGTTGCGAAAATAGGCGAAACTGCTCAATGCCAGCCGCGCCTCGACTTCGTTGGCGTAGTGCATACGCACCAGTCCGCTCGAAAGCCCCGTAGCTCCACAGGCGGCCACGCGCTTTTCGAGGACGATCACCTTACGCACACCCATCCTCGTCAGGTGAAACGCCAGGCTGGCTCCATTGACTCCCGCACCTATTATGACGACATCCGCGCTTTCGCTCATGAGGGGAACGCCCTTTCAGTCACGCAACTGTAGGGCCAATGGTAGCACTGTAAGCAACGTGATACAACGTGACAGGTAACTATAGGGGTACGGGTGATGTGGATAGATTGCACATCCTACTCTATTACTTCGCCCTGCAACATATCTAACTGCGTCAAGATTTTTACCCACAAATCCCTATGCTCATCTTTAGTATCTAAATCATTAGCCACCTGTGCAGTGTAGTAATCCAGAAATAATTCGGGATTTTCAATAAGTCTCAAGTAATACCAGAGAGTCCTTTGCAAGCCGTTTACAATTACCTGGCACCCGGTTTCCTGCCGCACTTGCGATACGTATTGCTCAATTTCTTGTTGTTGACCTTCAGCAATATATTGTTCTTCTGTTGAAAGAATATAATATCTGTTTACAGAATAGCCTTTAAATTTTTGGGGTAAAGGGAGTACCAGATCACTTGTAATTGGTTTACCAGCTTTAACTTCGATTGCTTCAAACGGTACTCCATCTTTATCTACCTGTATATCTCCAATCCATGTTTCTGTTTCACCGGCAGTGCGCATATCCTTGTCGCTTGCAGTATGCCTGTGAGGTGGATTTCTTAACACGGTATCTCTAAACCGTGAAATTTCAGGTACCAGGCACTGATATATGGCCTGCATTGCCAGTACTGGTAGGCGAGCGCGACCATTCCCTTTTGCGAGCGCATAGTGCCGAAGACATGCATTGTAAATTTGCTGAATAGTAAGCCCATGAGGTTTCGGATAATTAAAAACGAATTGCTCTTTTCTGCGTAAGTCTAGCGCCATCAAAAGAACCATGCACGGGAAAGGATATATTCCTTCTACTTGAACTGCGTGTATGATGCCCAGATAAGCTTCTCTATTCCCCTTCCCCTGGGGTTTACATTGATAATCCAATGTGTGTGGAATAGGTCTTTCAAGGTTTCTACCACTTTCCATTCCGCTAGCGGCGCAGCAAGTAAGACCGTTTCTTTTCAAAAAAGGCGTTACCTGGATCTGGTCTGTAGACCGATTAGAATATCCTCCCGGAAGGTCGGCCTGAATTGAACGGATATCTTGTTGGGGATGTACTAGCTTCTCTACCAATCCAGTAAGCAAAATACTGAACAAGTACTTGTTATGTTGCAAATTATTGACAATTGTTTCTATCCCTTCTGCTACCGTTTTGCCAAGAAGTATCTCCTCACTATTCAGTATAGTTTTTAGTGGATGAGATAAATTTGGGTAAGCCTCATACTGACTCAATGTCTCAGTAATAGGATTTGATAATAGTGACTTTGCCTCGGTTAGAGCTTGATTGAGCCAGTTAGTATATCTACTGTCCAAAGTTGGCCTCCATGTTACTGATATTTGCTTATGGATGTTTAATGTAAAAGGGTAGCAACAGCGAAAATACCCGCGTGGGATGGTGATGTTTGTTTCGTGAACTCTGACATCAAATCGTAATGATCTGAGATAGAGGACTATTTTAGTAGTGTCAAGTTCTTTTCCCTCTTTGGTTTCATATAACTCTTGCAAGTCCTTAATAGATACAATCTTTTTAGTGGCCTCAAAATTGGCAAATTTCCTGGCAAACCGCAGGATGAAAGAAGAATTATCAGTTGGTGCATTTAATACATCCATATGAAGCTCAAAGATGGGATGTGGTTCCGTAAAATGCCCATAAATATCCATCATCGTTTGATATTTGGATACACTGGCAATATAGTCCTCAATGGCATCCCAGACAACCGGAATATCCATCGCCGATTCTGAATAGAGTGTGCATTTAATCGATCTCAGGCCATCTCCTATAGGAGAGTGAAAATCTATCGTATAACACAACAGGGGCGATGTAGACCCCCCCTTTTCAACGTACCTGGAAACATCAATCGAGCAGCTAGCAGCAACCCGTTGCGCGCGAATATGATAGATAATGCCCTCTTTTACATGCTCGGAAGGTATTGTGATTTTTCTCCTTTCCTGTAAAGAAAGGTAATGAAAGATATGCTCTGACGTTGTTACTGGCGCCTCCTCCTTTTGTGTATGAAGCATTGATGCCGTCAGATTGTCAAAGAGTGATTGTTGATAACTGTTTGCGCCGGTAGTGGTTTTTCTCGAAGAGCGTGTGGCTTTGGCTTTTATTGACTTTCTTCGATCAAATGAGAGCTTATTATCTACCTCTATGAAACAAATATCCTGGCTTACTCCGAATAACTGGTGTAAAACAGTTTGAGCCAGCAGTTTTGCAAAACGTGGGGCTACAGAGTTGCCAATTTGATGAAGCGCTGAGTTGAGACTTCCGGCAAATTGATAATCATCGGGAAATGATTGTAGACGCTTAAACTCTTGTAAAGTGAATTTGCGATTCTTCCAGTGAAATGGGCCGGAATATGCTCCCAGTGTTGCAACTATTGTCCGCACTGGCTTATCTGGAGCGGCTTTATAGAGAAAATCGGAGAATCTGGATCGCCAGGCAAAACGTGGTTCTGGATAGCCTAATTCTTTTGTGAAATAGTGATAGTTCTGACCTGGCGGAACTTCTTCCAATAACTTCCCGTATTTTCCGTTATAGCTCTGGATAGGCTCAAGTGGGTCTTGAAGGTCTGCTATGGCATCAAGTGCAGTGACATAGGTTTTTTTTGTGAATGAGTCCGGGCCATACACGGGTCTCGGAAATTTGAATTCAGTGGTACCATCCTTTACTCCTACCAGAATGAGCCGTTCCCTGTGCTGTGGAACTCCATAGTCAGCCGTATCAAGAATACGATAAAATAAGCAATAGCCCAGATTTTCAAAAGCTTCTACTATCCTTCGCCAATCTTTCCCGCCATTAGAACCGAGTATGCCACGCACATTCTCAAATAAGAATCCCCTGGGTCGGTAATATTCTACAAGGCGGCAATAGTTCTCAAACAAGTTTCCCCTCTCATCAAGCATTCCTCCCGCGCCTCCTGCTCTCCTGCCAATAGCCGAAAAGCTCTGGCATGGAGGACCACCTATAATAAAATCTATTTTCCGGGCGTCAATATCCTCCGGGACAAACTCGCAAATATCTTTATTAACAATCTGGCAACCTTGCTCCAGGTATCTGTCTCTGTTAAGTTCCAGCGTTCGGCAGCAATCTCTGTCGATCTCAACACAAGCAACTATCCTAAAGCCTGCTTGATGGAAACCAATATCCAGGCCACCTGCGCCAGAGAAGAGCGAAAGAGTGATCGGGTGTTCTTGAGAAATAATCTCTTCCATTTTTCCTCGAGTAATTTGGCGTAATTATCCCATACGTATAAAATATTGTTTTTAGTACGTCTGTGCGATCACTATAGCATCTCAAGCATGAAGTTGCAATAAAAAACGAGGGTATGTATAGGCATACCCTCCGTGATTGTGAAATCTCTGTCCGCCCTTTCAGTTTGTCCTGGCATATCCCATCAAGCGTTTCCTACGTATTTATTACAAGTGCGAGGCAGAGATATAAGCTGAACTACATACTCAACATGTTCAAGGTGTTCATGTTGTCGTCGGTGAAGAAGACTTCCAGGTTGCCTTTCGTGTCACTGGTGGCAGCCACA
The DNA here is from genome assembly GCA_050695155.1 of Ktedonobacteraceae bacterium. Lineage (GTDB taxonomy): Bacteria > Chloroflexota > Ktedonobacteria > Ktedonobacterales > Ktedonobacteraceae > CF-113. Next base: position 11,821 of record JBOGTO010000633.1, read on the forward strand.
CCGAACAGAGCTGACCCATTGCCTGATTGAGCATCCACTGGCACGTTGTCGAGCTGCTTTGTACCAATGGCTTTGCCCTGTGCCAGGTTCAGTTCGACCAGGTTGTTGTCGTTCCCATTGACTACCAGCAGGTCTCCATTCAGTGGATTGATCGCCAGTCCAACCGGCGTATTCAGGGGCTTGCCCTGGAATACTGTCATGCCTTTGGATGTCGAGCGCATGGTAGTCGTGTTCATAGTGGTGCTGTTTGGGTAAGCGGCCACGCGATTGTTTGCCAGGTCAAGCACAAGCAGCACATCGGAGTATTTTTTACCGCCTATTTGCAGTGTTGGCACCCATGTCGCGTTGAGCTTCGTCCCGCCATTGATCTGCGTAAGCTGACCAATCTGGAAGACGCGGAAGGCCGTACCATTTTTGGTAGCGATCACGTCGATACGGTCGATGGTGGCATCTCCTGTATTGGTGGTGAAGAATGAACCGACTCCTCCATCCATCGCATTGTGCATTCCATGATTGGATGCCATGGCCCAGGGCATCTTAAAGAGAGGGTTGGTGATGGTCGCCAGAATGGTGCCGTTGGGCCGGAACACCTGCACATTGTTGCCGGAAAAGTTGGCTACCCAGTCTGTGCCGGTGAGCGGGTTGAATGCCTCGAACGCTGGCCCTTTGGTGGCGGGATTACCCATCGTATTGAAGAGCAGGCCGGGGCCTTTGCCAGCCGGGAAACGCACAAGCGTGGTTCCAGTATTCATCGCGCCAAAGTTTGTCACCAGAATATCGCCGGGCTTGAGCGCGTTGGGTATCATGCCGTTGGGCGCAATCGCTATGCCGTAAGGATTGGCGTCCGCAGAAATGGTTTTTCCGTGACCATCCACGATGAAGGCTGTGCTGCCAACCACCGAGATTCTATTCAGTTTGTTAATGATCGTAACGCCCTGTGGCATGTTGTTCATGCCCGTCGTCGTGGTCATAGTTGGAGACGGGGAGCCGTAGTTCATCGCGTTGTGCTGGTATTTTTGCCCGCCGTGATGCAGCGCATTGCTTAAAAGCGTGGGATTGAATTTGAAGAACGCCAGGGCAGTCCCGCCAGTCAGCGCCAGCACAAGTAATATTACTCCGGTAATGACTACCGCCAGCCTGCGTTTCCTGATGCGCCGTGTTCTCCTGTTCGGCATAGACGGTCTGTTCGGCAAGGGCGGGATGGAAGTGTTGTTCCATCCACCGGGTAGGATCATTTTTTCCATCGTCATATCCTTTCTTTGCTATAGAGCTATATCAGTTACCGGCGGCCACCGTTGGTGTGGCCGTCGGGCTGCTAGCTGGTGTGGGTGTCGCGTTCGGATCAGTGGTGGGAGTTACTGTCGGGTTGGCAGCCGGAACAGCCGGTGTTGTGGTTGGCGTAGCGTTTGGTGTGGCGGCTGGCACAGTCGGTGTAGCGCCTGTACCATTATTCGGGCCATTATTGCCATTACCATTGCCGTTACCGTTATTATTGGCGTTGCCAGCGTTAAAAGTCGCACTGATGGCTACTCCATTGCCATCGGTTGTCACAGCTACCGGGTCGGGCGTATTTAATAAGCCTACGCAGTTCAGCCCATTGGGTCCATAGCTGGCAACGAAACGCTGCGCGAGAAAGGTAAAGAGCGAATTGGCGGCTGCCGGATCAGCAGAGGGTTTTCCTTGCGTCATTGGCATATCGAGTTGTATGCGCGCTGGCCCAATGGCTAGCAGGTGCTGGCAGTAAGTCGTCGTGCTGGCAGCAGCCATTCTGCGCGCAGGAGGCTGATCGACACCAGCGCGATATGCGTTGATCTTGTTCAGATCGGGCTGGTTGTTGTTGAGTACCATCGGATCACCCGCAGGCACAAGCGCGACTGGTGCGGCCTGCTGCGCCGCCGCCTGTAGCTCGTCGAGTGGTAACGCTGGCAACATCTGGCCTGGATCGGCCAGATCGGGAGCCATCCAGGGCGTGCAGCCTAACGCGCCATCCATAGCCACTGCCAGCAGGCGGTTATCGCTACCATTGGCTTGCGTCTGAGCGCCCTGCAAGGCTGCCACGTTGGCAGCGGTCATTTGAGCGGTTTGCCCATTGGCTGTCACGAGGTAGCTGGTGATGACGTTATCGCTCTGATCCATGTCCACCACACCGAAATCACGCACCGAGGGACAGCTCTGTCCATCATTGGCCGTTCCCAGCGCGGGAGGAGTCAATTGCCCTGCCTGGATAGCGCGGTTGGCAGTTCTGAAGAAGGCCGGGGCATTACAATAAGCGAACTGCCCAAAGATGGACCCGCGCACCCCATTTACACAATGCCCCTGTCTCAAACTGCCTCTGGTGCTTTGCAGGGTAAGATTGTTGCCATTGAAGCCAAACCAGAGCGCGACGACGCCGTTAGCCGGAAGTTTTGGCACGACAGGAGCTGCCGCTGGCTGCGTCCCCTGGTCAATCACGAGCGGATTGTAGATGGAGATTTGACTGGTTGCCGGGTCGATCACCGCGCCCTGCACAAAGGCAGCCTGCACTTTGTTCGACTCGTTGCAGGGTCCGTTCGCTGGATTGGTCGCCACGAGCTGATAAGGCGTGGCTAATCCCTGCGCGGTAAGAGGTCTGGCCGGTACTATCAGAGTACAATCACCATTGACCGCCGCCGCGTGAGAACCCAGGCGCGGCAGCACGAATACCGCCGCTGCGATAATCGCCAGTACAAGCGGCACGCTCAAGCCAACTAGCATGAGCGGTGAAAATCGCCTGCGTCGCCTGAACGATGAGACTGCTTTAATCCTGTTTCGGTGCATAACGTTTTCCTCTCCTTTCGGAATGTCTAACTGTTGTCCATAATTCATAATGTCCGTGCATCAGTTAGCATATTCCCAGACAATTAGCCTGCAACGCTGTGAAACACTTTGAATTATTCTGGGTAAACATAACTCAAGAGGTATAGTACTCTACCGCAGAAACAGCTATTCATAGATATGTTTTTATCTCACATAAAAGTACCTATCGCACATTGAGAAACCTTAACCTGCCATTTTGTGCTTATGACGAATTGTTCCCAATTAGAGGGAAGTGTGTAAAAATCGCACATAGTATTCGTATTGATTTCTATCTCTCAGATGAGTACAGTGTAGAGGTGTGGTAAAAGACTTATCAAAGAGAGGTATCTATGCTCCACATCTTAGTTGCTAATGTTGGCAGCACATCCCTGAAATACAAGCTGGTGAGCGTGCGCTCACCTGAATCTGAGCAGGCGCAATATAATACGCTGGCGTCTGGTTCTATCGAACGCATCGGTTTGCCGGGCGCAAAAGCCATCGTTGAGCATGTACGCCCCGGCGAGCAAGGACAGATGCGAGTATTTGCCAGCGAGGTGGAGGAGCCGGATTATGCCTCGGCAATTGAATTAATGTTGCGCAGCCTGACTGAGCCTCTACTGGGCGTGTTGGAGAATCTTTCCGCGCTCGATGCCATCGGTTTTAAGGCTGTACATGGGGGTATCTATCGCCAGCCGGTCACTGTGACCCCGCAGGTGCTGGCAGAGATGGAGCGTATGACGCCAGCCGCGCCCGCGCACAATCCTCCGTACATCCTCGCCATGCGTCTCTTCCAGCAGGTTGCTCCAGGCGTACCTCTCGTTGCCGTCTGGGAGACCAGCTTTCACGCTACTATGCCTGATTATACGCGTGTCTACGCTGTCCCTCAAGCATGGCGAGACACATACGGCATCGAGCATTACGGCTTTCACGGCGCGTCGCATCGCTATATCAGTCGCCGCATCGCCGAGCTTGCTCCTGGCGCGTCGCCATTGCGCGTCATCTCCTGCCATCTCGGTGGTAGTTCATCCGTATGCGCCATACGTGGCGGGCAATCCATCGATACCTCCATGGGCTTTTCGCCTCAGAGCGGTCTTCCGCAAACCAAACGCACCGGAGACCTTGACCCCTTCGTGCTGCTCTGGCTCATCGAACAGGGACACGCCACGCCCCAGGAACTCAATACTATCCTCAACACCCAGAGCGGCCTGGCCGGAATTTCTGGCACCAGCGGCGATATGCGCGACCTGTTAGCCGCCGAAACTAGCGGCAACGACCGCGCTCGACTCGCCATCGACGCCTTCTGTTACGCCCTCGTCAAAACCATCGGCTCCTACTACGTAGCCCTGGGTGGCCTTGATCGCCTGGTATTCACCGGAGGCATCGGCGAAAAGGGAGCAGCCATCCGCAGTCGCGTCGTACAAGCGCTGGCCTGCCTGGGCATCCATCTTGACGAAGCGCGCAACGCCACTGCCATCCAGCAAGAAGCCTGCATCTCATCCGACCATTCGAGTGTACAGGTCTGGGTAATTCCCACCGATGAAGGCCAGATCGTCGCTGAGGAGACGGCGAGGCACATCCTCGCGCGGCATCCGTAGGGGCGAGGGTGGTGGTGTAGATGGGAGGGGACGCTCGGCGTCGCCCGCGTCCTCTTCATAAATTATGCTAAAACGGCACAATTATCGATTTGACCCTTGAGGATAAAGTACGGTACACTAAACAAGATGAAGCGGAGAAATATGCTCTCCTGAGATGGATGTTATACGAAAGTCGGGTCAATGCTCAAACATACGCACGGAAAACTGCCATTCTTTTCCTACGAAATCTTCCAACCATTTGATACGGTATCTAGTGTGTTTTCGACAAGATTGGGTGGCGTAAGCGAAGAACCGTATCACACCCTCAATCTCGGCATGTCGGTTGGTGACAAGCAAGACAACGTTATTCAAAACCGCACCTTGTTTTGTGAAGCAATAGATGTCGATATTCATGCTGTGACAGTAGGACACCTTATTCAAGGAACCCATATTGAAATTGTCTCATCTGCTGAACGTGGTCGAGGAGGCATAGACCGCAATACTGGACTGCCAGGAACCGATGGGATGATAACCAATACACCGGATGTTGCCTTGCTTTTGCTGGTCGCTGATTGTGCTGCCATCTCCTTTTATGATCCCAGGCGTAAGGTCATTGGCTTAGGTCACGGTGGGTGGCGCGGTACTGTCGGGGGTATTGCCAGAAAAGTCGTGCAAAAGATGAATGAAGAGTTCGATTGCAACCCCGCCGATATTCTGGTGGGTGTCAGTCCATCCATCGGCCCCTGCTGTTATGAAGTCCGTGAAGATGTGATGCAAGCCTTCCAACAAGCCTTTCCAGAGCAGGCTCCTACCTTTTTCGTCCATCTGCCTGATGGCTCTCTCCACCTGGACGTATGGGCAGCCCTCAAATGGCAACTGCTCGATAGCGGGATACAGCCCAATCACATAGAGTTCGCAGGCCTTTGCACTGCCTGTCATACCGATTTGTTCTATTCACATCGCGCAGAAAAAGGAAAAACGGGACGGTTTGGCGGTTTGATCGTCTTACGTGCGTAATTGAGAATGCTGGTACGCTTTCACACGTTCTTCGAGGGTTATGGCTTCTTTCTCTCTCAGCATCTTACGCAAGAGCGAAACATAGCTTTCTATCGTTGCAATCGTTTTGGAGTTTTCTTGCCCAAGTATTTTTTCACGGATAGCTAAGGCCCGTTGATAGAGTTGCTCAGCTTCTGTATATCGATCCTGAGCTTCATAAAGCAAAGCTAGATTATGCAATGATTTGGCCGTTTGTGGATGTTCCGAGCCTAGAATCTTTTCGCGTATTGCCAGCGACCGTTGAAAAAGAGCTTCGGCTTCCTGGTACTTGCTTTGATCTCTACGAATATAGTAGAGAGAAGCCAGGTTCTGGAGACTTTGGGCTGTATCCAGATGGTCTGGTTGCAGTGCTTTCTTACGAATTGCCAGGACACGTAAGTGTAAAAGCTCTGCTTCCTCATACTTCCCTTGTGAGGTATATAGCAGGGCTAGATTATTGAGGCAATGCGCAGTATCAGAGTGTTCTGGCCCAACTATTTGCTCTCTAATGGCAATTGCTCGTTGGTAGAGTGGTTCTGCCTCTTCGTATCTGTCTTGAATCCAATACAGCAAAGCCAGACTGTTAAGACTCTGTGCAACATCAGGATGTTCAGGTTCCGCGATTCGCTCACAAATACTCAATGTTCGTAAATACAGTTGTTCGGCCTTCTTATACCTCCCTTGTTCAAAGTAGAGCCTCGCCAGATTATAAATACTTTGGGCGGTCTCAGGATTGTCAGTACCAAAAGCCTTTTCACGAATGGATAGCGCTTGCTGATAAAGCCGCTCCGCATCCATGTAGCGAGCTTGCTCTTTCAGATAATAACCGGCCTGGTTTAATAGCGTAGCCGCTTCAGAGAAGACGAAATTCCATTGCTCGATATATGAGACGCAAGCAAGGACATGAGGAAGATAACGCTGGCAAAGAGGCCAATTATCTACATTGATAACATAAGGGAAAGCGTGAGAAAGGATATGGATAACTTGCTCTTCCCACAAACGTTGGGTTTCCTTCTCCATCGCGTCCTGAATGACGGCTTGTACCAGTCGGTGGATAGTGAGTGTTTCCATTTCAGCGTTGCGCTGGATGAGCGAGAAACGCAACAACACCTCAAGAGCCGCATTGATGCGTAACTCATCGGGGCAGCTCACATCTTCTTGCGCATACAATTGACGCGCCGCCTCCATAAGAATTTCTTCGGGGATGGCATCGGGATCGAGAAAGGCGCAAAAGCGGAGCAGTTCCGCCGCCAGAGCATCAGCCTGTTCGACTCGTTCAAATGATAAGGCCCAGGTGGTTGCGACGGGTTCGGGATGGTCAGTTGCCAATCCTCCACGCCGTTTGAGCAAGGCGGCTCGCTGGCGTTGATAGAGCTTGAGATAGCCTTTGAGGTGATACGCTGACTCTTCCAAATAAGCCCCTGCTTGATCGAGGGCGAGCGGCAGCCCGCCCAGTTCCTCCACGATCTGCGATGCTAATGCGCGGTCTTGTGCCGGGGCTGTCTCAAGGGTCGCATCAGGCGCAAGCAGGGAGGCACGCCGCAGCAAAAATAACGCTCCGACCTCTGGCGTCATACATTCAACATCGATGCGTTGCGCTAATCCGCCCATCGACTGAGCGCGCGTCGTGAGAAGCAGATGACCGTCCAGTGGCGGGGGCAGAAATGGGCGCGTCATCGCCAGGTCATCGGCATTGCCAAAGACGAGCAGCCAGCGAGGATGCGCCTTCAGCCACGCAAGGACGGCCAGCACTGGTTTCATCGGCTCCTCGGCGTGCTGTTCTGGCAAGTTCAACAGATGCGCCAGCGCCTGAAAATCGGCCAGCAAACTTTCGCGGGTATCGGCTTTGAACCAGGAGACCTCTGCATACTCCTCATGATAGCGATAGGCGTATTCCAGCGCCAGTTGTGTCTTGCCGACGCCGCCCAGGCCGCTAATCGCCTGCGCATGGGTCAGCGCGGCAGCTTTGCCAGTATTGAGGGTGTGATGAAGATGCTCCAGGAGGACTTCGCGTCCGGTGAAATAGGGGTTGCGCTGATGGGGAACCGACCAGAGCAACGGAGTCACCAGAGCAGGAGTGATGGTTGGCACCAGATGCTCAAGTGGATAGCCAAGCAGGACAGCCAGCTTCTCGAGTCGTTCGCGGGGGATGGCGGCTTTGCCAGTGCAATACGCAGTCAGGCTACGCAGGGGAATATTCGTTTCCGCTGCCACCTCTTGAATTTTATAGCCATTCGCCTTAATACATTCACGGAGTCGATTGGGATACTTGATCGTCTCGATAGTCATAGCTCAATGCCCTTTACACCCACTTGCTCAAATGTTGCGTGTTTTTTGCCAGTGACTTGCGTGAAAATGCGCTCGATATCTGCCGCCTCAGCTAAACTGAGAGTAGAACAACCCTATTATAACATGCATCAGGTAATAGGAAAGGAAGTACTAACATGGATGGTTTAGAATCGAAAAGTGAAGTTGCCCGCATCAAACGACAAATCGAGTTGGAGTACGAAGCGGCGCAACGGGCCATGTACGGCTTTGCCGTTGGAGCAGCGAAGCACGAGTTCATTACCGCCCGCATGGAAAACATGGGACGTTGCCACGAGCAATTGGTCACGCTGGTAGGCGAGCAAGAGGCGGTCAAAGCGCTGGCTCAAGCATTGGAGCAGGCGGGAAAAGAAGCCGCAGCGTCAGAGCAAGAGGTGGAACCATGAGCCAGGATCAGGGAGCAGAATCGAGCGCGGCCTTTCGTGTCTATCTGCAACACTTCGGGCTGTCTCGGCTGGAGGTGGCACGGGCGGCGTGTGTGCGGCTTCTCACGGTGTGGAAAATCGAGCAGGGACTGCCCATTCGCGCGGAAGACGCCCTGGCGGTGTGTGCTGGCTTGCATCACCTCACGGGGGTGTCCTATAGCACGCTCATCCCTGTCATCCCTGCTGAAATTCTTTGGATGACGCAGGCCGCGCAAGCCGGGAGGAAATCATGAATCCAGCAGAGGAGATCGGCCAGCACACAGAACAACTCAACGAAGAGACAAAGCCGACTATGCTGGACCTGTGGCGGATGTACCCCGCTATCCAGAATAATGCGATGATCGAGGCTGCTGGCATTCCCTATGTGCGCGTTTTATATGCCTTCTGCGGGTTTCCGGTGACACAGCAGGAATTTGGCACGGTACTCAATGCGCTCAATCGGCTCGCAGGTCGCCAGTATACGCAGGACGATATTGCCGGGGTGCAAATTGTGCCGTCTGGATACGACAATATGTAGGGACGCGATTTATCGCGTCCTCCCCACCTACTGCGTCTGTCCCTTTGAGTCCCTACACTGTTTTCACTTCACATCAGAATGCTTTTTGCCCTTTTTCTTCGCGTGTTTCCCGTTCGCGTGATTATGGTTCAACTGGTCTGAATGCCCGTTGGAATGTGCTTGCGGCAGCAGGTCGGGGCGACCGAAGACCAGGTTGGTGCCGACGACGGGGATGCCGGTGATGAACGAGGCGTCCAGCGTCAGGGCGCGCAAGTCTTCTGGCTCCAGGTCGTGTACGTTGCTTTTGCCACAGGCGCGCGCCAGCATCTGTATCTCCATCGTCATAGAATTGATGAAGTTGGCGACGCGGTCGGCGGCCTCGTCAACGTCGAGACGTTTCATCAGTTCAGGGTCCTGTGTGGTGATGCCTACTGGACAACGTCCCGTATGGCAGTGATGGCAGGCGTAAGGTTCAGTTCCCAGTGCGTGGTAATCTTCGATGTAGAGCGGGCGGTTGCAGTTGAGGGCGATCAGCGCGCCGGTGCCGATGGATACAGCGTCCGCTCCAAGCGCCAGGGCTTTGGCAGCGTCCACGCCTCCGCGTATGCCGCCCGAAACGACCAGTTGCACCACGCCATCCATACCGATTTCCTGCAAGGCGGCTTTGGCCTCGACAACGGCAGCCAGCGTCGGAATGCCGGTATGATCCATCAGGATGTCGGGCGAGGCAGCCGTGCCGCCCTCGGTTCCGTCCAGCACGATCACATCCACGCCAGCTTTGACCGCCAGCTTCACATCGTCGGCCACGCGCGATGCGCCGATCTTGACATAAATGGGAATTTCCCAGTCTGTGGCCTCGCGTAGTTCTTCGATTTTCACGACCATATCGTCGGGTCCCGTCCAGTCGGGATGGCGTACCGGGCTGCGCTGATCGACGCCGGCGGGCAGTTCGCGCATGGCGGCGATTTCTGCAGACACCTTCTGACCTAGCAATACGCCGCCTGTGC
>JBOGTO010000634.1:0-36006 GCA_050695155.1 Ktedonobacteraceae bacterium
CATCGTCATCCACCCCCGCCCCTACGGATAACCCAAAGTTCGGGTTTCGTTAGCCTCCCTTTGGCTCTACACTATTCACGTCTCGCATGGGTAGCTGGCGTCATGTATGGCCTTTAATGATATATAATGCTGGTATGCTATCAGAGTCCTTGTAACCATCTTCCACACGGGAGATCACTTTGCTTACAATGAATAGAATGGGGAACAATGTATGCCAACAGCACAGTACAGCTTTGAACGCTATCTCAATGCGCGCATGGCCTATGGGGCCAGCTTCTCACCGGATGGGCAGCGTTTGACGTTTTTGACCAATATCACCGGTGTAGCCGAGTTGTGGAGCATTCCCGTAGATATGACGGCGGCGAATCCTCCCTGGCCGGAGCAGCTTACCTTTGTGGGCGATCGCGTGGGCGGCGCGAGCTATTCGCCGGTGGCGGATACGCTGCTGGTGAGCGCTGATGTGGGCGGCAGCGAGCATATGCAGCTTTACCTGCTCAGCGGGGATGGTTCCAGCTTTATAGCGTTGACCGCGAAGCCGGAGTCCATTTACCAGTTCGGCGGCTGGTCGCCCGATGGCACGCGCTTCACTTATGGCAGCAATGAGCGCGACGCGCGGTATTTCGATGTGTATGAATGCTCGCTTGAGACGGGTCAAACACGACTCCTGCTGCAACAGGATGGCACAAACTATGCCGGGGATTACTCGCATGATGGACGCTTTGCGCTGGTTTCGCGCTGGCACTCCAACATCAACAGGCAGCTTCTACTGGTTGATACTCTTTCAGGCGAGGCGCGCCCACTGACACCTGATAGAGTGGAGGGGCAGGCGGAACATGGTTTTCCATTCTGGTCTGCTGACGGTAGCGGGTTGTATCTGGTGAGCAATCGCGGGCGGCAGTTCTCTTCGCTGGCATGGCTCGATCTCGCTACCAGCGAAATGACCTACTTGCGGGATGATGCCTGGGACGTGCAAAACCTGGCTCTTTCTCATGACAGCAGACATATGGGCCTGGTTTTTAACGAGGACGGCTATGCAAGGCTGGAATTGTTTGATGTTTCACAGGGCTGGGAAGCGCGGCGCGCGTTGCCAGTGCCAGAGCTGCCGAAGGGCCTCATTGTTGAGGTTGGCTGGTCGCCAGATGGCGAGCGATTGGCAATTACCTACATGTCTGCTACTGAAACGGCTGACATCTTCATCTGGGATATACGCGACGAGCGACTATGGCAGGCCACACGCAGCGCGATGGGAGGCATCCCGCGCGCGTCCTTCGTCGAGCCAACGCTGGTGCATTATCCCACTTTTGATGGCCGCGAGATTCCCGCGTTCCTTTACCTCCCACAGCATCAAGCCGCACAAGACTTGCCCTTACCAGCTCTTATCATCGTGCATGGCGGGCCGGAGGGACAATCGCGCCCGTTGTTCGATCCAGTCACGCAATATATGGTGGCGCGAGGATATGCTGTATTGTTGCCGAATGTGCGCGGCAGCACCGGCTATGGCTACGAATATCAAAGCCTCGATGATGTACGTCTACGTATGGACTCGGTAGCCGATTTGCAGCACGCCGCGCTATGGCTACAAAATAGTGGCATTGCGGACCCGGAGCGTATCGCGGTTATGGGCGGCAGCTACGGCGGCTTCATGGTCTTGTCGGCTATCACCACCTATCCGCATCTATGGGCCGCTGCCGTCGATATTGTAGGCATCGCCAACTTCGTCACCTTTCTGGAAAACACTGGCCCCTGGCGGCGCAAACTGCGCGAGTCCGAATACGGCAGCCTGGAAAATGACCGCGACTTCCTGGAAAGCATCTCGCCCATCAACCACGTCAACGACATTACCACGCCGCTTTTCGTTATTCACGGCGCGAACGACCCGCGTGTTCCCGTTGGCGAGGCCGAGCAGATCGTAGCCGCTCTGCGCGCGCGCAATGTCCCGGTTGAATACATGCGTTTCGAGGATGAAGGACATGGGCTGGTCAAACGCGCTAACCGCCTGATAGCCTATCCTGCCGCCGCGCGTTTTCTCGATAAATACCTGGGTAACAGTGCTATGTAAAAGTCGAGTGAAGGTGGCCTGGAGGCAAGGCGACCGCAAGGGTCGCCTTGCCTCCAATAGCCACTTGTGAGAAGCCCTTGTATGATCTGGATAAGACTAATACAGAGCATTGACATATCCAGAGCGAGCGTGTTAGCATAAAGCTATGAGAAGTCAACAATCCTGGATGATTCACCGCAACCGGAATAGAAGAACAAGCCACATGGCCGCGTAAGCCTGGCACATTTGCTTACGCGGCAGAAAGTGGTGCCTCCCGACGCGCGAAAATGCGCTGGTTCATAATACCAGTGTCAGATTTTGCATGGCGCGTATCTGCTGGAACACTTTTTCCCTCTACTCGTATCTAACAACAATCCTCACATGTGACCAGGCTACAGGCATTTTCCATGCTGTCAGCCCGGCCATTTTGGTTTCACCGCTATTACCTGCGTTGAGCGGCATGGAAGACGCCGGACTTGCACTGTATTCCCTTGTACCGGTCGTCAATCACTTTTTAGCAAAGAGCAAAGGAAGAATCCATGTCAATCTCGCAGGATAATCCAACGGATGAACATCCATCTGCCTCAGTCGGCCAGCCGAAATCGGTATGGCGCAATCGTGACTACATGCTCTTATGGAGCGGCCAGGCGCTGTCTGATATTGGCGGCGCGGTATCGGAGCTTGCCTTTCCACTACTGGTGCTGGCCGTCACACATTCCCCGGCGCAGGCTGGCTTTGCGGCGGCCTTGCGCGCCCTGCCAGCCACACTTTTTAGCCTGTTCGCGGGTGTGCTGGTAGATCGCTGGAATCGCAAATGGGTCATGCTCGTGTGCGACATCGGACGCGCTTTGAGCCTTGCCAGCATCCCCATCGCATACGCGCTCGGCCACCTGACCGTCGCACTGTTATACATCACAGCTTTTCTCGAAGGAAGCTTATTGATCCTGTTTGACCTGGCAAAGACCGCTGCCGTATCGCAAGTGGTCACACGCGCGCAACTCTCTACCGCCGTCGCGCAAGATGAGTTTGTCGAAGGCACGACAGCGTTGTTTGGTCCATCGCTATCGGGCGCGCTCTATACGCTAAGCGCCATGCTTCCATTTATCACGGATGCCATTTCCTATCTCGTCTCAATCGTTACCCTCTTGCTCATCCGCACACCGTTTCAGAATGAGCGCAAGCCGGGGCGTCGTAATGTCCTGGCTGAGATCAGGGAAGGCATAGCATGGTTGTGGCATCAACCTTTCCTTCTTACGATGTCTTTGCTGATGGGAGCAGGCGCATTTGTCTATTCTGGCAATGTATTAATAATTATCATCCTGGCGCAGCAACAACATGCTTCGGCACTGGTGATTGGTTTGATCTTTGCCGTTGGCGGTATCGGTTCGATTCTGGGGTCGTTGCTGGCTCCGCGACTGGAACATCGCTTGACAGTCGGACAATCCATTCTGCTGTGTCGCTGGTATTTTGTGCTGGTCTGGCCCCTGTACGCGCTGGCACCTTTCCCTCCTGTACTCGGCGCGATTGAATTTGGTACCGGCTTCGTTGATCCGATTGAGGATATACCCTACTTTAGCCACCGCTTGAAACTTATTCCCGACGAACTGAGGGGCCGGGTACTCAGCGCCTGCCGACTCTTCCCAGGCACTTTGCGCCCTCTAGGACTGGCTTTGACGGGCATCCTGATTCAGCGTCTCGGCGTCTTCCCGACTATCTGGCTGGCATGGGCATTCTTGCTTGTAGCCACAGTGGTTGTGACGGTGATCCCGCAGATACGCCGCGAACGCGCCGATTAGCTTTTACTTTTACTTTTGCGCTGCTCCAATCGTTCGATCAGCAAGGGCAGCAAGATATGCACGTCGCCAACTACGCCCACATCGGAATGGCGAAAGATGGCGGCGCGCTTATTCTTATTAATAGAAACGACATAGTCGGCTTTGCGAATGCCCGCGATATGTTCGGCGGCTCCGCGAATGCCCAGCGCGAAATACAGGCGCGGGGCTACGGCGCGTCCCGTTAGCCCGATCTGCTTTTGTTTGGGCAGCCAGCCCTGGTCGGTGACGTTGCGCGTCGCGCCGGTGGCGGCGTTCAACAACTCCGCCAGCCTGTACGCCAGCGTATATTGTGATGGTTCGCCCATGCCCATACCGATACTTACAATGATGCTGGCCGACTCCAACTCTGAGACGCCTGTATCGCGGTCTTCGCGCTCTAAAATACGCACACGAATCTGCTCCGCTATGCCTTCGGTAGCAAGATATTCAATGGCGGGAACGCGGCTGAAATCGGGCTGTAACTCGCGCAACATGCCGGGGCGCACAGTGGTCATGGCGGGCAAGGTATTGGAGAGGATAGCAGAAATAATCTGATTGCCAAAAGCGGGTTTATATTGCACCAGCCTCTGTTGCTCATCAATGTCCAGGTCGATGCAATCACCCGTCAGCCCCAGGTTGAGCCGCGCCGCCACTCTGGGAGCCAGGTCGCGCCCGTTGGCAGTTGAGCCGCAGAGTACCACTGCTGGTTTATGTTTTCCTATAGCCGTAGAAACTACAGCACTATAGCCGTCAGTGGTGTAATCTTCCAGCGCCGTGTGCGAGGCGATATAGACTCGTTCCGCGCCATAGGCCGCGAGCATGGCCGCGTGTTGCTCAACGTTGGTGCCACCTATTAACAGAGCGCACAGTTCGCCCTGTAACCCGGCTGCCAGTTCGCTGCCTTTGCCGAGCAGTTCGAGCGTGACTTTGCGTATGCCCTGTGACGAGTACTCCGCGATGACCCAGACAGCTTTGCCGGGCAACGCATCACCCTGGCGTCGAGGAGTGGCGCTCTGTCCGGGCGTGTCATGCGAGGCTGCCGCGTGCTGATCGAGTAACCCGCGAGCTTCCAGGTCTGCTATGAGCAAGTCGGCTACTTGCGCGGGGTCGTTGCCTGTAATAATGCGCCCTTCGCGTGTATAATTGTCGGGTTCGACGGTTGTCACCCAGGTTGGCGAGCCTTTTTGCCCGAAGAGACTGCTATCATCGCTCAGGTCGGCAGCCGTCACAAGCTGGTAGCGATCGGTCAGCGCGCTGGCTTCGCGCATGGCCTGCTCATCGGGCCAGATGCCCTCATTGATGCGTTCGGCGGTTGTCACTAATGTGGGTAGTGGGAGGATCAGCGTTTCGCTGCCCTCGTCAGTCTCGCGTGTGACGATCAGTTCGCGTTTCCCTTCCTCAACCCTCAAATCGATTTTCTGTGCCGCGCTGACCTGGGGCAAGCCCAGCATTTCCGCGATTTCGGGGCCGACCTGCGATGTTTCCGCGTCGATGCTATGACGACCACAGAGGATGAGATCGGGCTGTGCGCGTTCGATGGCTAAGGCCAGTGCGCGCGCTGTCGCGGCTGTATCCGCGCCGCCAAAGGCGCGATCATTGAGATGAATAGCCCTGTCCGCGCCGATCGCCAGTGCGTTCGCCAGCGCCTCGTGCGCCTGCGGCGGTCCCATCGTGATAGCGATAACCTCGCCGCCGTGCAGGTCGCGCAAACGCACCGCTTCCGCCAGCGCGTACACATCGAGCTCGTTGAGTTCGAGCGGCACGCCTTCGCGCACCAAACGGCGCGTCTCAGCATCAAAGCGCAAGGCTGAGAGCAGCGGCACCTGCTTGATGCACACCGCAATTTTCAATGGATAATTACTCTCCTGTCCCGTATGCTCCATATCAGGCTCCAATCTCTCTATGTGATTATCCATTTGCTTGATTGCTCAACATCAACATCTCACTCCGGAGGTTTCTCTTTGCAAACTCAGTTTTTTGTTGCAAGATGCGTCATCCAAATTGTATCGCGGTTTCGTATTTATAGTAGTGCCTGCGCGCTTTGATTGCAAGCACTAACCACTGCTATTACAATAGCACAGGTTTACGAAACCAGGGCAAGAAGAAATACGTTGTAATAGTATCAGGCAAAGAGATACTAATTGGTATAGCGCGTTCTTATGAGAAGAAAGTACTGAAATCTCTTCCTTTTCTCGATAGATCGATGTACAATCTGAACGTTGTGCAGTGGGTCCATGTTCAGTAACGCCTTTTGTCTAATTTATTGATTGTATTCTGCCCTCTTTCCTGTGGCTTATCACGGGCTTTAAAGAAGGATTCTCCTGCGAGAACAGTGATGATTCGCTATGCCAATCCTGGCAGAGGAGAATATAACCTGTACTGTAAATGGAAGTAGCTTTGCTATTCCATAAGTGAGATCGGGGGAGTGACCAGCGCCGGTACTCTCCGGTTGATCTGCACTGCGTGTTGTTATGAGGTAAAGACATGGACGGTAAGGGTGGTCGCGGTCGTTCATCTGGGGATGCACGGCGGCGACAAAAGACAGGTGTGAAGAATGTACGAACTATCGCACACTACTTGAAAACACACATACAAGCTCTGCTAGCTGGTGGTCTGGTAATTACGCTGATCGTTTTATTATTCGGGGTATTCAGCAACTTTCAAGGCCCGGTACTTAGCACACCACCAACTGGTGAGACGGTTCTCGACTATAGTTCATTTTTAGCGCAAGTCAAAGCCGGTAATATGCTGGCCGTGAATATACGCGGGAGTGATCTGAATGGATTGTTGGTCAGGTCGCTTTCGCAGCCCAATACGGGGAAACCAGCTATCACGCCAGATCAACGGGCGCAGGATTTTACGGCCTTTAGTCGCTATGTTGGCGCGAGTTCTACCTGGGCGGCTTCGCCGCAGGCTCAAACCCTGGATACATCGCGTCTGATCTACGCGCGCCTGCCAGCGACTGGTGATGCATCGCTTATGCCGTTGCTGGTGAGCAATCATGTGCAGATAAGCACGCTCCCGCCAGTTCAGACACCCGCATGGCTAGCGATATTGTGGCGTATCATCCCGTTTCTCTTCATAGTACTCATCATTGCGTTCATGCTTGCCCCACGCTCGCGGGGGCGCAGCACGCGCGGCATGGATGAGCGTTTCAGTCAGATGGGAAAAAGTAAGGCGCGTCTCTTTGGGAAGGATACTACCACCCAGGAACAGAAAAATGCAGCCAGCGGCAAGTCCGCTTCGCGCAAGTCAGATGCTCCTGGCAAAACCAATATTACTTCTCCTACCGCGTTCAACGCGAAAAAAACTGGCGCAACCACACCTATGCGAACCCTTCCAGTATCGCCGGTGACTTTCGCGGATGTGGCGGGCATCGATGAAGTGCGTGAAGAGCTTGAGGAAATCGTGCAGTACTTGCGCGGTTCCGAACGCTACGAAAAACTGGGCGCGAAGATTCCACGCGGCGCTTTGCTGGTTGGCCCTCCTGGCACGGGTAAAACCTTGCTGGCGAAAGCGGTGGCGGGCGAAGCTGGTGTGCCGTTCTACAGTATGAGCGCGTCCGAATTTGTGGAGATGTTTGTGGGCGTCGGCGCGAGCCGCGTGCGCGATCTCTTCAGCAAGGCGCGTCAATCAGCCCCTTGCGTGATATTCATCGACGAAATAGACGCGGTAGGCCGCAAACGCTCGATAAAGGCCATGGGCAATGATGAGCGCGATCAGACGCTCAACCAGTTGCTGGTCGAACTCGATGGTTTCAATGATCGCCAGGCCATTGTTGTGCTGGCAGCTACCAACCGCGTCGATATTCTGGACAAAGCGTTGCTGCGTCCAGGGCGTTTTGATCGTCATATCACCGTCTCGCTGCCCGACCGGGTTGGCCGCGAAGCTATCCTGCGCGTGCATACACGCAAGACGCCTTTGCACGAAGAGGTCAGCCTGGAACGCCTTGCCCGCCTGACAACGGGTATGAGCGGCGCGGACCTGGCGAATCTGGTCAATGAAGCGGCGCTTGTCGCGGCCAGGCGCAACCTGGATAGTATCGATCACGATTGCTTCGAGGATGCGCTGGCGCGTGTGCAGCTTGGCGCGCTGCGCCCCATCGTGATGAATGAGCGCGAGCGGCGCATTATCGCTTATCACGAAGGCGGTCATGCCCTGGTAGCCTATCACCAACCGGAAGCCGATACCGTCAATCGTGTCACCATTTTACCGCGCGGGCAGAGTTTGGGCGTCACGCAGTTCACATCTGAAGAAGACCGCTACAACTATAGTCGTCAAACCCTCATGGCGCGTATCGCCGTCGGGCTTGGTGGGCGTGTGTCTGAAGAACTGACCTTCGGCGCAGATCGAGTTACCACAGGAGCGGAGAATGATCTGCAAGTAGTCACCAACATCGCGCGTAACATGGTCACGCGCTGGGGCATGAGCCAGCAGGTAGGGGTCGTGTTCGCGGATTATCGCGCCGAAGCTGGCGGCGCTGGTCTGAACATGCGTCGTATCGATCACGATGCTGTTCCTTCCTATAGCCATGCACTGGCAGCCGATGTCGATGGTCGTCTTGTGTTGCGAAAGCAGGAGTTGCCCCCGCGTTACTACGCCTCCACCATGCCTGCTGCCACCGCGAATAAAGCGAGCAGCCTCACGATGGCGAATACCATCGACGCGGAAGTGCAGCTTATCCTTAACGAAGGCTATGCGATGGCGCGTACCATCCTACAGGAACACTCCGACCAATTGACAAAGCTTGCCGACGCCCTTATGGAGCATGAGCAGCTTGATCGCAAACAGTTCGAAGCGCTATTGCAAGAATAGACATGCACGACAAAAAGGACGGGGCAACCGCGCGGTTGCCCTGTTCTTTGGAATCGGGTCATTCATCGATTCCACTGGCTGAAAGCAGTTAAAGCGGGCTGCTTATCTCAAAGAGAAGATCATTGAGAGCAGTGAAGTAGAAGCCGTAGCTCCCTCTCATTTTCCGTGGCTCTTGAGTGAGCTGAACCTCTGTTGCCGCAAGATGACGGTATGCTTGGTCCACCTGATCGCTTGTTTCCAGGAGAAATCCGATATGGAAACCTTCTGGATACGGCTGCATCTCATTTTTAAATGCGCGAGGGTTACTCAGAACAAGCGTGAAGCCATGCCCATCGGTCATGATGGCGACAGCCTCTCCTTTCTGTTCCAGGAATTGGAAATCGAAGCAGGTCTGGAAGAAGATGCGTGCTTCGGTGAGGTTGTTGACACAGAGATTGAGGTGGTTAAGTTGCATGAAATCCTCCTGATAGTGGAGGTCCGATGTGATGGAGCGTTGTGTCGGCTTACAAGCATCAGACCTCGACAAGTTAGCAGATGCACTTCATCTGCGGTTGTCGTGGGTCCGAACGCTTTTGCGTTGGACAGTTACCCTCGGAGTGTTGAGGGCGACCGGGCTACCTGACCGATCCTGCCTTTTTGACAAAGGCATCATAGCACATCAATGACTCCATAGTCAACTGCCGCGCATAGTTTGGGTGAGCATCAAGTTGTTGCGTCGAGTACCCTTGCGGTCGCCCTGGTCAGCTCCCACTGTGCAAAACAGTGACGGGTACCCGCGTAGTTTCACGCGCACCACTGATTCCCCGCATTGCCTGAGCCAGCCAGCGGTGGGCATTGTCTGACCTCGAAGGTAGGAGCTGCGGAAGATGCCGGGGAGATCGCGGCATAATAGAGATGCTGGCCTGGAATAGGATTGGGCGTAACAGGCGACGCGGCGCTCGTGACCTCTTCAGTAATCAGGAACGTGGTGGTATTAGTAAGCAAGTTGGCAGGTGGCGAACTGGTATAAAGACCATGTATAGTGCCGTTTGAGACGCTTAATTGCCAGTGTTGAAAAAGCGCATCGGTGTTGGCACTCTCTAACCAGGCATAATACGTTGTATTTGAGGGCGGGTTAGGGATATTTTTAAGATCAATCTGCATTTGATCGAATGTGATGTGGGAGGTATTCTGGCTACTGGAAAAGACAATGCTTCCCACTACCACATCAGGTGTGTTTACAGTGTTGCTGTGGAAAAGGCGTGGCAACACGGCAAATGCGCTTATACCGACCAGCAGCACGATCATACAGGCTATCAGAGCGATATATATGGTTCTGCGTCGTGGGCGCGGCTGTTTTTGTGGGAATGGAGGACTACCCCCATTCCTGGCGTAATCGCCTGTGGCGGGTGTGAGATGGGCAGGCGTGTGAACTGACTGGAGAGAGGGTGAGATAACTCGCTGCTCTGCATAATTCGCTGTCGCGGGAATAAACGGGGCAGGCGATGCAAGTGTTGGCAATTGAGGAGGTGTGCTGCCCGGCAATACTCTGGATGGTTGGAGCGGATTGTCATGCGACTGCTCAGGAATATGGCGCGTTGCGCCCAGGCTTGCAGGCACTGGCAGGTCGAATGCCTGGGCCAGCGCTATAGTCATGGCGCTGGCGCTGGGAAAACGCGCCTCGGGGTCTTTGGCGATGCTGCGCAACACAACGGCAGAGAGCGCGGGCGTGACTTTCGGGTTAATCAGGTCCGGCGGCGTGGGCTTATCAAACATGTGCTGTATGATGATAGCGATGGGACCCTCGCCGCGAAAGGGCGTGATGCCAGTAAGTATTTCGTAGAGTACGATACCGAGTGAATACAGATCGGAACGCTCGTTGACCGCGTGACCTTCTGCTTGCTCCGGTGACATGTAGTGAGGTGTGCCAAGCCAGGCATTGGTCAGGGTGGAAGAGCTTGTACCCTGGAGCCTGGCGATACCGAAGTCGGTAAGGATTGGCTCTCCGAAGCTTCGACCTGCTGACGTAGATTTATCCAGCAGGATATTCTCCGGCTTGATGTCGCGGTGAATCATCCCTCTTTGATGCGCATAGTCCAGCGCAAGACCGACGGCTGTAAAGAGGTACACAATATCGGCAGCCGGTGGGAGAAGACCTTTGCGCACAGTTTCACGAATATAGCCAGCCAGAGTACCCCCTTCGACATAATCCATCACCATATACGCCTTACTGCCCGAATCTTGCGCGTTTATGAGCTGGAAGTCGTGAATCTGCACGATATTAGGATGATGGAGGGACGCCACAAGCTGAGCCTCGCGCATAAAGTGCGTGACAAAATCAGACTTATCCTGGTAGGCAGCATTCAAGAGTTTTATTGCCACGTAACGCCGCAACCCGGTATCACGAGCCTTCCAGACTTCACCCATGCCGCCGCGTCCCAGGCGTTCCAGTAGTTCATATTTGCCAAGCCGTTCTGGCTCCATATCCGCTTGAACCTCCTTAGATATTCTGTGGTAGCTGCGATGTGAATGTCAATGCCGCAAGCTGTTGAATATCGTAATGAGCCTGGGTAACGCCTGGCGAACCCTGATCGGTCTGCGGATTGAGTTGACCGATATAGGCGTAGGTAGCATTTGTCAGCATATTATTCAGCAAGGTGAGCGAGGAGGGCTGCGCTAATTGATTGGCATCCATCGTGACAAGCTGCCGGGCGTCGGCTCGAACCTGCGTCAGCCATATCTTCGCGTTTTGCAACTCCAAAATGATCTTGTTGGCGATGGCACGCATCTGTGGGGTCGCATCGGGAGCGCCTACCACGCCTTGCAGGTGCAACTGGACATGATCCAGGTAGCCAGGAGGATTATGCGTGACATCGGTCAGATTCTTTTGCGCGGGAACTACTGAGAGCAATGCGACCTGAGAAATGGTTTTATCTGCATCTATGGCCCCCCCCGGCACGTCGATAGACACATTCGGAGACCCATCCAGGTAGTCCAGGATGCGTACAACCAGACTGTGTATGGCACCTTGATCAATATCTGAGGCCAGTGGATGATAATCACTTTGCGCGCTGATGGACCATTCCAGTACCTTTTCTGTGTTCCTGAAAAGCCAGACATCTAACCCACCATATAATCCCAGTACGGGAAGCACGGTCTCTTTATAGAACAGATGGCGAATATGATCGAGCGCGCTCAACTGCGGTTTAGGTCCATAGGGCGCTTGCGGAATTGCCGCGTAGTAACGCCACGTACTGCGGTCTGTGGCTGGAAAGGATGGCGTGCTATTGCTATCCTGTTGCGTAATCAACATGCGGCTTGCCACCGAGATCAAGTTATCGTTATCGGGAGCCGTGTAAAGAATAGTGATTCTACCCTGCACGACGTTTAATTTCCCGATTAAAAGCGGCAGCGTAAACTTTAGTGGAGGTTGATTCGCATCCTGTTCAACATGTGGATGCTCATCGCCCAGTAACCAGGCATAATAGCTTTTGCCTGGCGCGGCAGCAGGGATATTGTGCAACTGAATTTGCATTTCGTCGGCAATACCCTGAGCAGTGGAAAAATTGTATTGCCCGCTGCTGAGGAAGTAAGCCTGTCCAACTGAGACGGGAGCTACCGGAGCCTGATTCTGGTGAAAAAACGCGAAGTACGCTCCCACTCCTGAACCGAGCAGAGCCAGAATAACCAGGGCAACCAGCGCCGTGTAAATGCCCTTCCAGCGTCTCGCTGGTTGTGACGAAGGAGGCGCGGACGGACCTGGAGGTGCAGGGATAATCGGCGGAGTTGGATCAGCGGCTATTTGTGCTGCCAGCGCCGGTGCTGGCGAGGATATATTGGGCGGTGGAGATCCCGCCAGCGCGGTTCTGCTGGATGCAGGCGTCTGAAGTGGCTGCCAGGAAACCGATGCTGTAGGGGTTAGTTGTGGCGTCGCGTAAACGGGCGATGCCGTTCCAGAGTCGCTGCGAGTTGCCGTCATCGGTGTAACGCCGCCAGAGTTGGATGCGTGAAAGTAGGTTGGCATATTGCGCATATCCGGTGGATAGGCGGGCTGGCCCAGACTCTCAGGCGGTGGCACGTTCAGCGCCTCGGCAATGGCCGCCGTCATGATAGCAGCGCGGGCAAAACGCGCGTTCGGATCTTTGGCAAGGGCTGTCATGACGACCATTGTCAGGGCCGGCGGAATATTCGGATTGATAAGCACAGGAGAAGTTGGTGTGGCGTTGAGATGCTGGGCAAGCACTGTTGCCGGTGAATCGCCCCGAAACGGCGGCACGCCGGTCACTATTTCATAAAGAATGACACCCAGTGAATAGAGGTCGCTGCGCTCGTTGCCGGGATAGCCACGCACCTGTTCGGGCGAAGTATACAGCGGTGTGCCAGGCTGAGTAGCTGTAATGGCGCCGGCGGATACGCCCAACAACTTGGCAAGACCAAAGTCGGTGAGAATAGGTTCGCCCATGGGGTTATGCGTGGTATTATGTTTATCCAACAGGATATTGGCGGGTTTGATGTCGCGGTGAATCATCCCTTTCTGGTGGGCGAAGTCAATGGCAAGACTGATCGATGTGAAGAGATTAACGATCTCAACAGGAGAAGGAATTTTACCCTGCGCGGAAGTGCTGGCGATGTAGTCCGCCAGTGTCCGACCCTCGATGTAGTCCATTACCATGTAAGGGGTAGGGCTATCTGACTCAGGAGGTTGGGATACCTGAAAATCATGTATCTGTACAATGTTAGGATGGCGCAGGGATGCTATCACCTGCGCCTCCTGCTGAAAGCGCGTCACAAAATTGGGATCAGCCTGGAGATTGGCGTGCAGCAGCTTGATTGCCACGTAGCGCTGCAACTGTGTATCGTATGCTTTCCAGACTTCGGCCATACCGCCATGCCCAAGCCGTCCCCGTAGCTCGTATTTCCCAAGCCGTCTCACTGGTTCTGTACTCATTGGTGTTTCCTCAAAATGTATTACTGGCGTCGCGCGCCGGGTACGATGTCGCTACTGAATGGAGCAGGGATTGCTTGTTGTACACGCCCTCACATTAAACGTTGCCAGGCGCTGAATATCGTAGTTGACTTGTGCCACGCCATCGGTGATATGACCTTGCGGGTCAACCTGTCCGACAAAGGCATCGTTTGCCAACGTTGCAACGCTATCGAGTAGCGAGATGCCAGCCGGTTGTGTCCATTGCGCAAACGTCATGTGGAGGAGTTGCACCACGTCGTTGTACAGGTAGGTGTATCTCAAATTCACTGTATCCATCGCCTGGAAAATTTGAAAAGCCAGCGTTCTCTGCTCCGCAGTAGCTTCTGGCAGCGTGCTTAGCTCATGCAGGTGCGAGCTAATGTGTTGCAGGTAGCCGAAGGAACCTTTCTTAATCGATAGCAGGCCAACTTTCGCACCCAATGCAACGGTTTGATCGCTGCACGTTGCACGTGGGATGTCCTGTGCGATAAAGCGCGCTCCATCGAGGTAGCACATGATACGAGTGAGCTGGTTCTTAATAAAAGGTCCGCTACCAGCAAAGGTGGCGTCTCTGGCGCTGCCCGTCCATTCCAAAATCTTCTGGCTATTACGGTAAAGCCAGGTATCTAAGCCTCCGACCAGCCCCACCCCGGCGAGAGAGGGTTCCGAGGCAAGCAGGTGGCGCAGGTGATCGTACAGGCTAAAGGAAAACTTGCCCGACTGGTGTTTTATCTCCGGGAATGCTGCGTAATAGCTATAGGTGCCGGAGTCAGGAGAGACTGGAATTGAAGCCGCATCATCCTCGGTGACGAGGAAGCGGCTATTGGTTGCCAGCAGATTCGTCGTATCGCCCGTGAAAGAGAAAGCAACCGCTCCCCCGCTTTTCACATTTAACCGGCCAAGATAGAGCGGGTTCCATTGTAATGCAGTGTCATTCAAGAGCCAGGCGTAATATGCTTTGCCCGCCGCAGGAGCCGGGATGTTTTGCAGGTTGATTTGTAACTGGTCGGTAATCCCTTTGGTGCTATCTGGAATCAACAGGCCGCTGCTCACGAAGTATGCATGTCCGACCGTCAAAGTCCCGGTAGTAGAGGGCGATGGCGGCTTCGCAGTGGAACCCTTCGATGAGAAGACCAGGTAAGCGCCCAGACCTGAGCCAACCACAACCAGTATCAGCAGCCCAACCAAAGCAATGCGTAAAGTTGGTCTCCCGCGTTTGCGCGCTGGAGCAGGAACAGGTGGCTGCATAGAGGATGCGGCGGGAAGACTTTGTGCTGGTTGTTCGGCTATCACTGTAGGTGGCATGGGCGTAAGCGGTCCAATCGGCTGACTCGTGGGATAGGGTTGCGATGATCCAACTTGAGAAGTAGGCGTTGAATAATAAGGCATAGCGCCCTGATTCCCTGGTCCCGCAAAGCCAGGTGATGACATGCCCGGAGGTAGTGGCGAGAAGGAAACGCCGCTGATGCCTGGAGACGAAGGAGTATACATGGCCGCTGGCAGCGGAGGCCTTGTAAGGATGGTGGGCAAGTCCATAGATTTGACCGAGTAGTCCGGCTGGCTCGCGTTTACAGCAAGGGAGCGCGTCGCGGAAGCCTCAATCGTCTCATTTCCGTCAACCTGCGCGAGCGCTTCAAGCAGGGCGGACGCTGTGGGAAAACGCGCCCAGGGGTCCTTTGCGATGCAGCGCATAATGACAGTTGTTAGCGCGGGAGGCACACCCGGATTGATCAAAGCAGGTAAGGTGGGGACGGTATTGATGTGCTGCATCATGACGGTGGCGGCGTTATTACCCTGGAAAGGCGGTGTACCCGCGCACATCTCGTAAAGCATGATGCCGAGAGAGTAGATGTCGCTGCGTTCGTCGCCGGGCGCTCCCGTGATTTGCTCTGGAGACATGTAGGTCGGTACGCCGCCCTGCCAGCTCCCCGTACTGGGTGTCGCGCCTGCTGCGATTGCGAGCAGTTTATGTATGCCAAAGTCAGTAACAATCGGTGTCCCCATAATATTTTGCGAAGTATCACGCTTATCGAGCAAGATATTGGTCGGTTTGAGTTGGCCGTGAACGATGCCATGCTCGTGCGCGTAACCAATAGCCGTTGCGATAGACGTAAAGAGGCGCACGGTATCGGCGGTGGAAAGAAACTTCCCCTTGCGGGAGGTGTTCTGTATGTAATCGGCCAGCGTTCCGCCATCCACGTAATTCATTACCATAGAAGCTGTAGTTTGCCCTGCCGCAGGCGATTGCAGGATCGAGAAATCGTAGTACTGCACGATATTAGGATGATTTAAGGCCGCGATTGCCAGCGTTTCATGCTGAAAGCGTGTCACAAAATTGAGGTCCATTTGCGCATTGGCGTGCAGAAATTTGATTGCCACGTAACGCCGCGCTCCGGTATCAAATGCTTTCCATACCTCGACCATCCCATCTCGTCGCAGCAGCTCCTGCAATTCATACTTGTTGTTTTGATCTGGATTCATATTCATGGTATTTTACACCCTTCTCCGTAAGGATCAAGCGAAAAAATCAAAGATGAAAAGCGGAAAAATATCTGTTGCTAATCAACATGCAAATAGAGGAGCGAAAATAGGAATAAACCCAAGCTAATTATTATAGATTGAGCTAAATTTGTCAATGGAAAAGTTCTCAAATCGCTACGATTGTGTATTATTACCTATTACTGGCCCGACCTCATCAATTCAGCGTGATTTTTTTCTCTTCGCCCCATCGTCCCTCCCACTCCCAACTTTGCTCCTCACTCTCAAGGCGCATCCTGTAGCCCTGCGTATCTTGTACCGTACATTCCGCGTGCAAGATATGTTTGCTCCAGGGCAACGGGCCAATTTTGTAGGATGCTCCAATCTTGCGCAGCGTTTGCGGCAGCATGGGCGCGACCATCAATACACCGGCCTCGTCCTCTTTCATCCCCATGATGTAGCGAATGACCAGCAGGATGCTGAGCGCGCCCCAGCCGTAGCCCTCAATGCCGGAGTTCACATAATCCACGCCCCATTTTTGCTCGACAAGACGGCGGTTTTCGCGCGTCACGCCTGGTATGTTGCCGTATTCATCGCGCGCGCGGCCATCGATGCTGCGGTAGGAGGCATCGATGAAGCGGTAGGCCAGCTCTGCCGCTCCGGATAGCATACCGGTAGAGCGGGCGGCTTCGGCTACCGTCATCAAGATCGGAGGCCAACTGAGCGGTCGCCAGTAGGGGTTGTTGCTGGGGGGCTGCGCCAGCGCGGGTCGCAGTTGTTCGATATGCCGCTGTTCAGCTACGCCACAGAAGACGGGTGAGAGATGCATGGCGTCTTGCTCGGCTGACCACTCTTTTGCGACCGCATCATAGTCGCGGAACCAACCATTATGCCACATCATGCGTGTTTTCGCGGTGAAATCGTCCGCGACGCCCAGCCATCGCCCGGCTTCGACCTGGTATGCCTCATTTTCTGGATGGTCCTCTTCGGCCAGCAAAGTAGCCCAGCGCGCTAAAATCGTTGCTCCCTGTGCCATACTGGCCTGCAAATCTACCGGGCGCACATGCTGGATAATGCTGCCTCCCGTCTGTTGGGCGCCGAAGCGCGTTGAGACATCCTGCCCGCTTTCCCAGGAGCAGGCGTAGCCCAACCAGCCCTCAGCGTCGCTGCGATAGTGCAGCCACCAGCGCAGGTAGGCCGCCGCGCCCGGATAGAGGCGGCGCAGCCACGCCATATCGCCAGTGCGGCGGAAGATCTGGTCGCAGCACCAGAGCGGAAAACCCCATTCTGGCGCGGTGCCACAAATTTGCCCATCATCGGCAACCATATTAAAGCTGCCATCCTCGCGCATACAGGGCAGATTTGCGCGCGGCGCTGACTCGAAATGCCCCAGGATCGCCTCTGCTGCCAGTTCGGGATCGGCATAGCTGAGGAAAAGCGTGTCCAGTGCTGCTTCCGCCAGCACTGTCCGTGGAGCTTGTATCTGCATGGCGTCCCACACATGCGGGATGATGCCAGACGGGGAGCGCATCATCATGCGCAGCGTTTCAAAGTCGTAGACAAAACCGCGCCGCCAGTGCGCGGGCCAGTCTCCCGAAAGTTGTGGGGCCGTGTTCCAGAATGCCTCGTCGGAAATGCGCTGCTCTTGTTCAGCTTGCGTGATTTCCTCTATGCTCTCTTTCCAGCGTTCAAGCGATTGATCCTGCGAGACACCGCGCGCCAGAACTGCATGGATGACAGGGGTTGATGGGGACGCGCTGCCCAGTATAAGAGAAAATGGTAGAGCTAATGAGCGTAATTGCCAGCCGCTCCCCTGCTCTCGCTGTGTGATGGCTGGCGGATGGAGCCGCGCCCCCTGCGCCCAGGCGGAAATATCATCGAGCGTCTCGCCAAATCCCATAGCTTCCCAGGCGAGCGCGCTGCCATTCGCTGCCCTGGCTCCATGCGTAAAAACATCACCCTCGCTGGCTATACCCAGCAGGGCATAGCCCTGCGCGCGTTCTTGCAGCGCGTAAAACCCGTGTTCCCACAGACGACTGGTATGCGGATTGTGCGTATGCTGGTGAATAAGAAAACAGGTGACGGGTTGAGGCGTTGTCGAAGTCGCCGAGAGGGTCAGGATGCAGCCGAGCGCGTCTTCATCCACAAGAAAGTAACGCGCGGTGAGGGTGATGCCGTATTTTGGCACCACGCAATTATATTCAAAGCGATTCGCCGTGTGCAGCGTGCTGTTGATAACGCATTTATGGCGGCGAAAATCATCGGGTGTGACAAGTACCGCCTTGCCTATTTTCAGGCCGATGGTGAGATGAGCGCTATATTGAAACTGGTTGTTGACGTAGCTGCCCAGGTTGGGTACATGCCAGCCCATGCCCAGCGGCTCCATCGAGCGCAACACGCCACTCGGATTGAGCTTCCACGAATGATATGGGTTATCCAGGTATCCAAACGGGGTAAAATCATCGTGAGGGACCATTACACTCGCTCCATCTATTATCCAGGGTTATTGGTGGATAATGCGGCTATCTTCTTTTTTATTTTCGCCATGCCGGTCACATTGTATGTCATTGTTATTACACGGTCAAATGCATCAGAAGACCGACAATTTGATGCTAATCTAACGGGGGAAGTCCATAGAGGTTGGAGGAATGCCGCAATCTATGCGGTAACAGGTGCAATGTTCAGGGTAGCATGGTTGACGTTCATTGGCAGCGTATCTTGAATAAACCAGGGTACCCAGAAAGGTGCCTGGATGTCGGCCTTTGACACGCCTGGTTGTCTTGAGAGAAGCATCTTTGCATTATTTACTTTTTCCCCGTTTATTAGCTTCAGGAGGGCTTGCTTTTGAGCATTGCTGAATTGATACACCCAGATGCCTGCTGCACTGGCACGCAAAATAATATTCCCACTTAGATCATTTTTGACCAAAATTGATAAAAAATGCACTGCAATAGCGCTAAGCAACGCATAGCTAGCTCCAAAACGTCTAAATGCTTCGTTTTTGAGCATGAGCATAAAGAGTTTAGTCGCTTCCGCTTTGTCGTAGACTTCCTCATAGCATTGTAATTTCACTGTTACCTGTACAGTCGCAACCCTGGTATTTATAGCGGGATCGGGGGATACGTTACTTAGACAGTGCATTGGACTGGCACCCGCTTCGTTTGAACGGATCTGTTTTTGCAACGATTGTTGTGCCGCCGTTTTCAATCCGGGTTCTAATTTTGCATCCGCCCCGTTAATGTCGCTTTGCTGTACATATGTGTAGCGCTGAGGGTCCTGCCCACCGCTAAAGGGAGCAAGATTTTTAACGCTGATTGAATTGTCAGTGGAGCAGCATACTTTGTTGATGCTACCAGTTGCAATATTGCCGTTAGAACCGGCATTTAAGGCATGAGCGGAAATCTCGATCGTGCCAAAAGAGGAAGGAGGATTGGCGGGCGGTATATTCGCTGGCGCATCGGTTACGATCTCACTGCCATTCGATGCAGTAATCTCAGTTCCTTGAGCAACGGTTTGCGAGCCTGGCAAACCATTATAAAATGTTAATACTCCTTGTGCGTGAATGCCAGGGGTTTGTCCAACGCCGGTCGCATTCACTGTTTCCGATTCCGGTGGTGAAGTTGTGTTAATGTAGCGTGCCTGTACCTGTTGGCGAGTGGGGTCAGGATGGCCTGTCATGGCAACAAGCGTATTAGTCTGCTCTAATTGCGTGCTGTTCGGCGTGATTGTGATGGTCACAGGATGGACAATCGCCGCGACTATGGGCCACGCGATGACTGCTAGAATCATTAGTAACACGATGATGCACGGGATGACTAGAGGAGCAGGTTGCTTCTCTGACTGATTAACAGTAGTGGAAGCGGAACCCGGTGAATCCGCCCTGGCCTCCTGAGCAGGAGGAACAGGTTCGCTGGCTTCTTCAAGAGCGAAAGCGAATGCAGAAATGCTCGGATAGCGTTGCGCGGGGTCTTTGGAGAGCGCCTTCATTATTACACGTTCAACTGCGGGCGGAACCAGGGGATTCCTTGCGCAGAGAGAAGGTGGCTGAGCCTTGAGATGCTGGCGTGCTATTTCCTGTTTTGTTCCCTCAAAGGGGTACATACCGTCGAGCCATTCAAATGTAACGGTTGCCAGCGCATACTGATCGCTAGCTTTGCCTGGGCGGCCACGAATTTGCTCAGGGGCCATATAGGGTACAGTTCCAACCACACTACCCATCATTTGAGGATGCTGAGCCTGTATGTTGCCTGCGATACCAAAATCGCTGAGCAGAACCTCACCATGCTTTCCTATAAGCATATTTTCTGGTTTCACATCGAGATGCGTTTCATCGCGGTCATGCGCATATTGCAAAGCGCTTGCCACCTGTTTGACGTATGATACAACGACGGAAAGGGGTAAGCGTGTGCCTGCCGGGTGGCGCTGTCGTAAAGAACCCAGAGGAGCAAAATCCATAACAAGATACGGTATGGATTGTTCGACATCGAAACCGAGGACTCGCACAATATTTGGGTGCTGAAGATGGGCAATGGTGCGCGCTTCATCTAAAAATCGCTCTGCCAGGTCATCTACCAATGGCGTATGCAGCACTTTCATTGCGACTTCCGTTCCGAGGAACTTGTTCCTGGCCCGGTAAACTTTTGCGGAAGAACCTGACCCCAGCGTTTCTAATAGTTCGTAGGGGCCAAGTTCCCGGCTGCTACTGCTATTTCTTGCCATGCGCTCCCTCCTTGAGTAGATTGCCCATCCTGCTTTGCTTATCGTACAAAGTTAGGGCGACTGAGTAGAACTCCTACAATCAAACCTAAGATGAAAGCGACAAGCAGCATAATTACGATAATGTCTAAGCTCATGTTGGCACCTCCCTGTATTAAAAAGACTGCAAAAATCACGGTCAAATTCCTCAAGTAAGTAGAGTCTCTTAAATAAGACGGAGCTACAAGAACTTTGTGAAATAGTTTTTTATTGTAATATCTCAAGATATTTACCCGATTTACGAAGTTATTCTATATCTATGCCTATTATAGACGCCCATGATAAAGTGGTCAAGGAGATTATCTTCACATTTTTCAGGGTAATTTGATGTCTATATACATTATATGATATTAACAACTATTCTGATGAGATTAAATATGGCTGAAAAAGTGAGATAACATATCCAAAATAGCATAGTGTTCTATTGACACTAAAGCATTTTTTGAACGAACGTTCATTTTTGCTTGTGTAAAGACAGTCCTTTATTAGAGGTTATCATATTGAAACAAGTTGAGACACATCAAAGATTATAGGAAATGGTCTATTAGCAAATTGAAGGTTGTCTACTCGTTTATATTGTCTAGAATCACATATTGCGCAGTTGAATTTTATATGTTACAATCTTGCAAATAAGAAGTGTCTTTCCTGAAAAAGTGAGGAGCCAGGCCATGGAAGATCTGTGGGCAGACTTTTTGCAAAGTATAGAATATGATCCGGCTGAATGGGATAATGAATTCTATGTGAGTATTAGTAAGGCCTCAGATCTTTCAGGACTTTCTCAGAGCCAGATACGGTACTTTGAGGCTCTGAAAGGTGTCAATATTGGAAAAAGAGAGGGCCCCAACGCGCGAAATCGCGTCTATACAAAGCGAGATATACAATTGTTGCGCTGGGTGTATCGCAATAATGCAGCGCGACCTGCTGAGCTTGCCAATACCCTCAGCGAACATCAAGCAGAAATTTTTGAGCGTTTAGGGCAAGCGATCTTACCTCAGCTTGTCAAACGCGAGTGCAAGATTGCCGGTTATGATGCCGTTATCTCAGATTTAGCTACCCTGCTCATGGAAATCTGGCAGGGATCTGTATCATCCGGGCAAGCAATATTGTACGGAGCTATTCTTGGGCCAGGAAACAAGGACTGGCAAAAGGCCTTCAAAGATAATCTGAACGATAAAAGTAGAAATATGATTGATTTGAAGGGTTGCCTGGTTATCTGGCCCACGCCTCCAGAATCGAAACCCTCTGCTGAATACTTCGTTTTTTTCTCATCGCAATCCTGGTATCATCCTTTAACCGGGGGCCAGAGCTTCGATACTTGCTGGTTTAGCGAAACAGAGCAGGCACTGAGCGTCGTTTTTGTATGGCAGCAAGCTACTGAGTCGGCATCTTCAACAGAGCAAATCGAAGATTACTCGCTTGCGCTGGATACGTCAAAGAAAATACTGACGAAGATGCTTATCGAGAGCCTGTGTCGAGTCCTGAATCACTATAGCGCTGTACCCGGTCAGTCGATTTCCGTCTTTTCCCGCTCCACTATGGGGCCTTCTGAAGTGACGCACAGGTTTTCGCTCCTCCTCAATCACTGCATCAAACCTTACTTCCCCAATTGCTATCTGTATATAGCAAGTTTTGGAGAGCGTGAAGAGGTGGAAATCCTGGAGGAGGCGGGAGATTTGGAAGCAGGGTATATTTATCCATTTCTAAGCGAGAATCGTGTTTTAGATGCCCATAAAATACCCTGGTGGATTCGATGGGCGAGAGAGCAAGTTGTTATCGCCCTTGATCGAGATGTGAAAAGGCGACATGAAAGTCGCGAGGAGAGCGGTTCAGCTGTCTGCATCCCTCTCGTCCGGCAGGATAGAGTCATAGGGCTTGTTGGTATAGAAAATCCTGAAACCAGTAAGGATGCTCATTGCCTGGCGACGAGGAATGGCATCGATGGTCCGGCGCTCCTGCGCTTTCTCATTTGCATGGCTGAGGTTGTAGCGGATTACCTTGACCTTTCCGCTTCCTCTGCTGAAAGAGTCGAACGCACTCAAATAGCTTATAGCAGTGAAGAGACGAGCAAATGGCACATGAGTCTTTATGATCAAGGAGGGCCAGATTATAGCGAGGTCATTGAAAAAATTCTTGATTGGACATACCAGATAGGAATGAAGCCAGAAGACAGGTTAGATGTAGTGATCTTCGATATTGCTCAAGACGATATGCTTGCGCGGGATTATAAAGGCTTTGATATTATTACCAAAATTGTTCAGAGTACATACAAGCGTATTAAAACTGCCATAGAACGAGATCCAAAGCTCTCCAGTCGGCTTGACGAGAAGCAACTAATTCTTTTCGAGGAGTCGGTGGCAGACCATCTCGTGCTTGCTACTATCAGAACTCCGCTAAATTACTTGCTCGTTTCTCTGGAACGGCTGCGCAAACTGTGGGATGCGCCTAACGATACATTCACATGGGAGGGTAAAAAAGTAGACGTTTCGTTGCAGGTAGGGGTCTGCAAATTTTCTGATCTGAGTTCATACGAAAGAGACATCGCTTCGGAACTGATGAAGCATCACCTGTGGACCATAGGCGAAAAATTCAAGCAAGAACACAAGCAAATCATTGAGTACGATGCGATTGTTCCTACCGAAAAAATATAAGGAATGAAGGTTTTTCGTGTTAAATGTAATTCTATTACTTTGGGCCGTAGCCGTACTCGCAATGTCTTGTCGCGGCATCGAAGACCTGGTGAACATGCTCGCATCGCTTCGCTGGTTGAAGCAAGGTGGGCAGCGTTTCAGCCCGGATAGCCAGGAATATCCTTTTATTATTCTTTTGCTTCCCGTGCTGCGCGAGCAACGAGTCATCCAGGAGACGCTCAGGGTTTTGGCTGGCCTGAAATATCCTCATGAGCGATTGCGTATCTGTGTCGTCACTACCGAAAAAGAACTTGCCCAGAGAACACAGGCGCAATCAAGGCTCCTTTCACTTGCCGGGGATATCTCTTCTAAGCGAATTTCCCTTTCTTTGTTGATAGAGAAATACCTCGGCCTGTTTTCTGAAGATACTCTTACGAATGTCATCTCTGTCGCTCAACACAAAGGTAACGAGGAAGAGGTTCGCCAGTACTTATTCGATGTTTTTCAGTCTTATCCGACAACGATTGATCTTGTCAAGGAGAGCATTGAACAGCTTAATCAGCAGGTTGATATGCCTTTGTTCATTCATCTCCATTATCCTTACACAGAGGGAGATGTGAATCAGCAATTGGATTATGCCTTGCAGCAGATGCCTGCTTGCCTGGACGTTGATGATTTCACTCCATCGACAACCTACCTTGCAATATATAATGCGGATTCGCGTCCACATAAAGACACATTGCAACTGGTAAGCGAAATGTCTCATCGCTATGGAGATCAGCATGGCATGTATCCTCCCGCTTTTCAGCAGTCTGCGCTCTTTTTAGAGAATGTTGGTCATTTAGGAACACGAGGAGCGGGCTTAGTCTTACAAGCTGCCGCGCTCCTCCAAAGCCGCTGGGTACTCTCGCATGAAATTCCGCGTCTGCGCCGTCAAAGTCGCAGCGCGTTTCAGTTCAATTCAGAAAAACTCTCCAACTTTCAAAGGCTTACAGGAGCCGAATTTGCGCTCTGCGTGGGTCATGGCTTCTTTCTTCGCTATGATTTCGCCCTGCGTTTAGAACTCTTTACTGCTAGCAACATCTGTGATGACTTTCTTTGGAGTTATCGTCTCTGCATCGAGCATGTTCCTATTGTTCCACTGCCCCTCCTGGAGTCCGCGGAGAGTCCAATCACTATCAAATCACTGATTATCCAGAAAAAAAGCTGGTTTTTAGGCTACACTGAATACCTTCGTAGCAGGTGGGTTATATTGCAAACGAAGAGGTACGATAGGTTGACGGTAGAACTGGTGACGTTTTATGGGCTGCTTCATGCATTTACATGGCTATGGCTCTCCCCAGCAATTTTTCTGGCATTTATAGTGCCACTGGCGGCCCGTTCCTGGCCGATGTTCCTGATTACCTGTGCAGTTTACTCGCTTTACGGGCTTCTGACGTATGGGATACTCTTCGTTGAACTGAAAACACTGCGAAATAAAAGTGGAGGTGAGTGGAAACCATATGCGCTCTCCCCGTTACGGCGCATGACTCTGCTATTCTTTAGTTTATCCGCATTTCTACTGGAGAGTGTGGGTCTGTGGTGGTGTATCTATCAACGTATAGGCTGGGCAATTACTCGCAAAGCAGCTTATAGAGAAAAAACAGAACGTTAGAGAAATGTAGGTACGCATATGAAGAGAGTCACGAAAATCGCACTGGTGGGGTGTGGTAGACACATGCAAACGACGCTAGTTCCCTATCTGCGACGGCTAGAAGGATATGAAGTTGAAGCATGTGTCGATATTAATGAAGAGGCTGCTCAGCTTGTACAACAACTGAGCCACGCGAAACAATGGGCTACAGACCTGGAGGATGTTGATCTCAATAATGTGGATGCGGCCCTCGTAGCGCTGCCGCCGCAGGCTGCTTACAGATCGACTTCCCATCTCGTTCAGCAACGTATTGCTTGTTTTGTAGAAAAGCCACCGGCCAGTACTTCCCATGAGATTCAAGAGCTTATGCAACTGGCTAGCGCGTTAGAGGTGCGAGTGCAGGTTGGTTTCAACTTTCGTTTTGCTGATGCGATGGTGGCTCTGCATACCTGCGCAGCGGATCATAAAAACGATCAATCCGTCACCCATGTTGAATTTAGAAGTAAGCATCCTTCGGGATCAGAGTGGGAACGAGATGATCCTGTGGAGGCCTGGCTCTATCATAATGGTATTCATGCACTCGATTTGTTACGATGGATGGCAGGAGAAGTTCAGCAAGTCCATGCGTCTATTATTTATACTCAGGACTCAAAATTCATCATTGTCGTTCTGGTAGAGCATGTCAATAAATCGATCTCTACGTTGAAGCTGGGAACCTTAACCGATAAATTCGAGCTGCGAGCGGAGCTACTGACTCCTGATGGCTATCAATTCTCCTTGCCCAACCTGGGTGAAGTCTTGATGCCGCTGCGCGCCGGGAAAATGTCTGGTGAAGTAATCTATCGCGCTGGCAATCTGGATAATGGCTGGAGACGAGCAGGGTATGGACCCGAATTGCAGGATTTCCTGGATCATTATCAGCACTATAGCAGTTCTTCACCCTCATTGCTTGATGCGCTGAAAGCCTCTCAATTTTGTGATGCGATTATGCGCAGCCTGCAAAAAGGAACGGTTTCTCAGTTCAGTTCGGAGTCGTTCTTAAGTCCGGTCATCTATCAAGAAGCGTCTTGAGTAGATCATCCTACCCTGCTGCTTTCCCTGTTAGCTTACCAGGTCTTCGGTAAATCTTGGACCGCATCGTTACGAGTGTAGCACACACGTTAAATCAACGCGCAAAACAGGGGATTGGTTGGTACTTTTGGAGCCTGGCTGGAATGGCTAGCTCAATGTATTGAACTTTCGTCAGAAACGGCGGGTAATCACAATGGCGCTCATATCATCCGGTTTGGCGCGCACGGTGATATGGCGTTCTTCGCGCGAACGATTCAGAGAATGCGTAACGAGGTTGCGAGCGGCGGCGTCACGCGACGAATTGCGCAGGATGGTCTCGATTTCGTTATCAGTCAGGTTATCATGAATACCATCGGTGCAGAGCAGTATGCGGTCTCCAATTGTAATAGGAATGGAATTGAGATGGATAGTCGGCGGCACAGGGCCACCAAGAGCCTGGGTGATGCCACCGCGCAGGCGGAAGTAGCTAAATTCCACTTCGGAAAGTTCCTCGGAGTGCATGGCCTGGTCGATGCGCCGGGCGTCCTCTTCTTCGACCATCTGGCTTTCTACTAGCCTGCCTAACAAGCCGTCATCGGTTGTGAGACGTTTAAGTGGTTCATTTTCATGCAGCAGGTAGACCCGGCTGTCGCCCACATGCGCGTAAAACAGCGTGTATGCATTGCTGCCGGTGTTCTGACAGAGCATTGCCATTGCCACTGTCGTAGCGAGATCGTCGGTGCCGGCCTCGCGCGCGCCCTCGGTGCGTACCTCTTCATCGGCAGTTTTAACCAGACGCTCCAATACAGCACAATAATCAGTCGCGTTGCAATTGACGATGCCCTTCTTTAATGGCGATCCCTGCTGTATTTCGTGTAGCTCCTGGTACCACTTGCGGCGCGCGGCGCGCCTGGCTGTCTGTGCCGCGATCTCCCCGGCGGCGCTTCCCCCGACGCCATCGAATACTGCGGCCAGCCCGCCATCGCGCTCAATAAAGTAACTATCTTCGTTGCGCGAGGGATGCCGTTCACAGGGAATACTATGCCCAACTATTTTGAAAGGGAGATGGCTGCTAGAATTGTGTTGCTTGTGACGTATTTTAGTATGTTGCGACATCTATGTCGGTTGCTGCCTTTCGCATTGTGTTAAAGCTTCAGGTATTGTTGTTACCAGTGACCTATTTACTTAAAATCTTTTTCAATCGCCGCGCTGCTAGCAGTGGGCGCACATAATACTGGATTCTATAAGAATATATATGTTGTGTGCAAGTATAGCAGAAACAGGGATCAAAAGGAAAGAGTTATACACAACGAATTGTCGCAAAACTTCACATTTTGAAGCTTTTCTCGGTAATATTACTGATTTCACTAGACGTTAGCCTGTTAGTGAGATAGACTAGAGGAGAAAAGAAGCCATGCGCAAG
Source organism: Ktedonobacteraceae bacterium (assembly GCA_050695155.1). Classification (GTDB taxonomy): domain Bacteria; phylum Chloroflexota; class Ktedonobacteria; order Ktedonobacterales; family Ktedonobacteraceae; genus CF-113. Next base: position 27,579 of record JBOGTO010000634.1, read on the forward strand.
ACAGAAAGAGGTTTTGGTGATGATACATCATGTGCTTGTTCCAACCGATGGTTCAGAAAATGCTGATCGCGCTGTCCGGTTCAGCGCCCAGGTTGCGGATCGCCGCCAGCAGGCAGAAGTCACTGTTGTCTATGTTCACCTGCGCGGAATCCATCCCTCTGTGGCACTGTCAGTCCTGACGCCGGAGAACCCGGTTGAGATGTCCCCGGTATTTACGCAAGAGGAAGCGGCAGCAAACTCAGAGGAACTTGCGCAGGCCCAGGCCATTGTGGATCGCGCTGTCGCGGAAATTCGCAGCCTGGTCACATCGTCTGATGTGACCATCTCCGGGCGCGTCGTGGAACACAGTCGCGTGGATGAGGGTATTTTGCAGGCGGCAGGAGATACGCACGCGGACATCATTGTGGTTGGCACACGCGGCCTCAGCACATTGCGCAGCGCCATTATGGGCAGTGTCAGCCACTCTTTAATAGAAAAAGCCACCTGCCCGGTACTGATAGTTAAATAAATAAGAATGAACAACGATTATAAAGAGCAGATCAAACAAATTGTCCTGGACGAGGAACAGTTCGTGCGGCTGACCATGAAGGGACAGATACGCGAACCTCTACTGCCCTGGCGACAGGTGATTGTGCGGCCTGTGCGCCTTAAAAACGAACGCTACCTCCAATTCTCGTACTTCACGCAGAAACAGGATATTACCAAAAACTACCGCAACGCCGAGGCCGGGGCAAAGCTTGACGAATTGCTGGCCTTACCTTTCCATAGCATTGCCGCGCAATCTTTGAGTGAGACGCTGCATGTGCAGTTTACAAAGAAAGGCAGGCCCGTCGCGCATAGCACTCCGGCAAGCGAGGCCGTTACTCGCAATCCCGATCTCTCACACGATCAGCGTAAAAACCTGTTGCTGCCAGCCGACCGGCCAGATGCATTCTTACAGGCGACAGGCATCATGGATGCGCAGGGGAAAGTGCGCCCCACCATGCAGGCCAAGTTTACGCAGATCAATGAATTTCTCAAGCTGCTCGAACATACGGATGAGTTGCAGCGTTTTGAAACGCTGCCGGTGCAGATTCTCGATTGTGGCTGTGGTTCGGCCTACCTCGCTTTTGCCGTATATCACTATCTCAATGAGGTGCGGCATATTCCGGCGCGCCTGGTGGGTATTGATGTCAACGATGCGCTGATACAAAAGGATAATCGGCAAAGCGTAGAGTTAGGTTTCTCAGTGGCGTGTTTCCAGAAGTCGGCCATTATCGACTATGCGCCTGAGATGCCGCCAGATATTGTGCTGGCCTTACATGCCTGCGATACAGCCACCGACGAGGCGATTTTGCAGGGCATACGCGCGGAGTCGCGCCTGATTCTCGCTGCTCCATGCTGCCATCATCACCTGCATGAACAACTTAACGCGGTTGCGCCCTTTGCCCCCGTCTTTCAGGACGGCATTCTCAAAAAACGTCTTGCCGACATCCTCACGGATACCTTTCGCGCGCTTATCCTGCGTATCATGGGCTACAAAACCGATGTTGTCGAATTTATCGCCGCCGAGCATACCGACAAAAACTTGATGATCCGCGCCGCGCGCCACCTGCCCTCTGGCAACCCTGAGTATGTTCGGGAATATCTCGAATTGAAAAATTACTGGGGCGTCACGCCATATCTTGAAGTGCTGTTGGGGGAACGGTTTGCGCAGGTGTTGCGCGAAACGAGCATCCCTGCCCCTTATGAATTTTGACGAACGAATGGAGGAATGAAAAGGGTGGGGGCGTTCTCGTCCTGATGAATGTTACCAACCGGGATCAGTATTCACCTGTCATTCTGAGCGCAGCGAAGAATCTCAATCCGACGGGAGATTCTTCGCTGCGCTCAGAATGACATTCCCGACTTTGGTTATTAAAATTCATTTGGAGGTTCATGTTATGCCGAGGAGATCGTTCCCCAACTAGGACAAGGCCCCCTCATCCACCCAACCCCGCCCCTTGTCCCTACAGAACCGGGGCAACCGATCCTATTACGTATTTGGTCGGCACAATTCATCAGTTCCGAGAGGCCCATTACCCATTAGTGACCTCCTCGGTTAGGTTTCATCGCGCTGGCGTTGAGGGGGCATACCAGACCTGCACGGTGTGATCCCAACTGCCCGATGCGATATATTTGCCGTTGGGCGACCAGGCCAGCGCATCGATGGTGTTGCTATGTCCCCGGTAGGTGTAAATCCTGGCTCCTGTATTTGCATTCCAGACCTGCACAGTGGTATCCCAACCGCCCGATGCGATGTATTTGCCGTTGGGCGACCAGGTCAGGGCGCTCACTTCATTGGTGTGTCCCGCGTAGTTCAGGAGAAGCTGACCATTAAAGGCTTGCCAGATGCGCACGCTTTTGTCTCTGCTCCCTACCGCGATTCTGGTTCCATCGGGAGACCAGGCAATGGCCTCAACGATGCCTCCATCCCAGTTAAATTCGTCGTCGGTCATGAGCGTTTTGCCGCTGAATGGGTCCCAAACTTTTATCGTGTTGCTTCTATCTCCAGAGGCGATGTATCGTCCATCGGGAGACCAGGCGACGGCATCTACAAATTCGCCATGCCCAAATTCGGTGTGTCCTCTGTAGACGCGAATGGTCTCTCCCGTTTGCGCATACCAGACCTGTACGGTGGAATCCCAACTGGCGGAGGCGATATATTGCCCATTGGGAGACCAGGAGAGCGCACTGACAATATCATCGTGGTTCGTGTAGAGGGTGCGCAGTTGTCCGGTAAAGGCATTCCAGACGCGCACAGTGCCGTCCCAACTGGCCGATGCAATGTACTGGCCGTCGGGCGACCAGGCAACGGCGCTCACAACGTCGCTATGTCCTCTATACGTGATGATGCTGGCTCCCGTTTGCGCATCCCAGACCTGCACGATACCGTCCCAACCGCCCGATGCGATATATTGCCCATTGGGAGACCAGGCGACAGCATCTACGTAGTCGGTGTGTCCTTGATAGGAAAGTATCATGCTTCCAGTCGTATGAGAAGCGGTTCTACTGACGATTTGTATGCTAAAGATCGTTACCAATGCCAGTATGAGAGTTGCAACGAGCGCAACGGGAATGGCGCGTTGAAGCGTGGAGGCCAGCCCGCGAACAGGTCCGCGCCTGACCGGCAAAGAGACGCGGGAAAGGCTTTCAGCGTCATTGGCACTGACTTTTTCAGGAGTGTCTATCGTTGCTGTGTCCCGCGCAAAAGTCTGCGCGGAGAGACGCGGGAAAGGTTTGAGCGTAGAAAGGGGGAGCGCGCGCAGGCGGGCATCGAGAAAATGATAGTCCTCCTGAGCCGCTTCACATGCCGGACAGGTTTGTAGATGCGCGTCGAGCGCGGCGCGATCAGCAGGTGAGAGATCCTCTCGTCTCAGCGCGAGTTTCTCTGCCCAGGCAATGCAGGGTGGTTGGTTTCTCATTAGCCCCGCTTTCCTCCTTTTATTGAAGCCCCAGGCTCGTTTGTGAGCCGCCGGTATATCTGACGCAATTCCTCTTTCCCCCGGCTGACGTATTTTCCAATGGATGTTTCTTTTATCTGTAGCAATTCAGCTATTTGCCGTTGTGAATACTCTTCGACCACGTATAAGATAAGACACGGGCGGTATGTTGGCGAGACGCGCGCCAGAGCCAGCTTCAGCAACTCCGCTTCCTCCACTTGCTCTTCTGGTCCCGCCAGCCTGGGCGTTTCCGCTCGCGTTGCATACTCTTCCCAGGGAATTACGTGGAGCAGTTTCGCATGTTCTTGATAGTTATAGGCGCGGTTGGTCGCAATGCGATAGAGCCAGTTAGCGAAGCGCGCTGGATCTCGCAGTCCCGGCAGAGCTTCCCAGGCTTTCAAAAAAGCCTCCTGGGTGAGTTCGCACCCGACGCCATCATCGCCAGTCATGCGGGTTAAATAGCGGCATATGCGGTCGTTATACCGCTCATAGAGGGTTTCGAAGGCCAATTGGTCGCCATCTCTTGCTCTAAGCACAAGGTTATGCTCATCAGGAAGTCTGCCTGACGTGGATGAGGGAGTATCTGGTATTCCGTACTCCATATCTGAGCATATCCTCTCTTCTTACAAAGATGCTTCTGCTGCTGAAAATCTTCACGAAGGTCTACTGTTTCTCCTTAATCATACACTACCCTGATCGGACTGACCAGATCATCAATCAGTGGCAGAGATGTCGAGCAGAGTTCCCCATCTGCCTAGCAGGTCCGACACATTTGGCCGCAGTCCGAGGCTGGCCCAGATAATGCCATCGCTGATATGCTGCATGTGTTTATTTGGGATGAGTTCATGCGTAAGGAGCTTTTTGCCAGCATCAGTCGATGCGCCGGGCTCCGGGGTCCCTGATTGTGCGGCGGGGACATGATGCTCTTCGGGAAATAACCCCAAATCCTGGGCAAACATGCCATAGAGCGTGCAGAGTCTCTGTAAGAAATAAGAACTGGGAAAGGCCACTCCGCGTTCCCAGCGCCCGATGGTTTTGGGATCGGCCACGCCAATCTGCTCGGCTACGTACTGCCGGGACCAACCGCGACGTTGACGCTCGCGCCTCAATTGCTCGTTGGGGAGCATGTTGATCATTTTTTCCCTCCCTGAATTATTCGGTGGGCGTTGCTGCGTTGCATCGTATACAGGTAAATGAAAGAAAATGCTTCCTACTACTAGAGACAGGCGAAACGGGGAAAAAGTGACAGGCAATTTATAGATGTCGAGAGTCGCTTATACATCATGTAGTATTACCTGATCTATTCTACTGAGTGGTAAGAGTAGCCCCATAGAAGCCCCCATAAAGACGTTCAACCATAAGAGGTTTCCCTGTACGCTGTAAGGGCGTGTACGCTCCTCGGGCAAGGAAGAGGTATTTAGCGTCGCATTGCCAGGTACTCAAGCTTGTCAGGGTTGCGAGCGCAATCATCGATTGATAGGCCAAATAAGGGAGGATACCATGCCTATTTTTGATCGTCATCAACGGAACTCATTGGATCAAATTGTAGAAGACTTCACTTTGCATCACAAGCTCAACCGTCGTGAGTTCATGCAGCGTGCCGTCGCGGCAGGACTTTCGGTGAGCGCTGCTGCTGCCCTGCTGGATGCCTGCGGCGGCGGTTCCAGTTCCACCACACCGCCCAAAGTCACCTCTATTGACGTGCTGACCGAATATGTCGCGGAAGAGCTGGATTCCTTCAACGCCATCAATGATGCTTTCAAGGCGAAGACGGGTATTTCGGTCAAAGTCGAGTCGACGCGCGACTTGCTAGCCGTATTGACTACCCGCGTCAGGGGCGGCAACCCGCCAGACGTAGCCGGAATGCCTTCCCTTCCTGAGTTCCAGACGCTGGCAAAAGAGGGGAAACTGGTCAAACTGAATTCCTTCTTCGACATGAACGCGCTCAAACAGAACTACGCGCAGAGCTGGATCGACTTTGGCTCATACAACGGCGATTATTACGCTGTTTTCCCCAAAGCCAACACCAAGGGTACCATCTGGTATAGCCCCAAACAGTTCCAGGCTTTGGGCTATACGATTCCCCAGACATGGACTGACCTTATCTCGCTGTCGGACAAGATCGCTGGCAGCGGTAAATACCCCTGGGCGCTGGGGGTGGAGAGTTCAGCTTCCAGTGGCTGGCCTGCCGCCGACTGGGTTGACCAGATCTATCTCAACCTGAATGGTGCCGCCCTGTATGATAAGTGGTATAAGCACCAGATTCCATGGACCGACCCGAGCATCAAGAACGCCATTCAGATGTTCGGCCAGATCGTGCATGGCAACCACTACGTCAACGGTGCGCCGCAATCTGTACTGGCAACCAACTTCCAGGATGCCTCCTACCAGCCCTTTGATAGTCCGCCCAAAGCCTACATGTACTACCTGGGCGACTTCACGGAGGGCTTTATCACCAAGCAGTTCCCAAGTATCCAGGCGGGTACCGATTTCAGCTTCTTCGATTTCCCAACCATCAACCAGCAGTATGCGGGTTCGGTAACGGGTGGCGCGGACATCATGGCGGCGCTGAAAGATAACGACGGTACGCGCCAGTACATGCAATTTATCGCCTCGACGGAGGCGCAGAGCATCTGGCCCAAGCGCGGTGGCGCGACCTCGGTCAACAAATCGGTTCCCCTGAGCGTCTATTCCGATCCCGTATCAAAGGCCGCTGCCCAACAGTTGACCACTGCCACCACATTTAGAGTGGGGGCCGATGACTTGATGCCGACAGCGATGGAGAATGCCTACTGGTCGGGGATGCTGACCTACATCGGCGACGCTACAAAGCTCGACAGTGTACTCAGTACGTTGGAAAGCACTGCGTCACAGGTCTATACATCCTGACCTATCCAGAGTATAATTCAGGGTAGAGGATGATTGTTTCCCTGCAAAGAGATCATCATCATCTCCCTGGAGCCTGTCAGGCAACTACGTTTGCAGTGTAAGAACGTTCGACAAGAGATGGAGATCTCCGATCCCATCTCTTGTGTTGACAAAGGATGCAAAACATGGCAACGATAGCGACGACCGAACGCGCGGCTGTGACAGTTCCTCCCCGTCCAAAGAGGCGGGGCATCTCCTCTTTGTCGGCCTGGATCTGGATCGCGCCTACTGCACTCCTGATGGGAGTCTTCTTCATCTGGCCGTTTATCAGCACGGTCTGGCTCAGCTTAAATAATGCCGACACGACGGCCTTTGTCGGGCTGAAGAATTACGGGCTTATTTTCAGTAACTCAAGTCTACTCATAGTATTGAGGAATAACCTGATCTGGCTGGTGGTCGCCACCATCCTGACCGTCGGGCTGGGCCTGATCGTGGCTGTGCTGGTTGACCGCGTGAGGATCGAGAGTGTCATCAAATCGGCTCTCTTTATCCCGATGGCGATTTCCTTTGTGGGCGCGGGCGTCATCTGGCGTTTTATGTACATCTATGAGCCGGCCAACCAGACCCAGATCGGCCTGCTCAACGCCTTCCTCTCCCTTTTCCACATAGGGCCGCAGGCCTGGACGATAAATGAATCTATTAATAACCTGGCGTTGATCGTGGTGTACGTCTGGATGTGGACCGGTTTCAGTATGGTGATTCTCTCTGCCGCGCTGAAAGGTATACCAGATGAAATCATCGAGGCCGCCAAAATGGATGGGGCGAGCCGCCTGACCATGTTCTGGCGTATCACCATTCCCATGATCGCGCCTACCCTCACGGTCGTTACGATTACCATGCTTATCAATATCCTCAAGATCTTTGACGTGGTCTATGTCATGACCGGCGGCAATTATAATACCAGCGTAGTGGCTATGGAGTTTTACAACCAGTTGTTCAACTTCAGCAACTACGGGCTGGGCAGCGCGTTTGCGGTGCTGCTGACGATAGTGATTTTGCCGGTGATGTATATCAATATTCGGAGATTGCGAGCGGAGGAGAGAACACGATGAGCTTATCCGAGATACCCCTGTCCGGCGAACAGAGCGCTCCGCTGGCAACACAGGTAGTGCGTCCGACAGCGCGCGTGCGTGAGAGGACCGCTTTAAGGCCAGGGTCAGCAGGCCCGGTGGTCACGACCATCGTGGTAATCATCGCCTTGCTGTGGTCGGTACCGACCTTCGGCCTCTTCGTTGCTTCGTTTCGTCCAGCTAATCTGATCACGACTACGGGCTGGTGGTCGGGGCTGGTGCCTCCCTGGCACTTCACTATCCAGAACTATGCGAATGTCATCCAGGCCAACGGCCTCGGCCAGGCTTTTATCAATAGCCTGATCATCTCTATACCGGGGACGATCTTTCCGCTCCTGCTGGGGGCATTCGCAGCTTACGCTTTCGCCTGGATGACATTCCCTGGGCGCGACTTCATCTATTTTGCGATTGTCGCTATGCTGGTGGTTCCCTCGCAGATCGCGCTGGAGCCGGTTCTGCAAATCTTCACAGCGCTCGGCTTTACCGGCCAGTACTGGGCCGTCTGGGCTGCGCACACGGGTTTCGGCCTGCCTTTCGCGGTCTTCCTGCTGCGTAACTTTTTCGTGGCCCTGCCCAGAGACCTGATGGAATCGGCGCATATCGACGGTGCTTCTTCGTTCCGCGTGTTCTGGAGCATTGTGATACCTTTGTCGGTGCCAGCGCTGGCGTCTCTGGCTATCTTCCAGTTCATGTGGGTATGGAATGACCTGCTGGTCTCCCTGATCTTCCTGGGTGGCGCCCCCGATCATGCCCCCATGACCCTGACGGTGGCGAACCTGGTCGGCCAGTATGGAGAAAACTACCCTGTACTGACGGCGGCGTCGTTCCTCTCCATGGCTCTGCCGTTGATACTATTCTTCTCGCTACAGCGCTACTTTGTGCGCGGTATCCTGGCCGGTTCGGTCAAAGGATGATGTAATAAGTACCAGCGCGGCAACTCCGTCAAATTTGCATGAATGACGCTAGCAG
>JBOGTO010000635.1:0-5630 GCA_050695155.1 Ktedonobacteraceae bacterium
CTTATCCACATCCCCTACTACTACTACGATATTATTTAATTTATTACAAAATAAAAATATTAGTACGTAGGGGATGTGGATAAGTGGATAACTCCCCAAACCCTCCGTTTAGCTGCGAGAAATAGGACAATTGGTTCACTTGTTACAATTACTTTGTAGAACCGTATAAAATGACGCAACTTTCTATAATGTAGCTCGTTATATTGTTGTGAGAGAAGCATCCAGGTAGAGCCGCCGCGTTGAACCAGGGGACTGACGATGACATCGCAAATTGAGCAGATCAAAGCCAAAATAGACGTAGTGGAAGAAATCGGGCTGGTGGTGGCTCTACAAAAGTCGGGAAAGTCGTACCGGGGCCATTGTCCGTTTCATAACGAGCGCACACCTTCGTTTCATGTATTCGCGGAGTCGCAAACGTGGCGCTGCTTTGGTTGCAACGAGGGCGGTGATATCTTCACCTTTGTGGAGAAGCAACAGGGACTCGATTTCCGGGAGACGCTGCACTACCTGGCAGAGAAGGCGGGCGTCGCGGTTGACGATCAGGGCGCGGGCCGGGATCCGGAGGAGGAACGCGAGCGCAGCGCGGCTAAAGAGCGGCTACGCAAGATGAACGATGAGGCACTGTTGTGGTTTCACCAGGCGTTGTTACGCTCCAGGGATGCCAGCGCAGCGCGCGTATACTTGCAGAGTCGCGGCGTTACGTCGGAGTCGGTAATCGCTTTCAGCCTGGGCTACGCACCCGACTCGTGGGACGGGCTGAGCCGCTACCTGACAGGGCGCGGGTATACTGAACGTGAAATGGTAAATGGCGGGTTGGCGCGGGTGCGCGAGATGGGTGGGGAAGATGGAGGTGTATATGATTACTTTCGCAACCGCATCATTTTTCCGATACGGGATACACGGGGCAGGGTGATTGGGTTTGGTGGGAGGGCGATGGGCGATGGTCAGCCCAAGTATCTCAATTCGCCGCAGACAGTGTTGTTTGAGAAAAACAACGTGCTGTATGCGCTGGATAGGGCACGCGAAAGTATCAAACTGGCGAAGCAGGCGGTGATCGTGGAGGGCTATGTGGATGCCGTGATTGCCCACCAGTACGGAACCAGGCAGACGGTAGCGTGTATTGGCAGCGCTATCACTGAAAAGCACATTCAACAGTTGAAGAATCTGACAAAGCAGGTAACACTCGCTCTCGACCCTGACTCGGCTGGAGTAGCCGCCACCGAACGCGGCATCGAAGAAGCGTTGAAGGCATTTGATCGCACAATCGTGCCTGTGCCGGTGGTATCCGAGAATTATGTAAAGCATGTGCGGGGCAAGAGGGGCCAGGAGCAGCGCGGCATTATCCGGCTGGAAGAGCAGGTGGATGCGGAAATCAACGTAGCACAATTGCCACCCGGCGAGGACCCGGACGAATTTATCCGGCGTGATTTCAAAGCCTGGTCGGAGGTGATCGCGCATCCACTGCCGCTCATCGAATATTACTTTGTAGCGAAAGTGGCGGGCCTCGATCTCAAACAGCCATACGGAAAAGCGGAGGCGGCCAAACGATTGTTACCTGTAATTGGGGCCATATCCGACCGTATCAAGCGTGACGCTTATATCCAGAAACTGTCCACCATGATTGGGATTGACGAGCGCGCGCTCAATGAAGAATTGCAGCGTGTGCTGCGCGGGCAGAAGACAACAAGCGTTACAGCCGCCTTTACAGATCGCGGGAACTACGCGCGAACAGGAGATGTGCCAGGGGCAAGACAAATTCTGCCGGATCACCAGGCCGCAGAGAAGCCAACGGGGGATGTAGAGACGGGCGGCGATGATGGTACAGCAAGCCAGAAAAGCGGCTGGGGGAATGGTAGAACATTTGGACTTGACAAACGTAGTAATAATAGGGTACAATGGGAGGACTACCTAATCGGGCTACTTCTTGCGAATCCTGACCTAAACACGCACGTTTGTGGTATAATAAACGATGGTGACTTTGCAGGGACAGACACGCGAGAGTTGTACCGCTTTTTCAATTCAGTGGATCAACGTGGTTCTTCCCCTTTATTTCAATCCATAGAACAAGCTGTGCCTTCCGCATTGTTGACCACCATCGATAGAGCGCGGAAAAGCATTGAGTCGCGGTCTCCATTAGATGGAGCAGGATTGCAGAAAGCAGCAGTCCAGTGCGCAACCCGGCTCAAGCGGGCATGTTTATTACAACAGAATACGGAACTCCTGCTTCTCATGCGAGAGGCAGAACATGCTGGAGAGGTTGAGGCGGCACAGCAACTCCGGCAGCGATTTTCGGGCATCCATCGAGAATTGCGAACCATTGATACGGCCATGCATTTGCATGGTTAGATGTACGGCGAACTTATATTATTATCCATCGACGCTTGTTTGATCCTGCCGGGCCGGAAAACCGCATCCGGTTTCCAGGCATGGAGCGAGAATTCAGGATAGGGAGACAGGATATCTCGTTGTTATCCGTTTATCCATCCAGAAGAGAATACCTGTTTCCTGAAGGGGGATGCCAGAATGGTGAATGAAGAAGAAGTATTGAAGTTAGTAGACCACGATCGTATCAATACGGAACCTTTGCATGAATTTTTCGACGTGGCAACCTTTGACGATGCCACGTTGAGCAGCTCTGATAGTTTTTTTAATCTTGGCGCGATCAGTGGTCATACTCATGTCGCTACAGGGGGTAGCTTTGTTACTCCTGCTGATACGACTGAGTCGTTTGACCTGTTTAAGATGCAGGACGAGGAATCTATGGATAGCCTGGATCCGTCTAAAGAGCCACCCATTGACTGGGAGCCTGGGCCAGAGGACGAAGAGATGGCGCGTGGCAAATGGGATGATTTGCACGAGGGCCTGGGCATCGTGGTTGCTGATATTGAGAGCAGCCTTGACGATCCCGTGCGCATGTACCTGCGCGAGATCGGGCGCGTTCCTTTGCTTTCGGCAGAGGAAGAAGTGCGCCTGGCCCGTCGTATGCAGCGCGGGCGCATCGAGCTGACCAAACCCGCTACGATGCGCGATTATCGCACCATCGAAGATGGTGAGGAGGCTCAGCGCCGCCTGACCGAGGCCAATCTGCGCCTGGTCGTCAGTGTAGCGAAAAAGTATATTGGCCGGGGTATGAGCTTGCTGGACCTGATCCAGGAGGGCAATATCGGCTTGATTCGCGCGGTCGAGAAGTTCGATTACACGAAGGGCTTCAAGTTCAGCACGTATGCGACGTGGTGGATTCGCCAGGCCATTACCCGCGCTATCGCCGACCAGGCCCGCACCATTCGTATTCCCGTCCATATGGTAGAGACCATCAATCGCCTGATCCGCATCAGCCGTCGCTTGCTGCAAGACCTGGGCCGCGAGCCTACGTCCGAAGAGATCGCCGAGCAGATGGAGATCAGCCCGGAGAAAGTGCGCGAGATCATCAAGGTCAGTCAGGAGCCTGTCAGCCTGGAAACGCCAATTGGCGAAGAGGATGACAGCCACCTGGGCGACTTCATCGAAGATCATACCGCGCTGGCTCCCGCCGATGCCGCCAGCCACCAACTGCTCAAGGAGCAGGTGGAAGACGTGCTGGATAGCCTGACCGAGCGCGAGCGCAAAGTGCTGCAACTGCGCTTCGGTCTGGACGATGGTCGCAGCCGCACACTGGAGGAAGTGGGCAAAGAGTTCCACGTCACCCGCGAGCGCATCCGTCAAATTGAGGCGAAGGCCCTGCGCAAATTGCGCCATCCCAGCCGCAGCCGCAAATTGAAGGATTACCTGGATTAAGCTTGTGCTTGTAAAAAACGAGGCGCGATGCATTCAGCATCGCGCCTCGTTTTTTACAAGCACAAGTATTCAAGCTTTTGTCGTTACCACGAATCGGCATTGAGGGCGTTCGCCGCAATCGCACTGTTCGTGAATTGGCACGCCCACCAGTTCAGTGAGCAGCATTCCGGCCATGCGACAGACTTCTGGATGTCCTGGCACAGCTGCCGCCAGGGGACAGCTATAGCTGCGGATACAATAGGTGTCGTTTTCCTGCTCGAGTTCGGCCATACCGCCCATTTCGTTCAACACTTCGACAGCGGCTTCGAGCCGGACAAGCAGGTCTCCCTCTGGAATATTCCATTTTGTGGCAATACGGCGACCCACGATACGCAGCATTTCCTCTAACTCGGCTTTGTTCACGCGCTCCTCGAGTACCTGTAGCAGTTCGTTCAAAACCTGCCCATAGGATTTGGGAAACAGATTCTCCGCTTCTGGAGCCAGCTCATACACAAACGCAGGTTTGCCACTGCCGCGCCGCGCTCCCTGCTGGCGCACAAAGCCATCGCGTTCCAGTGTCGTCAAATGGGCGCGCACCGCGTTATCGGTCAACGTTAGCTCGTCTGCTAAATCGTCTACGGTGCGTTTCTCTCGTCGCAATAATGTCAGGATGCGCCCACGTGTGCTTGTAAAAAATCGCTGGTTCCAGTTTAAGCGTGCCATACGCCTCCTCTAATATATCTCCAGTGTAACGAAAATTTATCACTTTGTCAAGTAAGTCAAATGAATCATTGACTTTCTATGCCATGTAATGGTATAGAAATAGCAAGAACATATTTCAATTATCCGAAAGGAGCAATTCATGTCTGACACATCCGATTCGCAGAACACCATCGCTTCTCTTACAACGAGTGATTCTGCCTCCGAAACTGCTTCATCAAGTGAAGCGGCCCCGCAGCCCTTCGCGGAACGTTTGAGCGATCAATTGCAGCATATTATTGGCGTATTGATTGGCGCTAATCGCAAGCCGCCGCGCCGTTTTAAGAGCTTCCTCAACGGCACCTGGTTCGGGCATCCTCTGCACGCCATGCTGACCGATATTCCTGTTGGGTCCTGGGTGATAACGGCCATTTTTGATGTCATCTGGCTTATTTCGCCGACCAACTTTGCCTGGGCTGCTCGTGGGGCGGAAGTGACCGTCATTCTGGGCATCCTGGGCGCGCTAGGGGCTGCCTGTACCGGTTTCGCCGATTGGAGCGATACCTATGGCGCGGAGCGTCGTGTTGGGCTTAATCATGCCATCTTCAATTCGAGCGCATTGATCCTCTATATCGTCTCGCTGGTGCTACGACTGACACAGAGCAGTGGCGATAGCATTGCCGCCGCCATTATTGGCTTTATTGGACTGTGTGTGATGAGCTATGCCGCCTATCTGGGTGGCGATATGGTCTTCACAAAAGGTACCAACGTCAATCATACGGCCTGGGAAGCCGGGAGCGATAGCTTTGAGGTGGTCATGCCTGTTGAACAAGTCGAGGAAAACAAACTTTATCGCGTGCTGGTATCCGGCGTTCCAGTTGTCCTGCTGCGCCAGGGTTTGCATATCTATGCCATATCCGCTACCTGTTCTCATGCCGGTGGGCCGTTGGATGAAGGCTCTCTGGAAGGCGATGTGGTGCAATGTCCCTGGCACGGCTCGCGCTTCTGTATGCGCGATGGCCGCGCGCTCACCGGGCCGGCAACAGCCAACGCCCCACGCTACGACGTGCGTGTCCAGAATGGGCAGGTCGAAGCCCGACGCGCTGGCAGCCATTAGTTTGCACAATTTTGCACAATAAGGAGGAGTCTGTGTGCCGGTCGCCAGCAGCGACCGGCAC
>JBOGTO010000636.1:0-3521 GCA_050695155.1 Ktedonobacteraceae bacterium
GGCTAAAGCTCCGCCAAGAGCGGGACGCACAACTTTCCATTCTGTATCTAACCCGCCAGCAAAAAGGATGAAGGCCAGGGCGAGTACGCCGACAGATTGCGCGATCGATGCATTATCAAAATAAATACCGCCCGGACCGTCTGAACCCGCCAGCATACCAATCCCCAGGAAGAGTAATAGGGCTGGAATGCCCAGCCTACTGGAGACTTTCCAGGCAAGAATGCTCAAAAGGAGCAGCACCGCAGAAACAAGCAGCCACTCATCAAAATGCATCCGGTGTTCTCCTTCATCTATGAGGCGTCTCCTGTAGATTGTAGCAGAAGCTAATATCAGTTACAAACTTCCAATGGAGATAATGGTTGTCATCCTGAGCGCAGCGAAGGATCTCGTTCGCCACACCGAGATCCTTCGCTGCGCTCAGGATGACAGGCGGAAGCGAAGGATGACGACAGGCAGGATGCCACTCAAGTCTTCTCACAGGAAGGCTTATCCCCAGGTATCTCGCTGGAAGTAGCAAAACTTGACACAACAATAAATTGTATGCTAGCATTTCAGTATATGCTGAAGATTTGAAAAAAGCAGAAAGTCAACGTCTATACTATGCAAGAAGGCTACAAAGCACTCGCTGACCCTACGCGGCGGCGCATCTTGAAATATCTACGAGGAGGAGAACGCAACGCGGGCGAACTGGCCGAATATGCCGGTGTCGGTCGTACCGCGCTTTCGCATCACCTGATGGTCTTGAAAATGGCCGACCTGGTGCGCGTCGAGCGGCGCGGACAGTTTCAGGTCTATTCGCTTAATACAACCGTCTTCCAGGACCTGCTCACCGAAATTATGAGCTGGCTGGGAGGATTGGAACCGTCATCCAACGGCGTAGAACAAATCGAACATCCCGAAGCATATCCTGTAGAATCTGAATTAGAACTTGACGAACACGAGGAGGAACATAATGGAACCCTCTGATAATGCTGGCGATAAAATAACCTCTAAACCTTCATTTTTCAATCCAACGACTATACTTGCCCTTTTAATTATTGTGGCGCAGGTACTCATCTCAGCGGGAACCTATCCATTTCTGCCGCCGGTGGTGCCTTCGCACTTCGATATATCGGGTCAGGTCAATGGCTACCTGCCCAAACTGGTCAACGCCATCTTAATCCCTGGTATCAGCGTTGTGCTGTTTCTGATCCTGCGCTTTGCTGTACAGATCGGCCCGAACCTGGGCTATCAGAACCAGCGCCGCGCCAACGCTCAAGTAGTCAACCTGATCCTGGTGGGCATTCTCCTGTTTATGCTGGTAATCCAGCTGCTCACTACCGCTTATGCCCTGGGAGCGAAGGTGGACATTTCGCTGATAGTTTGCCTGGCGGTCTCAGTCCTGTTCATGTTCCTGGGCAACTACCTGGGCAAGCTGCGCCGCAACTTCTGGGCGGGTATTCGCACGCCCTGGACACTTGCGAGCGACATCGTATGGGAAAGGACTCACCGGCTAGGTGGGTGGCTCTTTGTAGCAGTAGGCTTTGTCGGGCTAATCACCAGCTTCTTTCCGCCGTTGCGCTTTATAGGTCTATTCGTGCCGTTGATAGTGGTGATACTCATCCTGGTCGTGTACTCGTATATCGCCTACCAGCGTTACACCGTCGAGGGCAAAGAGCCTTTATCACCTCCTTTCAATGGTAGAGATGACGTGCCTGATCGGGTAGATGAGTAAGAGATGGGTGATTGAAAAGTGCGACCCGACCCCACCCCGGACGCCCGCAAGGGGCATCCCTACATCTGGATTGACCTCCCGCCTCTCCCAGCCTGAGACAATCGGCGGAGGGGATGGGAGTGCCTTTGACATGTAGGGACGCCCCTTGCGGGCGTCCGGCGACAACGATTCTCTTCCTCATCCTGGCTTTTTCCATCTCAGCGATTGGCTCTTGCACCATTGTCTTTGAAGCTCCATAATTTCAACAGTAAGAAAATCACGATTGGAGTCATTGATTATGGGTATTGTCGCAGCCGCGCAAATAGCTTCTGTTTACTTCGACGCGAAAGCAACCGCGCAACGTGTTGCTGAGAGTATAGCCGAGGCCGCTAAGTCGGGCGCGTGGTTAGTTGTCTTTACGGAGTCATGCCTTCCCGGCTACCCTGACTTTGTATGGCGCGTCCCGCCTCGCTCCTCCAGTCCCAGCGCGGAGCCGTTCGCAACCTTTGAGAAGCGTTTTATCGAGCAAGCTATTACGGTACCGGGTCCCGAAACACATATCATTGGAGAGGCTTGCCGGGCGCATCATATCATGGCTGTAGTGGGAGTTACCGAGCGGCCTGTCGGTTCAGGGACGCTCTACAATACGCTGCTCTATTTTGGTTCTGATGGCGCTATAGTTGGTAGGCATCGTAAATTAGTTCCTACTTTTGCTGAGAGGATGGTCTGGGGAGCCGGCGATGGCACCACATTGCGCACCATTACGACGCCGCATGGTATCCTCGGTGGCTTGATTTGCTGGGAAAATATGATGCCACTTGCCAGAACCACCCTGTATGCGCAGGGCGAGCAGATTCATGTGGCACCCATGCAAGATTATGGCGATCGCTGGCACGCCTCGGTGCGCCATTTTGCCGCTGAGGGGCGCATGTGGGTTATCAGCGTGGGCGTCCTGATGCGTGAAACGGACCTCACGCCGGATTTAAGGGCTTTGGGCGTCTATCAGCCGGACGAACTGATCGGTCCTGGAGATAGCGTGATCGTCGATCCACTGGGCAATATCGTCGCTGGCCCCGTACAGGGCAGCGAGACTATATTATATGCCGACGCGCCTGCTGAAGCGACGCTTACCGCGCGGAGCGGATTTGATGCAGTCGGCCATTATGGACGCGGAGATCTCTTCTCGCTGACCCTGCGCGGCGTACCTATTCCGCTCGAAATAAATGCGCCCATATCTATGTCTTCGATGAGCGACCATATCTGGAAGCCATGCCCGGACGGGGAAACAATATAAAACAGGAAAGAAAGCGTATTATGCGTAGAGGTTGGTATCTTCCTGTCCGCATCGCCTTATTCCTCGTGTTTTTGCTTGCTACAATTCTTTTCGCTGTCCATTTCTGGCCTGTCAGTGATTCGCGTGAGGTCGTGAATGCCTGTACTTCTGGCGGAACGCGAGGTACATCCTTGCCAGCTACGCAAACGCCTCCGCTCTATCTCGGCCTGGATGCTTATCGCAACCTGGACAAGCTTGCGTATCTGGAATTGGGAGACCGGGTTGAGGGCGCGTCTACGGCTGATACGGGCGGCAGCAATGCTGATAATACGCATGTCGCGCGTGTCTTGCCAGATGGAGAGCGTGTGCTTTTTGATCAGACGGGGCCGGGCATCATGACCTTTATGCGTATGCAGCAAAACTATGGCGGTCCCTGGCATCTCTCGTTAGATGGGCATGTCGCCGCGAACCTGAATACGAGCGATCTTGGACAAACATCTCCAATCAATAGTCCCGACAGTGCCTTCCCTTATCCGCTTTCCCTCAATCCGGGGG
>JBOGTO010000637.1:0-2881 GCA_050695155.1 Ktedonobacteraceae bacterium
GTGTGATGCTGGCAATCATCATCATTTTCTCGCTCATCTCTCTGATTGCGTTTCGTTCAACGCCGGATAAGACGCTCGATACATTTTGCAACGCACTCTTAGCAGGTAATGGATCGCTTGCTGAAAATCAGTTATCGACACGCTTACAAAATCAGCAGGGAGCATTGCTGACTGCCGAGTTGCCTGTAAGGAAACCGGACACCTGCACCCACACTTCCGCGATAACCAGGGGTTCCAGCGCGCAAGCCACACTTACGATAAACTTTCCCTCGAATTCAGTATCTTCCGCTATCCCAATTAATACGCTTGTGACACTCGTTCAGGACACAAACGGAGCCTGGAAGATAGACGCTTTACAGAATCACTAGCTACCAGGGCGGGGGCAAGCCCGGCCCCTACCCTATACGATACATGCCGACCCGTATAGGGTAGGGGCCGGGCTTGCCCCCGCCCTGGCATAAACATGGAGGAATTTCTTATGAATGCGGCATTGCGCGGCACTCTGGGAACAACGGCGCTAGATACAACCGTTCTCACTATTGGCAGCAGTCCAGATAATCAGTTGGTCATCGACGACCCGAAGGTGTCGGCGTATCATGCTGAAATTCGACCGGAGGATTCGAGATATAGCATTACTGACCTGGGAAGCATCCACGGCACCTATGTGAACTCGCAGCGACTCGACTGGAATACAGCACACCTGCTTGATCCCGGCAGCTCTATCACGATAGGGGATAGCACGTTCAAATATGAAGAGGGAGGTACTGGACCTCTCGTATCTTCATCCAATGGAACGATAGGGACAGCAGAAATGCCGGCTGGCGCACCGGGGTTGGAGGAGAATGCTGACTATGCCTCCCCGCAGAGCTACGAACAGCCGTCCCCAACGCAGCCCGTTCCTGGCTTAGCCGCACCATATCCAGGCTATGCCACGTCAACACCCGTTTCTGCTCTCCCTGCCAGGCGCTCGCGGCGGCGCTGGCTGTGGATTGGCCTCATTATTGTGGTCATCCTGGGTATTGCGGGCGGAGCAGCCATTGTGTTTTTCACACGCGCCACGCCTGACAAAACCCTTGATACCTATTGCAACGCGCTGCGCGGCCAGGATTACAATAGCGCCTACAATATGCTCTCCTCGTCATTGCGCAGCGCCTCGACGGGAGCAGAGTTCGCGGCAAAACAACAAGCTGTAGGACGTACTACCATCTGCACGCACGATAGCGCCAATGTGACAGGCAACGAAGCGACCTCCAATCTCACGCTCGTTTCTGGGGGCCTGAGCTACGCGGGCATCATCTCGCTCACCTCGATAAATGGCGACTGGAAGATCAGTGTTTTGCTCTCTTCCCCACAATTAACCCTGACGATATTCTGCAATTCGTTGCGCGCCGGAGACACACATACAGCCTATAATGAGTATTCGCAAGGCTTGAAAAACTCCAATTCAGAAGCGACATTCGCGCAAACATTCAGAGGAGTCACCTGCATCTTCAGTTCGGTCAACGCTTCTGGCAATTCAGGCACCGCCAACATCGTATTTGTCAACTCGTCAGGCCCATCAACTCCCTATGTTGTCCTGCTGATTCAGGACCCCGCCAGCAACAGTGACTGGCGCATTGATGGCATACAGGCAGCTTGATCTGTGAGCAGTTTAGCAAAGAAAGTGTGGCTATTTAACAGACAGGCAGGCCAAAGCATGATACACTACTGCCAGAAATAGTCACTTATAAAGGAGTTTTGCATTTTATGGAAGCTACTCTGAGCGGCCCGATGGGACGCATTGATTTATCATCCAACGTCCTCACCATAGGACGCGCGCCAGATAATCAATTGACCTTGCAGGACCAGCAAGCGTCCTCACACCATGCCGAGCTTCGGCCCGACGCGCAGGGCTATCTGCTGGTGGATATGAATAGCAGAAACGGCACATTCGTCAATGAGCAGCGTCTGATGCCGCAAACGCCGCGCCTGCTCATCTCAAGCGATACGATACGCATCGGCGAAACGCGCCTGAACTATGAAATAGCCGGTGCCGACGAAGCGACGGTGCGCGCCAACGCCGCCGATTATGGCAACCCGGGCTACTCTCCAACAGTCGCCGTACCGCCGCCATCTCAGCCTGACTATATGAATTACCAGCAGCCAACACCGTCCGCTCCCGGCTTTCAGCAGCAACCGCCCGCCTATTCCGGCTTTCAGCAGCAGCCGCCTTCCGCGCCAAACTATCCGCAGGCCAACCTGCCGGGCTACCCGCCACAACAGCAGCCCTACCCGACACCATCCTATCCACAACAGCAGCAGGGCTATCCGCAGCAAGCTCCCTGGGCAGGCGCGCCCGGCCAGTTCGGCGCACCACCCGCCGCTCCAGCTGCGCCACCCAAAAAGCGCCGCACCGGCCTGATAATCGGCATTATCGTGCTGCTCCTGATAGTGGTTGGCGGCGGCATAGGAGGCTACCTCTACGTCAATCGCTCGACGCCAGAGAAAACGCTGACGGCTTATTGCACCGCCTTGCAGAACAGCGATGCGCAGGGTGCCTTCAATCAACTGTCGGCTCGCTCTCAAAGCAAGACGAGCGTAGCAGATTTCAATAAGGCGTTCCAGGTGATAAAAACGCCAGCCTTTGGCGGTATCAAATCTTGCACGTTTACTAATGTACAGCAGAATGGTAACAACGCGACAGCCGACGTGTCAGTAGTTGCTGGTAATCCCGCGCTACCCTCCAAGCCCGGTAAAGCATTTTTAGTTGATGAAAATGGTACCTGGAAAGTAGACGAATCACCGCAGACAACACCGTAGGCATAAAGCGCGCAGGCCATCCCCGTTTTGTGGGACTATGTTCACAGATGGTGTAGGGACGCGATTTATCGCGTCCCTACAC
>JBOGTO010000638.1:0-11847 GCA_050695155.1 Ktedonobacteraceae bacterium
CTCCGGAAGAAACAGGTAGACCTACAAGAGCTTCGGCTGGGAAATTTTCTCGTTTGTACTCACCTGCAATGATTTCACCATCAGACGTGATCACACGTGGGGGAGTGAGTTTTTCATAGAATTTGTACTCGTCTTTTCGTTTGCTGATGATCTGGTAATCCAGTTTCTGTGTGCGTACGACTTCGCGAAGTTCTTCAAAAGTGAGATAGTATATATCTTCTTTCTCATGAAGAACGTTGGCTTGTACGAGTTGTTCGGCTTCTTTCAGCAAAGCCTGCTTATAAACGAAGTAGTAATTAACTATGAGGTATTTTGGATATTCACGATACCCGATGAAATTTCGGATGAGGCTGATCATGCGTTTTGTTTCTCTGGCTTTTTGTTCACCATCCGGTAATTGCTTCAATCGATCTAAAAGCTCTTGTTCTTTTTTCAAGGCTTCCTCTCGCCCTTGCTCAAATCTCCGCTTGCTTTCACCTGGTTCAAAGTTTTTGATGTTATTGAGGATCATGGGGATAAGTGTCGTTGGTTTTTCACTCCAACGAGGTCTCGTTATATCGATTTCCCCGGCACATCGCATTCCGTATGTGTTGAGATACGCATTGAGAGCGTCCCGGCTTTCCTGTCCACCATCAAACGTAACCAGTTCATCCAAAAAGCCGTCATCTTTTCCATGCTGTAAGTAATTGATTACTTCCGGATAAGGACGAATTACATCTGCGACATCCAGGAGCGCCAGACCCATTTCCGAAGTGATATTGTTTGGTACTGATTGAGAAAGCGTATCTGCTACGTTTTTTTCACCTAACCACTTGTTCATGTTTTCATTGATCCATGATGAAGCATTCATAGCAGTCATAAACACACCAAAACTTTGTGGATCAGATAACAACTTCTTTAATTGCTGGATATCTTCCAGGATAAAATCAAATACATCCGGTCCTGATTTCGTCTGGATGTTTTGTTTTACCTCTTCTATCGATACCTGACTCCTCTTAATCAAATCGGAAACGATTGTTGGATCGTATTCGTTTAGAGTTTTAAAATCCGGCAATCGACCTTGATTGCTTTTACCAGGGTTCTGTTCTTCCTTATCATCTGGTAACGGTTGTATAAAATCTCCCCGCTCTATGATGGTTATCAGTGCGTCTTTCATGAGCGGATCGTGTTGTCCCATGACATCTAATAACATTTCTCTGCTAGCAGGCGAAGCCAGTTGATGTGTGACATCAACAAACAACCTTCCACCGGCTTTACGCATGAGTGCACGAGTCGTTAACAGGAAAAAAGACAATCCCAATGGTTTCATGGGGTCAGTCATCATCTGTTGATGACCGACAGAGACATAGACGTGATTTTCTTGATCATTTGCTTCAGGGATGGGGTATAAAGTAGTGATTGGCCGACTCTGGACAATGTAAAATGTATCATCAGCCAAACACCATTCGATGTCCTGGGGGCAGCCGAAATGTGCTTCGATCTTTCTGCCCATGCGCTCAAGCTGCAACATCTGCTCATCCGTCAGCGCTTGCCTCTTCTGCCTCTCAGGCTCAATCTCCTGTTCTTTCGTCCCCCCATCTTTTAAGGCATATATAGCCAGCTTCTTGGTGGATATCTTCTTCTCGATAACCTTGCCGTTACGCACTTTATAGCTATCAGCATTCACCAGGCCGGAGACCAGGGCCTCACCAAGTCCGAAGCTGGCATCAATGGATACCACCTTCCTGTTAGAAGTGACGGGATCGGCAGTAAACAAAATTCCTGCCGCCTGTGGGAAGACCATCTTCTGAACAACCACAGCCAGAAGGACTTTACGGTGGTCGAAGCCGTTTTGAAGGCGGTAAATTACTGCCCTCTCGGTAAAGAGCGATGCCCAGCACTTGCTGATATGCTTGAGGATTGCCTCCTTTCCGATAATGTTCAAATACGTATCCTGCTGGCCTGCAAAGGAGGCCGTCGGTAAATCCTCTGCGGTTGCGCTGGATCGTACCGCATAGGCATTTTTTTCACCAGGCCTGGAGAGAAGGCGGGTGATCTCTTCAGTAATGTCTTGAGGAATGGCTATCCCTTCGATGACCCTGCGAATCTCACTGCTAAGTTCACCGATTTTATCCCGGTCTTCCACCTTTAGAAGCGATAACTGATCAAGTAATTCGTTCATCGACGGCGTTTCTCCAATGATTCTTTGAAAGGCTTCAGTAGAAATACAAAAGCCATCTGGTACATGGATTCCTTCAATCCTGGAGAGTTCCCCCAGGTTCGCGCCTTTCCCCCCAACAAGCATGAGTTTTGTTTTGTCAATACCCTGAAAACCAAGCACATATGCACTCATATTTTTACCTCCTGTGGCAATTCCTGCTTTAATAATTTTGATGACATCCAGAGTGGCGTCGCTTCCGCCTGAGTATAGGGGAAAGCACGCCAAAAAAAATCGTCCAAAAAGACAGTGTGCTAGTAGACAGGAGGTGATACAATAAAAGTGGGAAAGAACGGATTCATTGCGTCAAGTTCCACCTTTCAGTTAATTTACCGCGAGGCCACACATCATTACCGGGTTTTGGTTGTCACAATTCATCAGACCAAAAGTTCTATTTGAGCGGGCAAAACTTTCTATTTACCCCTCAAATATGGTATAATTGATAAGTAGGCTCGAATCTTGCGGGACCCTCCCCGGAAGTGTGTTTCAACCCACTATCTTGTTTTAATGGTTTTGCTATGAGTTTGTGTATTAAGGATATATTATGAGCCTGGATTTTGGGAATGCTGGGAATACGAGATTGGTCAGCATCGTCGAGGAAATGACGGGCGCGTACCTCGACTATTCGATGAGTGTGATTGTAAGCCGCGCTTTGCCCGATGTGCGCGACGGTCTGAAACCGGTACATCGCCGCATCCTTTACGCTATGGATCAGATGGGACTGCAATCGACCAAACAATTTCGTAAGTGCGCCGGTACCGTCGGCGAAGTCCTCAAAAGCTATCATCCACATGGCGACGCCGCCGTCTATGAATCGCTGGTACGTATGGCGCAGCCCTGGTCAATGCGCTATCCCCTGGTACTGGGGCAGGGCAACTTTGGGTCGCAGGACGACGACCCACCAGCCGCCATGCGCTATTGTGTAACAGGAGACACGCTCGTTGTTACCGATCATGGGCTGATACCGATCAACCAGATCTCGCAGCCAGGCATCGAAGATGTTTCTGTACGTGTCCTGTCAAAAGAGGGGAAAACCAATATCGCCAGTAAGTGGTGGGATTGCGGCGCATTTCCGACATGGCGCGTACGGACGCAGCGAGGATACGAAGTCACAGGTACGGCAAACCATCCCTTGCTGGTAGCAACGCCTCACGATTCTGATGGACGCATCACACTTACCTGGAAGACCATTGCCGAATTGGCCGTTGGCGACGATGTTGTTATGGATCGAAGCGCCATCTTGTGGCCGGAGCAGCGTGTTGATCTGCGTCCATTCTATCCCTCCGTTCTCCCCAAATCTCGTGTGAAGCAGCACACGCTTCCAGAGACGTTGAACGAGGATTTGGCTTTCATCCTGGGAGCGCTGCTTGCTGAAGGGACCTTCCGCGATCAGGTCATCGAGTTTACCAATACCCCCGGCGATTATGCAGAACACTTCATCCAGGCGTGGAAGCGCGTCTTCCCAACGTGCCGCCTGCATATCTTCGAGAGAGAACCCGTCAGCTACGGCAAGAAGCCATTCCTGCAAATACAGGTGGTAAGTCAACACGTCAGGACATTCATCCAGTCTCTGGGATTGTCAGGGCGTTCGGCGCAACGGCAGATACCTGAGATAATCTTGCGCTCGCCTCGCAATGTGGTCGCCGCCTTTTTGCGTGGCCTGTATGAAGGTGATGGCTCGGTCGAAAAATCTGGCCGCAGTCTGCTGCGCATTAATCTGACGGCCAGTAACCGTCTCATGCTGCGCCAGGTGCAGACGTTGCTTCTGCGATTTGGTATTGTGGCATCATTGAATAATGATAGAACCCGGCAAATACATCGCATCCTGATTACTGGCCGCGACAACCTCGCCCTGTTCGCTAAAGAGATCGGTTTCACCTCAGAGGTGAAGAGCAAGGCGCTTGCTGCCATCCTTAGCCTGCATACCGGCAAGGCTCTGTCACGCACTGATTTTATCCCCTACCTTGCCACATATGTCAGAACAAATGCCGCTCGCGGTCAGCGCGAGTGGCTGTCAAAGCACAACTTCGATCGGGCTGATCGGCTGGTTGCAACACTCCCTCGTCTCACCCAGGTGCTGCCGGCAGTGGTTGTTACCGAGATCGAGAATCTGATCAGCCAGCGTTATCTCTTTGAGCGGATCGAAAGTATCGAAGACGCGGGTGAACAGCCGGTCTATTCCTTGCGCGTGGATAGCGAGTGTCACTCGTTCGTCGCAAACGGCTTTGTGAATCATAACACCGAGGCCAAACTGGCGACCATCGCGGATGAACTGCTGCGTGATATTGAGAAAGATACCGTCGATTTTAAGCCCAACTACGATAACCAGGCCGAGGAGCCGACCGTCATGCCGGCGCGCCTGCCCAACCTGCTCTTAAATGGCTCGACGGGCATTGCCGTTGGTATGGCAACCAATATCCCGCCGCACAATCTGAACGAAGTGTGTAACGGCATCATCTACCTGATCGAAAATCCAGAAGCGACCACCGAAGATCTGTCGCGTATCGTGCGCGGGCCAGATTTTCCCACCGGTGGCATCATCCAGGGGCGCGAAGGCATCCGTAACACCTATGTCAACGGGCGCGGGCGCGTTGTGGTGCGGGCGCGCACCACCATTGAAGAGGGCGAACGCGGGCGCATGAGCATCATCGTGACCGAGTTGCCCTACCAGGTCAACAAAGCCGAACTGGTGAAAAAGATCGCGGAATATGCGCGAGACAAGAAGATCGATGGTATCTCGGAGGTGCGCGACGAGTCAGACCGCCAGGGAATGCGTATCCTCATCGAACTCAAACGCGACGCTACAGCCGAAAGCGTGTTGAACTCGCTGTTCAAATATACCGCTATGCAGAGCGCTTTCAATACCAACATGCTGGCCCTGGTCGATCAGCAGCCGCGCATTCTGACGCTCAAAGCCTTCTTGCAGCATCATATTCACCACCGCGAGATCGTGATTACGCGCCGCACGCGCTTCGAACTTGCCAAAGCCGAGGCCCGCAAGCACATCTTAGAGGGTTTGAAAATCGCGCTCGATAACCTGGACGCGGTGATCGCAGTTATCCGCGCATCACAGCGCGAAACTGCCGGATTGGCCGAAGAGCTACAACAGAAGTTTGGCTTTTCGCCAGAGCAGGCCAAAGCGGTACTGGATATGCGTCTCGCCAGCCTCGCAGCTTTGCAACGCCAGAGAATAGAAGACGAACTCAAAGACGTGTTGCAGCACATCGACTACTACAACATGCTGCTGGCGGACATCAGCGAGATTCGCAAACTCATCAAGGCCGACCTGCAAGAGTTGAAAGAGAAGTACGGCGATGGACGCCGCAGCGTGATCGAAGAAACAGAGGCGAGCGAGTTCCGCGATGAAGACCTGATCCGCAACGAAGAAGTGGTGGTGACACTGACGGAGAAAGGCTATATCAAGCGCCTGCCATCCAGCACCTACCGGGCGCAGCGCCGGGGCGGACGTGGCATCAACGGCATGACCACGCGCGAGGATGACACCGTGCGTCACCTGCTGGTCGCGCACAGTCATGATAGCCTGCTCTTCTTCACGGACAGGGGGCGCGTCTTCCAACTGCGCGTGTACGAGTTGCCCGACACCGGGCGCACGGCCAAAGGCGAACACATCATCAACCTGATCTCTATCGAGCAGCGCGAGCGCGTCACGGCCATCGTCTACGTTCCCAAAGGCGTCAGCCGCGACTATATGATCGTCGCCACTAAAAAGGGCGAGGTCAAAAAGACGGTGATGAGCGAGTTCGAGGTGGTGCGCCGCTCCGGGCTAATCGCCATGAACCTCGAGGAAGACGACGAGCTGATCGGCGCGAAGCTGGCTCATGCCGATGACGATGTACTCTTGATAACCGCGCACGGCAAAGCCATTCGTTTCACCGTCGCGGAACTGCGCTCCGCCTCGCGCACAAGCGGCGGCGTGCGCGGCATTCGCCTCTCCGATGGCGATACGATGGTGTCGCTTAACCTCACGCCCAGAGGCAGCCAATTGCTGGTCGTCACAGAAAACGGCTACGGCAAACGCACGCCCATCGAAGACTATCCCACGCATAGTCGCGGCGGCGGCGGCGTGATTACTTCGAAGGTGACGGATAAGACCGGCGAGGTTGCCACGGCTCGTGTGATTACCGAAAAAGATAACGACCTGATGATTATCTCCGCTAGCGGTGTAGTCATCCGCACCGATGTCAGCACCATCCACGTCGCCGGACGCGCCACGCAGGGCGTACATCTCATGAACCTCGGCGAAGGCGATAAAGTCGTGGCAGTAGCCACCACCAACGGCAAAAAGCTGGAAGAAGCTGATGGCAACGGAGAAAACGGCGACGAGATGGCGGAGAATGACGAAGCAAACGAGGATGGTGGGGAAATCGCGGCGGATGTGGAAGGCGAGGGGGCTGAATAGCGCGACTACATCCATTTACCCACATCACATTTGCAGTTTATTGTCGATTTGCAAGCCCCTTTGTTTGTCGTTAATAATAGGAATTGGCCGGCATGGTCGTTCCTGTTTTATCGTTAGAAATAGAGGAGGCATCAGGAATGAAATATGTTCTTTTGTTCTGCGGGACCCGCGAGCAGCAGCAAGCGTGGGAGGATATGAGCGAGGAGGCTCGTAACGCGCAGTACGCACAGGTTGGGGGCTGGTTCGCAGAAAATCGCGCGAAGTTAGGCGCTGGCAATCAACTGCAATCACCACATACGGCGACTACCGTGCGCTTTCAGGCCAGCGGTGAACCGATTGTGCGCGATGGCCCTTTTATCGAGGGCAACGAAGTCATTGGCGGCTATGTAGAGATCAACGTGGCCGACCTCGACGAAGCGTTGCGCCTGGCGAAAAGCTGGCCGTCTCGCGGCACCGTCGAAATCCGACCGGTAATGGGAGTCGATCAATAGACAGGCCAGATACACATGCTACGCACGCCGCACTCGTCTCCGTCTTTCGAGAGGAGGCGGGGCGGCTCACAGCTGCACTCGTTCGCATTCTGGGCAACTTTGATGTCGCGGAAGAAATCGTTCAGGATGCGCTGGTAATAGCACTGGAACGCTGGCCGGTTGATGGCATCCCCGAACGTCCGGGAGCGTGGCTGCTCACGGTAGCCAGGCGACGCGCGCTTAACCAGTTGAGCCGCGACGCGCGCTACCGCGCAAAGCTGGCGCAGCTTGAGCAGCCGATTGCCCCAGAACAGGACGACCGGCTGCGCCTGATGTTCACCTGTTGCCACCCGGCGCTCTCGCGCGCGGCGCAAATAGCGCTGACCCTGCGGGCCGTGTGCGGCTTCACTACCGCCGAGATCGCGCACGCTTTCCTGACCTCGGAAGCGACCGTTGCCCAGCGCATCGCGCGGGCGCGGCGCAAGGTCGTCGCCGCCAACATCCCCTACCGCATCCCTGGTGACGAAGAGTTTGACGCCCGGCTGGGGGAAGTGCTGGTCGTACTCTACCTGATGTTCAACGAGGGCTATCTCACCAGCGGCGGCGCGACCCCTACTCGCCGCGACCTCGCTGAAGACGCCGCCTGGCTGACCACATTGATAACAAATCTCTTGCCGCGCGAGCCGGAGCCACTCGGCCTGCTCGCCCTCATGCGCCTGCACCTGGCACGAACCGAGGCACGCTTCACCAGCACCGGAGAGATAGTTTTGCTGGCTGACCAGGACCGCTCCCTCTGGAATCGCTCGATGATCGTGGAAGCGATAGCCCTGATCGAGCAGGCGGCAGCGCGGCGGCGACCAGGGCCGTATCAAATAGAGGCGGCTATCGTCGCCTGCCACGCCGAGGCAGAGTCCTGGAACGCCACCGACTGGCGGCAGATTGTCATGCTCTACGACCTGCTGCTCCAGATGACACCCTCCCCGGTAGTGCGGTTGAACCGGGCCGTAGCGCTGCGACAGGTTGCCGGGCTGGAGGCAGCGCTGGCGGAGGTGAACGCGCTGGAAAAGGAACTCGATAACTACCACCTCTACCACGCCATTCGCGGCGAGTTACTACTAGAACTGGGCCAGCGCGAGCAGGCACGAGCATCCGCATTACGAGCATTGGAACTAACGGGGAATCGCGCGGAGCAATCCCTGCTCACGCGACGAATATTGGAATGGTGACAAACACAATCCGATACATGTGAAGGACGCAATGTATCGCGTCCCTTCACATGTATCGGATTGTGTTTACTTTAGTACACCATGATCTGGGTGTTAAAGTCGGTGTTGTTGTAGACCCAGGCGGCGTCATTTTCCTGCATGTTGATGCAGCCGTGACTGCCGTTGCCGGCGAAGGACTCATCACCACCAACATCATAATGCGGGAATTGCGTGCCGGGGCCGAAGTTTACGCGCCACCACGCATCGTGAACGAAGTAGCCGTTCCAGTGGTAGAGGATGGCATAATGGATCGGCGTGGGCGGATACCAGTAGGGTGAACTCGGCGGATCGACCGATTTGAACTCCATCGGCGATTTACGGTCCACCACCGACCAGTAACCAGGTAAGGCGGGCCGTTCCACACGACCCATCGTGACTAAGAACGAGCGAACAAGCTTACCATCCTGGTAGACACGCATGGCCTGCTCAACTGACGAAACCATCAGTACTGTGCCATGCTGGAGGTTGGGATAGTGCTGCATGATTTGCAGGTCGGTGGCATGGACCTGGCTGTAAGGAGTCGTATCGTTATAATCCTGCTGCATCATATGGAAGTTGAAAAACTCATCGTTCTCCGATTGAACGATGGCCTGGTAGTCGCTGGGCTGCCAGGACCAGCCCACTTGCTGCTGGAACCACCAGCCGATGCCGTTCAGGGTATAGCCTGAGTCCAGGATATAGTTATTGCCATCAAACTTGTCATGATAGGCGTGCGCTTTGCCCCAGGCATTGGCCTCGCGGTCCAGTTCGCCAATCAGGTACGTGGCCGCGCCTTGCGTCAGGTCATTCTGCATGGTGGACATATCGGCGTCGATCTTGTTGGAGACGGCCAGGTAGTCTGCAATGGTTTTCGCATTATGCATTTGCTGCGCGTCGGTATTGTACAACTGCTGGTACGACGAGGCATCCATGCCATAGGTTTTCAGCAGGCCAATCTGCGTGCTGAACTGGCCCAGTTTGATGTTGCCCACGAAAGGCAAGGCTTGAATGGAATTGACCACCGCCATCTGATACTGCGCGTTTACCAGCGAATTGAGATTGTTGAAATCAACCGTATTCGTGACGGTATTGATGGTATTCATATCGTTCTGGTACTGCGTTTGCATGGCCGTCACATCGATATGCGCCTTGTTCATTTGCTTGATGGTGTTATTGAACGTGACGAGCTGCCCATAGGTGGTATTCAAGAGGGTTAGCGCGCTGCCAGCGCTGTTGGCATCGTCGCTGATAGCGAGAAACTGTTTGGGATACTGCGCCGTAGACATCTCGCTTTGAATATTCGCAAGGTTTTGCGTGAACGTCGGAATAGTACTCACCTTCAGATTTTGCACTTTATTGAGAGCCGACTGGAAATATTGCACGCTCACCTGTGCCTTCGTCTGGCTATCACTGGTGGCGCTGTCGATGACGGTCTGCGTTTGCGTCGATAACTGCTTGTATTGTTTTGCCTGATTCAGGTAATAGTTGGTCGCGGACGTATCATCGAAAAGGGTAAAGGGCGCGCTTGTGCTACTTAATTTTTGCTCCTGTTGAACAATTGTCTGGAGAGAAGATGCAGGCACGCCAATATCTCTGGCATGTTGCAGTGTCGAATCAAGCTGCGTCTTGCTTTGACTGGCCTGCTGCTGTGATTGCGAGCTTCCCCCACAGCCGCTTGTGGCGATTACAAGGCCCAGTAACAGGCCAACCAGCATGACCTGTCCAATACGATTGGAGCGCTTGCGTTGCATTGTGGCTACCTCCGTCCACTCTTGGCTTTCTGTTTGCGTTTCGCTTTGCGGGCCGCCTTGCCAGACTTTTTGCCGCCGCCGGGACGCGGAAGTGAGGGCATTGCTCCCCCTGCTCCGGGTCCTCCCATAGCGGGTAAACCTGGCATACCGGGCATACCTGAGCCAGCCCCATACTGTTTGGCGAGTTTTGCCCAGGGACCTTTGCCACTGCTGACCTGGCGTATCATAGTACGCATCTCATTGAATTGATCGAGCAGTTGGTTCACGCCCTGCGGTGTGCTGCCGCTGCCGCGCGCGATACGCTTCCTTCGGCTACCGTTAATAATTTCAGGATTGTGTCTCTCTTGCAGGGTCATTGATAATATAATCGCTTCCACATGTTTTAGTTGATCCCCTTCCAACGCCTCCTCGATATCAGCATCCCCGGTCAGTTTACTGAAACCAGGGATCATCTCCATCACCGACCTCAACGGTCCCATACGCTTGAGCTGGCGCATGGAATTGAGGAAGTCTTCCAGGTCAAACTTGCCTTGTTGCAACTTGGCCTGAGCCTTCATGGCCTCTTCCTGGTCAATGGTCTCCTGGGCGCGTTCGATCAGCGAAAGCACATCTCCCATTCCCAGTATACGCGAGGCCAAACGATCAGGATAAAACGGCTCCAACGCATCCGTTTTTTCGCCCACGCCCATGAACTTGATCGGCACGCCCGTCACCGAGCGTATCGAGAGCGCCGCACCGCCCCTGGCATCGCCGTCCATCTTGGTGAGGATCATGCCCGTCAGCGAAACGGCCTTATTGAAGTCGTCCGCCACGCGCACGGCCTCCTGACCGGTCATGGCATCGGCAACAAGCAACACTTCGCGCGGCTGCACGCGCTGGCGAATGCTCATCACCTCTTGCATCATACGCTCATCAATGTTGAGGCGACCCGCCGTATCCAGAATCACCACCGTCGCCGCCTGCTCCTGGGCATAGGCAATGGAGTGAACGCAGATGTCAATAGGGTTAGCCCCGGCGGGTTCGGCATAGACAGGGATAGTAAGCTGCTTACCAAGCGTCTGCAACTGGTGAACGGCTGCCGGGCGGTACATGTCTGCCGCGACCAGTAGAGGCCGCTGCCCCTGCTGCTTGCGCAAGAAATTGGCAAGCTTGGCGGCGGTCGTCGTTTTGCCCGAACCTTGCAGCCCGACCAGCATAATCACGTTGGGCGGCTGACCGCCCAGGTCAAGCTTATTCTTGCCCTCGCTGCCGCCCAGCATCTCGACCAACTCGTCGTTGACGATTTGCAGCACCTGCTGCGCCGGCGAGAAGCTGCCCAGCACTTCCGCGCCAATGGCCTTTGCCTTGACGCGCTCGACGAACTGCCGCACCAGCTTCAGGCTAACATCCGCTTCCAGCAGCGCCAGCCGCACTTCGCGCATAGCCTCATCGACATCTGCCTCGGTCAGCTTGCCCTTCCCACTCAGATTGGTAAAAACACCTTCAAGTCGCTTTGATAAACTCTCAAACATAGCCATTTGTTAATAATTCCTCTCTCCGCCTTGCAATGCGCGAATACACAGCCACCTACAATTATAACACGTTTCGCCGCTTGTTTAGATACATTTATGGTACTCTTTGGATGCTATTTG
The DNA here is from genome assembly GCA_050695155.1 of Ktedonobacteraceae bacterium. Taxonomy (GTDB): domain Bacteria; phylum Chloroflexota; class Ktedonobacteria; order Ktedonobacterales; family Ktedonobacteraceae; genus CF-113. Next base: position 11,714 of record JBOGTO010000638.1, read on the forward strand.
CAGTATTGTCTGCCTGACGCCCACAAGGGGCGTCACTACATATCCACAAGGCCGCCGGACGCCCACAAGGGGCGTCACTACATATCCACGAGGCCGCCGGACGCCCACAAGGGGCGTCACTACATATCCACAAG
>JBOGTO010000639.1:0-5324 GCA_050695155.1 Ktedonobacteraceae bacterium
CAGCATTGACGCAATAGCTGCCGACATCCAGCAATGCGCCGCCGCCAAACTGGGGGAAGGCGCGATAGTTGCCGGGGGCATCAAATGGAAACGAGAAGGCGGTGTGTATGAAGCGTAGTTCTCCCACCTCGCCCGCCGCTAGCATACGTTTGAGAGTCTGCATTCGCGGGTGGAAACGATACATCACCGCCTCCATAAGTAGTACTTTCAGGCTATGGCAGGTTGAGATAATCTCATCGCATTCGGCAACGTTCAGAGCTAACGGTTTCTCGCATAAAATGTGTTTGCCAGCGTGGGCGGCGCGTATGGCCCATTCGCGGTGCAGGTGGTTGGGCAAGGCTATGTAGATAACCTGAACGTCCGGGTCATCCAGCAGGGCTTGATAGTCATGGTAAACACGCTCGATAGCAAAGCGCTGTGCGGTCTCGTGGCTGCGCTGCTCGTCGCGGCTGGCAACGGCCAGCACGCGCGCCCCTGAACTGCCCTGGATGGCAGGAATCATGGCGCGATTGGCGATGAAGCCCGCGCCGAGAACGCCCCAATTACACAGCATAATATGCTCCTGAATACTCAATTTCTGCGTTCAGTATAATTGGATGGGATATGGGGGTCAAGCGGCGTTGGCAATTTACGTAAAATGCTGTATACTGTACCTCAATCAGAAGCAACTGATACCAGGGCGACCGCGAGGGTCGCCTCTACAGTCTGTCCTTCAGAATCAAGCGGAGCGTTCAGGAAGAGGCGCGTTTGAGCGGGTAGGAGAACTAACATATATGTCTCTCATTAACATGGCAAAACGAGAAATCAATTGCAAGATAGTGTACTATGGCATTGGTCTGTGCGGTAAAACAACCAACCTGCACTATATACACCAGACGGTCAGCCCACAGGATGTAGGGGACCTGGTATCAATTGATACGGAGACCGAGCGTACCCTGTATTTCGATTTGCTCCCGTTGGATCTGGGTAAGGTGCATGGCTTTCAAATCCGCTTCCAACTTTACACGGTACCGGGCCAGGTGCTTTACCAGCAAACCCGCGTTTCTGTGCTAAAAGGGGCCGACTGCGTGATCTTCGTGGCGGATTCACAGGCCAGTAAGCTGGAAGAGAACAGGGCAAGCTGGGGCGAACTGCAAGAACAACTTGGACGCATGAAGAAGGATATCAACGATTTCCCTCTGGTGATGCAGTGGAATAAACGAGACTTGCAGGATGTGCTGCCCGTGTCAGCCCTCGAACATTACCTCAACCCGTACCGCTTTCCGAGCTTTGAATCGGTAGCAGTTACCGGGCAAGGAGTGATCGATTGCCTGAAGGTTGGCATTAATTCCACCTTGCGCCGCCTGGAACGCATTTAAGGATAAGACATGAGTCATCCCGAATGTTTGAGTGGCCTGAGAGACGGGGTCGCCAGTGCCTGTCATTCTTCGCTGCGCTCAGAATGACAGGCACTGGCACCTGGGCCTATTCTTCAATTCATGTCTTCACGGGATACCTCCCCGAAACATTCGGGATGACTTATGTCTTGTCTGCTCAAGAAAATGGCAGTGATGCCGATGAAGAATAGGAGATGTTACCAGGAAATCCTCTCTAACGATTGTTCAATTAGTAATTTCTGTGTATAATGGACGTGTTCCACAATATACACCTGTTTATTTGATTTTCCCGATAAGCGCGGGGATCGCGTTTCGATACTCATATATACAGGTATATCGATAGAAGTGTTAGCAGTCCGGCGTCCCCTGGCCGGGCTGCTCTGAGGAATTGAATGGATACAATTAGAGTCATTGTCGTTGACGAGCAGCCCTTGTTTCGCCAGGGCATCTGCTCCACACTTGAACAGATGGGCAACTGTGAGATCGTCGGCCTCTCCACTGATGCGGCGGAGATCCTGGAATTGGCGCGCACAGGCAGTCCTGACGTGGCGTTGATTGATGCCGGACTTACGGCAGCAGACCCATTAGAGATAGCCCGGCAGATGCGCCACCTCGCGCCACAGGTTGCCATTATGATCCTGACGCCCTCCGAAGATGAGGAGCGCCTGTTTCAGTCGATTAAGGTGGGAGCGGCTGCCTATTATACGCGCAATATCGAACCCGGCGACCTGGCTGATGCTGTGCGGCGCGTCAGTCACGGCGAATACTTAATCAACGATGATGTACTCTCCAAACCACAACTGGCGAGTCGCGTCCTCAAATCATTCCGCGAATTGACGGTCGAAGAAGAGGACCCCGGTACAAAAGACCTCTACTCGCCGCTTTCTGGCCGCGAAGTGGAAATACTCGACTACATCGCGCGCGGTAATAGCAATAAAGAGATCGCTAAATCGCTCAAGATCAGCGACCAGACTGTCAAGAATCACATCACCTCCATCCTCAAGAAGCTCTCGGTCAACGACCGCACGGCTGCCGTTGTTCACGCCCTGCGTCACGGCTGGATTAAGATGCACGACAATTAAAAATACATGCCTCCGCCCTGATAAACGAGTGGAGGCAGAGCCGCCGGACGCCCACAAGGGGCGTCCCTACATTTCAGATTGACCCACCCCACCCGGCTGTACAGGCAGGGGAAAGGGGGAGGGTAAGCCAACATGTAGGGACGCCCCTTGTGGGCGTCCGGCGGCTCTCATCCGGGGTAGGGCCGCTCATCCGGGGGGGGCCGCTTTTCAATAGTTCTCGCTGCTTGAAAATAGTATTTGACCCTTACTTTCTCAGCAAGATATACTGAACATAAGATGTTGTGACAGAAAGGACCTGAATAGAGTGAAAGTCTTTGGCCGCGTGACGGTCTTCCCCATTATGCCCGCGAGGATCAGTCGTCTATATGAACTGGCCTATAATCTGTGGTGGAGCTGGCATCCTGAGGCGCGGGTGCTTTACGAAAAACTTGATCCCGGCCTGTGGGACGAGGTATGGCATAGTCCTGTGCGCTTCCTGAGCGAGGTACAACCATCCCTGCTGGAGCAGGCGGCCAACGACGCCGTCTATCTCGCACACTACGACAATGTGCTGCGCGACTTCGATCACTATATGCATCCAGGCGCTGAAGAGACCTGGTTTGCGCGTACCTACCCGGAGATGACCGATCAGGTCATCGCGTATTTCTCGGCGGAGTTCGGCTTGCACGAGGCACTGCCCATCTACTCCGGCGGCCTGGGCATCCTATCGGGCGATCATTGCAAAGAGGCCAGCGACCTGGGCTTGCCCTTTGTAGGAGTTGGCTTCCTCTATCCCCAGGGCTATTTTCGCCAGAACGTGACCCGCGAGGGCGTGCAAGAAGCCTATTACGATAAGCTGCACTTCTCAGAAGCGCCCGCCCTGCCAGCTATCGGGCCGGACGGCAACGAGGTCATGATTCAGGTTGAACTGCCGGGACGCCGCATCCACGCCAAAGTATGGAAATTGCAGGTGGGACGCATCGCCCTGTACCTGATGGATACCGACGTTGCCCCCAACGCGCCAAACGACCGCGAACTGTCGGCTCGTCTGTATGGCGGAGACCGCGAAATGCGTATTTCACAAGAGATCGTGCTGGGCATTGGCGGCGTGCGCGCGTTACGCGCCCTGGGCATCACGCCCGCCGCGTGGCACATCAACGAGGGACATGCGGCGTTCCTGAGCCTGGAACGCTGCCGCGAACTGGTAGCAAGCGGTCTGAGCTTCAACGAGGCGCGTGAAGTGGTGGCGGCAAATTCGCTTTTCACCACGCACACGCCCGTCCCGGCAGGCAACGATACCTTCTCCTACGACCTGGTGGACAAATACTTCGGCTCCTACTGGGGGCAACTGGGACTTTCGCGCGAGCAGTTTATGGAAGTGGCGCGCGAAGATCACGGCTGGGGGCCAACCTATGGTATGACCGTACTGGCTCTGAACCTGACCGGCTACCACAACGGCGTGAGCGCGTTACATGGCGAAGTTTCGCGCCGCATGTGGCAATTCCTGTGGCCGGGCGTCGATGCCGACGAGGTGCCGGTAGACTCGATCACCAACGGGGTACATACACCTTCGTGGGTCGCGCCAGAGATAGACGCGCTCTTTCAGCGTTACCTGGGCGCGGATTGGAAGGAACACGTCGATGAACCCGCGCTCTGGCAAGCAATCACAGAGATTCCCGACGAAGAATTGTGGCGAGTCCATCTTGAGCGCAAAAATGCCCTCATCGAGTACACGCGCCACCATTTAAGTCAGCATCACCTGCGGCTGGGCGAAGGCACACTCCAGATGGCGGAGTTCGAGCGCATGTTGAACCCCAACACGCTGATCATTGGCTTCGCGCGGCGTTTCGCCACCTATAAACGCGCTACACTCATTTTCCGCGATCTGGAACGGCTCAAACGCATCGTCAATAACCCGGAACGCCCGGTGCAGATCATCTTCGCGGGTAAAGCGCATCCTGCCGACGGGCCGGGCAAGTCGCTGATCGAGCAGGTCTATCGCTTCTCGCGTAGCGATGCTTTCCGGGGCAAGGTGATCTTCCTGGAAAACTATGACATCAATATGGCGCGTTACCTGGTGGCTGGCACCGACCTGTGGCTCAACAACCCCATTCGCCCGCACGAGGCCAGCGGCACAAGCGGGCAGAAGGCCGCGCTCAACGGGCAGCCGAATTTCAGCGTGCTGGATGGCTGGTGGGACGAGGGCTACAATGGCAAGAACGGCTGGGCCATCGGCGAGGAGCGCGAATACCACGACGCCAACGCGCAGGACGAGGCCGATAGCCTCTCGCTCTACCAGACGCTCGAGGAAGAGATCGTTCCCACTTACTACGAGCAGGGCGCGGACAGCGTTCCGCATCGCTGGATCGCCATCATGAAAGAGGCCATTCGCACCTGCGCTCCCGCTTTCAGTATGCGGCGCATGGTGAAAGAGTACGCGACACGCTTCTACGTGCCTGAAATCCAGCAGGGGATGCGCATCGAGCAGGATCGCTACGAGCAGGCGCGTGTGCTGGCAACCTGGAAAGAGAGAGTGCGCAAAGCATGGCCCGGCCTGGAACTCTACGCCGAAGGCAGGCGCGATGGTCAACTGAGCCTGGGTGAGGGCATCGATATGCGCGCCTGGGTGCGAGCCGATAGCCTGCGCCCCGAAGACTTCACCATCGAAGTCGTCTACGGAGAAGCGCGAGACGATCAGGCCACCATCCAGCATACGCTGCCAATGGAATACATCAAACGCGAACTGGATGGCTCGTTCCGCTACGAACTGCGCCTACAGCCGCCCGCAAGCGGCAGCATTGCCTATGGCGTGCGCGCCCTGCCCAATCATCCCGCCCTGGCAAGCAAACACGAAATGGGCCTGATTCGCTGGGTCTAAAGATTATTC
>JBOGTO010000640.1:0-22646 GCA_050695155.1 Ktedonobacteraceae bacterium
TCCGGCGAGAGATCCTTCGCTGCGCTCAGGATGACAAATGAAGCGCAGGGTGATAAATGAAGCGCGGGATGACAGCCCAGGCGAAAAGTCACAGGCAAAGCGTGGGGTGATAGTCCCCAGGTTATACGCACTCTTTCAATGAGTTGGTGCCGTTGATGCCGCGCAGCTTCATGAGGGCGACGACTTCGAGCTGGCGCACACGTTCGCGTGAGATGCCCAGTTCTTTGCCGACTTCCAGCAGGGTGCGGCTGCGACCGTCGCCGATGCCGTAGCGCAGGGTGATGACGCTGCGTTCGCGGGGAGTGAGCAGGGCCAGGGCGCGGTGCAGTTCTTCGCCCAGCAGGTGTTGCGAGGCGGTTTCGGCGGGCGCTGGCGCGGCGCTATCCTCAAGGGTGTCGCCCAGCGAGTAACGCGCTTCGTCGTCAACGGGGGCATCGAGCGAGACGGGCTGTTCGATGATGCCGAGCAGGTCAATGACCTCGGCCAGTTCGATATTGCAAGCGTCGGCTATTTGCTCTGGAAGCGGATCGAGTCCGTTTTCTTGCGATAACTGTGCCGCGATGCGTCGCACTTTGCGCAAGCGGGTGGCGACGTGTTCGGGCAGGTGGATCAGACGGGACTGCTCGCCCGCCGCGCGGCTGACGGCCTGGCGAATCCACCAGGTGGCGTAGGTGCCGAAGTGGCAACCGCGCCGGTAATCGAACTTCTCGGCGGCGCGCATCAAGCCAAGATTGCCCTCCTGGATGAGATCGATTAAGGGGACACCCGTGCTAGTGTAGCGACGCGCAATCGCGATGACCAGGCGCAAGTTTGACTCGATCAAGGTGCGCCGTGCCATGCCGTCACCTGCGGCGGCTCGTTGCGCAAGATCAACCTCTTCTTCATGCGTCAACAGGCCGAGGCTGCGAATATCATGCAGATAGCTCTGAAAAGCATCTTCAGAGCCGGTTGCCTGGCGAGTCGCTGATGCGCGGGCGCGGCGAATGCGAGCCGGTAAATCTTCGACTCCATCGCTTTCAACTACTTCTTCAACGCTGTCCGATACGTCAAGAAAAACATCACCATCCGTATCGTCCAATGGTGATTCCACAGCCACGAGCGGTTCAGTATCCCGCCTGGCGATCTTTTGATCCTGGAATGCCTCGTTATCCTCTTTGCTTTTTGAGGTGAATTTGATGCGCGGCGCATCTAATAATGCGCTATACCCATCCCTCGCAGGATAATCTATTGCCATTTTTCCACGCTCCCTTCGGGAAACTCCCCGACAAAATCAGCTGCCGGACTCCTCCGTGTGGCTCCGTGGTCAGCATTCATCGCGTAGTATGTGTGCTGAACATGTGTATGCTAATGCTATTGTATAGACTCCTGAAACCTGTCACATCAGGTAATTACCTGAGATCGAATCAGGTTCTGACTGTATCTTCATACACATCTGTTACCTGCTACAATCATATGACGGTTTCAAAGTACTTTCATAAAGTAATACGCCAGCAGCCCTGTTTAAGTTTAGGTCTTTGATACTAGTAATACGTTACAAAGAGGCGGAACGTTACGCTTGCACACGGTGAATGAAAGCCATATAGAGACAGGTCAATTGAGCCGACTCTTATACTGTTTACAGGTAATATGCTTTGGCATAATCCTGCATATCATATATGAAATAGATGAAGTTTGGGAGACGAGAAGTGGAAAGGGTATCTATTCCTGCCGCGCGCCCTCTGCTGGGGGTGGAGGAAGAAGACGCGGTACTTGCGGTGCTGAGATCGGGCCAACTGGCGCAGGGGGAGCAAGTCGCGGCCTTCGAGCAGCGCTTTGCTGAACTCTGCCAGGTGCCAGAAGCTATCGCGGTATCTAGTGGAACAGCGGCGTTACACCTGGCGTTAATCGCGCACGAAATCGGTTATGGTGACGAAGTAATCACTACACCATTCAGTTTCGCCGCCACCGCGAATGTAATCCTACTGGTGGGCGCTCTACCAGTTTTCGTCGATATTGATCCAGAGACCTACAATATTGATCCCGCACTGGTAGAGGCGGCTATTACGCCGCGCACAAAAGCCATTTTGCCGGTGCATCTCTATGGCAACCCCTGCGATATGGAGCGACTGCAAGCCATCGCTGACGAGCATCACCTAGTAATTATCGAGGATGCATGTCAGGCGCACGCCGCCAGTATTCACGGCAAAGCGGTGGGCAGCTTTGGCACAGGCTGCTTTTCCTTTTATCCCACCAAAAACATGACGACGGGTGAGGGCGGCATCATAACAACGCGCGATCCCCTTATTGCCGAGCGCGCCCGTTTGCTGCGCAGTCATGGGCAGCAGGAACGCTATCGCCATATCGCGCTGGGCTTTAACCTGCGTATGACGGAGCTACAGGCCGCAATAGGGCTGGCTCAACTGGAAAAGTTGGAGCAGTTCACAGAAAAACGCCGCGCCAATGCGGCCTATTTGAGCGAATACCTGAGCGTATCGGTAAAGACGCCGCTCGCGCGTGACGGCTATCGACATGTCTTTCACCAGTACACGATTCGCGTTCCCGATGAAAGCGACCGCGACGCATGGGCGGCGCGATTGCGTGAACGAGGCATCGGCACGGCTGTGCATTATCCCTGCCCCATTCACCGGCAGCCTTTTTACGAGGAAGCGCGCGACCTCTATCGTATAGCTGCTCACCCTCTGGATGAAGAGCAGCTTGCGACTATCGTGAAGACGCCTACAGGCCCCCTGAAAAACAGCAATGGGAGCAGCACGGGAACGGTGACGGCGGCGCGGCCCGTCGAATCAGCACCTCCGTTCGCGCACTTGCCCGAAGCTGAAAAAGCGGCGCGCCAGGTGTTATCGCTTCCGGTGCATCCAGCGCTCAGCGAAGATGATCTTGCCACAATTGTCAGGGAGGTGCTTGATCTATGTCAGTAAGAGTTGCGGTGGTTGGCGCAGGTGCGATGGGGATGAATCATCTGCGGGTGTTGCGAGACTTTTCGGAGGAGCAGGCGCAACTGGTCGGCATTGCCGAGGCGCATGAACCAACCTTGAGACGCGCTATGAGCCGCTTTCATGTCACCGGCTTTCAACAATATCGACACCTGGTTGAGGCCACACATCCCGACCTGGTGGCCGTTGTAGTCCCGACTTACCTGCATTTTGAAGTCGCCTCGTATCTGCTGGAACAGGGCATCAACGTGCTGATCGAGAAGCCCATGACCAGCACTATCGAGGAAGCCCAATCGTTGATTGAGCTTGCGCGTAAGCGTGGCGCGAAGATCGCGGTCGGCCATATAGAACGCTTTAACCCGGCGGTGATCGAAGTCAAAAGGCGCTTAGTAGCGGGCGAACTGGGGCAGGTGTTTCATATGCACGCGCGCCGGCTGGGTCCATTTCCGCCACGCATCCGCGATGTGGGGGTGACACTCGACCTGGCAACGCATGACATTGATGTCATGCGCTACCTGGCAGATGCGGAGATCGAGCGCGTCTATGCCGAAACGCAGCGCCGCATCCATGCGACGTGTGAAGACCTGGTGCTGGGCGTGTTACGTTTCAGCAATAAGGCCATTGGTATGCTCGATGTGAACTGGTTGACGCCCACAAAGGTGCGCGAATTGAGCATCACAGGCGATAGAGGAATGTACCTCATCAATTACCTGACACAGGACCTCTATTTTTATGAGAATGACTATACCCCCACCAACTGGGACGCCATGCGCGCGCTTACTGGCGTGAGCGAAGGGACCATGACCCGTCTCAAAGTGCAAAAAACTGAACCATTGCGCCTGGAATACGAAGATGTTTTCGCGGCGATTACAAACGATAGCTTGCCCTCGGTTACGGGCGAGGATGGTGTGGCAGTTTTGCAGGTGGTCTTGCAGCTTTCCAGTCAGAGCGGCACGATGAACAATGCGCCGCAGAAGATAGAAAGGCTTGTGGCAGCTCATGTGGAGTAATACTATGCGCGAAAACGGAGTGGCAGGCCAGATGCCCGCAACGGTGGCTGTGGTTGGATTGGGAAAAATAGGCTTGCCCCTGGCGACATGCTACGCTATGCATGGATGGCGCGTTATCGGTTGTGACATCAATGCGAAAATTGTTGAGCAGGTCAATGCTGGACAATCACATGTGCAGGAGGAGCCAGAACTGGCGGTAGAAGTTCCGCGCCTCGTGAGCCAGGGGTTTCTGATGGCGACGACGGATACCGCTCAGGCGGTGCGGCAGTCCTCGGTTGTGGTGGTTATTGTCCCTGTGCTAGTTGATGAGCAGCACCAGATCAAATTCGACGCAATTGATGCAGCGAGCGCGGCGATTGGCGCGGGTTTGCAGCCGGGAACGCTGGTCATATATGAGACGACTTTACCCGTTGGCACAACCGCGCTGCGACTGCGGCGTATCCTCGAACAGACCTCGAAACTCCAGGCCGGGCGAGATTTCCTGCTGGCCTACAGCCCGGAGCGCGTGTCGTCGGGGCGCATCTTCCACGATTTACAGGTCTATCCTAAAGTCGTGGGGGGTATTGATGAGGCCAGCACTAATGCAGCGGAGGCGTTCTATCGTTCCGTGCTTGAGGCTGACATTATCACCATGCCTTCCACGAATGATGCCGAATTCGTTAAGCTGGTCGAGACTACCTACCGCGATGTCAATATTGCGCTGGCAAACGAATTTGCGCAATACGCCGATATGCATGGCCTGGATGTGATGGCGGCCATTGCTGCCGCCAATACGCAGCCCTACTCCCATGTTCACGCTCCGGGTGTGGGCGTTGGAGGACACTGCATCCCTGTCTATCCCTATTTCCTCATCAATGGCTTGCTTAAAAGAGAGATGCAGCAGGATAGTTTGCAACTGGCTCACCTGCTTTTGCCACGCGCCGCGCGCCAGGTCAACGACGCGATGGCGGAATACGCTGTGCAACGTATCGAGGCTATTACCGGTTCGCTTGCCGATCAAGCGGTGTTGATTATGGGCGTGAGCTATCGCGGCGATGTGCGCGAAACAGCCTTTAGCAGCGCCCGCTTGTTGCGGCAAGCGCTGCTGCGGCATGGCGCGCGTGTCTTTGCAGACGATCCGCTCTACGGCAATGACGAAATGCTCTCGATGGGCTATACGCCACTATCGCTAGACAGGCAAAGTGAAATAAGCGCGATCATCGTGCAGGCTGCGCACCCCATATACCATGATACCGACTTCAGAAAGTTTAGTGGTTGCCAGGTGCTGCTTGACGGGCGCGGGGTGCTTTCCCGCGCGAAAGTCGAACAGCAGGGCATACGTTATATCGCTATTGGCGATGGCGAACAGGCTGTGATGGCGGATCAGGAAGAGGAAATGCTCGCGTTGCGCATGGCGGCGCGTCACGATCTGCCCCGGTCTGGAGGCAAAGCCTGATGCGCTTTGCCTCCATCGTGGGCGCGCGCCCACAATTTATCAAGCTCGCGCCATTGAGTCGTACCCTGCGGCGGCAACATCAAGAGATACTCATCCATACCGGGCAACACTACGATTACAATATGTCGGCCCAGTTCTTCGACGAACTTGAAATACCAGAACCAGATTACAACCTGGAAATCGGCTCTGGCCCGCATGGAGAGCAGACCGGTCGTATGCTGACGGCCATCGAGCAGGTATTTATTAAGGAACGTCCAGATTGGGTGATCGTCTTCGGTGATACCAACTCCACGCTGGCGGGGGCGCTGGCTGCTGCCAAACTGGGCATTCCTATCGCGCATGTAGAGGCAGGTCTGCGCAGTTTCAACCGCGCCATGCCGGAGGAGATCAATCGCATCGTCACCGACCACCTGGCCCAACGGCATTTTTGCCCAACAGAGTGCGCCTGCAATCATCTGCGTAGCGAAGGAATCATTCAGGGTGTCGAAATGGTGGGCGATGTGATGTACGATGCGCTGTTGCTCGCCAGACCGAAGTTGAAGGAACGCGCCGCGCGGCTGCTTGCGACGTGGAGCATAACCTCGCGCGGCGATGGAAGGTACGAACCTTACGCGCTCGTCACCGTACATCGCCCCGCCAACACTGATGATCCCGCAGCTATGGCCGCTATTGCTCATGCTTTGAATAAGCTCGACATGCCGGTCATCTTTCCTGTTCATCCACGCACGCGCAAGCTGCTGCAACGCTACGGCATCGCATGGGAGAGGCATATACGCCTGATCGAACCCCAGGGTTATCTTGATATGCTAGCCCTTGAACACGCTGCCTATCGCATTCTGACCGATTCCGGTGGCGTGCAGAAGGAGGCGTTTTTGCTGGGTGTGCCATGTATTACATTGCGCGAGGAGACCGAGTGGAGCGAAACGGTCGAACTCTGCTGGAATATACTCGCGGGAAGTCGCAGTCAGGCCATTCTCGACGCCGTTTACTGGCCTGAACCAGAGCCTGTGGCGCACAATCCCTTTGGCGAGGGCGATGCCGCGAGGCGAATTGTGCAAAGCTTGACTGATTTAGAGGAAGCATAAATGACCCATATTCTTTTTATTACGCCGTATTATCCACCTGAAAAGGGCGCGGCAGCCGTGCGTATCAGCGAAACGGCTGTGCGGTTGGTCAGGCAGGGATATCGCGTCACTATTTTGACCACCTTCCCTAATTACCCTACCGGAATTGTGCCGCTCGAATACCGGGGGCATCGCATTAACATAGAGTGGTTGGACGGTGTGAGAGTTGTGCGCGCATGGAGCTATACCAGCGCGAACAAGGGATTCTTGCGCCGCATTTTTGCTCAGCTTTCGTTTGGATGCCTTACGCCATTATTGGGTTGGAGCCATATCGGGCATCCCGATATTATTATCGCGCAATCACCGCCGCTGTTCGATGCCATCGCGGCGCGTATACTATCTCGCTTTAAGCATGTCCCATTTATTTTTATGGTATCCGATCTCTGGCCTGAGTCGGCGGTGCAGCTTGGGGCCTTGCGCAATAAATTCTTCATTCGCCTGTCGAGGTGGTTAGAGAAAACTACGTATCAACGCGCCAGCGCGATATGGGCTATGACCGAAGGCATACGAAAGACTCTGATCCAGGGAGGATTGGCACCGGATAAGGTATTTTTCCTGCCCAATGGAGTTGATACAAAGCGGTTTCGTCCTGTGCCGCGCGAGCGTGGCCGGGATCAATGTTTTACCATACTTTATGTTGGAACATTCGGCCTGTCGCATGGGCTGATGACAGTACTTGATGCTGCTGAAAAGCTGCGCGACTGCCAGGATGTACGTTTCATTCTGGCGGGAGACGGGGCTGAAAAGGAGCAATTGGTAGCAGAGGCGCGCAGGCGTAAGCTTGCGAATGTCACATTTCTTGATTCGCAGCCACACGAGCGCGTGCCGTTGTTGCTGGCTGACGCAGATGCGTGCCTGGTGCCACTGCGCAAAGTACCCTTATTTGAAGGCGCGTTGCCCATCAAGATGTTTGAAGCTATGGCTTGCGGGCGACCCATCCTTTTAGCAGTGGATGGCGAGGCGCGCCGCCTGGCTGAACAGGAAGCAGGCGCCGCGATCTATGTCGAGCCAGAGAATCCTCGCGCGCTGGTTAGCGCAATTAAGACCCTACGCGAACATCCCGATATGGCTGAAGCGATGGGTAAGCGTGGTCGAGCCTTCGTTGAAGCTCACTTCGATAGAGATATGCTGACACGGAGGCTCGAAGCGCGTATTGCCGCGATGCCTGGCAAACAATCCGTTGCTGGCACGGTCTTCCAGGCTTCACCGATTTGGTCCGCGCACTATACTGAAAGTGAGGAAGTGGAGGAGTATGTTAAAAGATAGGCTTGTTACCCTGACCAGGGTTGAGGAGGAGATACAGTCTTCGCAACCGGGAATACACAGGCGAAGCAGACCCTCTTCGACTATGTGGCACCTGATCCTCTTATCTGGCGATTATGTGCTACTTATTGCATGTCTGTCCTTTGCGCTGCTTACTCATCACCAGCTCAAGTTGGTCGTTATGGGTTATGCGCTGGGCGCGTTGCCTTCAAAAATGGTCATTACCTGTTTTGCCTTGATTGCCTGGGGATTTTCCGCCAATATCCTGCGCGCTCAAGAACTGATGTACGCTTCTAGCCGCTTGAGGAATCTGCTCGGCGTGTTGTTCGCTTTTGCGCTCACTTCATTTATCTGGATGCTGTCCGTTTCTCCCTTTGTTGTCAGCATTACTTTCTATCTCCAGGTGGTCGTATACTTTCTCGTGGTGTCCGTTCCTCTCTTATGCCTCTGGCGTTTGATGCTCGCAAGAACATTGAGCCTGCCGCGTTACCGGCAACAGGCAGTTATCCTGGGCGCAAGTCCGGCGGGAGCAATCATCGCGGCAGAATTGCGCAAAGCAAAGCACCCGCTTGCTGATGTGCTGGGCTATGTCAGTGAGGGTAATAGCGAACAAACGAGTAAGGATGAAACATTTCCTTTTCTGGGTGATAAAAAGACACTACGTTTTCTGGCTCGCAGTGGGGCTATAGATATGATCATTATGGCAATCGATTACCGGGAAAGCCCTGCATTGTTTCAAGAAGCTCTCGAAGCGGCACAATTTGGCATTCCAGTGTTACCGATGGCTCGTGTTTATGAGAGTACTTGCGGCAAAATTCCGGTGGAACATATCGGGGATCAATGGTTTGTAACACTTCCGGCAGAGCAAGCGTTCTCGCTACCCTATCTTTGCTGGCGAAAGATACTTGACCTCACATTTGGACTGATGGGGTTGCTCGCGCTCCTTATGCTGCTTCCTATAGTCGCGCCTGCGATCTACATCGACTCGCCGGGGCCTATTTTTTACGGCCAGGAGCGATTGGGGTATCGTGGCAAATCGTTCCTGGTACTCAAATTTCGCTCGATGCGCCTTGACGCGGAACGCGCGGGTCAGGCGGTCTGGGCCGCTAAAAATGACACGCGAACGACGCGCGTCGGGCGTTTCCTGCGCGCGACCCACCTGGACGAATTGCCCCAGGTTATCAATATCCTGCGCGGCGAAATGACGCTGATTGGCCCGCGACCAGAGCGTAAAGTGTTTGTTACCGAGCTGGAGAAAACCATTCCGTTCTATCGCTGTCGTTTAAGTGTCAAACCAGGCTTAACCGGCTGGGCGCAGGTCAAATATCCCTACACGAACTCTGGTCACGAGGCGCTCATCAAATTGCAATATGATCTGTATTACGTCAAGCACCGGTCAGTCACGATCGATGTATTAATTCTTTTGAAAACGGTAGGGGAGGTGTTGCTCTGTCATGGAAGGTAATCAGAGACCGAATATGAAGGCAGGAGTGAGCGTTCGCGCCAGGCGAGCGACATTTCTTCCATTTGCGCTGCCGCATATCACAGATGCGGAGATTAACGAAGTCGTCGATACTATGCGTTCAGGCTGGCTTACCACCGGACCGAAAACGAAGCGCTTTGAGCGCGAATTCGCGGCAAAAGTTGATGCGCCCTATGGTGTTGCGGTGAACTCCGCGACAGCAGCTATGCATCTTGCCCTCGATGCTATCGGGCTGAAGGCTGGCGACGAAGTGATTGTACCGGTGTATACATTTACGGCCAGCGCCGAAGTCGTCGTCTATTTCCAGGCGCGGCCAGTCTTTGTGGACGTTGACCCCATTACCTGCAATGTGAATCCAGCGTTGTTGGAGCAAGCCATTACCCCACGCACACGCGCCATTATCGTTGTGCATTTTGCCGGTTTGCCAGCAGAGATGGATGCGATCACAGCGATTGCGCGAGCGCACAACCTGCCCGTCATTGAAGATGCCGCCCACGCTTTCCCCGCGCAGTATCGAGGGCGCATGATAGGTTCAATCGGAGATATGACCGCGTTCAGCTTTTATGTAACCAAGACCCTGTCTACTGGCGAAGGGGGTATGCTCACCACTTCTCACGCGGAATATGCTGAGCGAGCTGCTCAAATGTCGCTGCACGGCATTAGCCGCGACGCCTGGAAACGCTACTCTGCCGGAGGAAGCTGGTACTACGAAGTACAGCACGCTGGTTTTAAATATAACATGACCGATCTGGCAGCCTCTATTGGTTTGCATCAACTGGCGCGTAGCGAGTGGCTGCTGGCGCGCCGGCAGGCCATCGCTACGCGCTATACGCAAGCGTTTTCATGCTGGCCGGAGGTGGAGACGCCGCCCGATCTTCCGTATGCACAACATGCCTGGCATCTCTATGTCTTGCGGTTGCACCCGGAGCGGCTCACTATTTCTCGTGATAACTTTATTGCTGCGTTAAACGAGATGCGCATTGGCGCAAGCGTGCATTTTATTCCGCTGCATCTACATCCTTTCTACCGCGATACCTACCAACTCGCGCCCGGTGATTACCCGCAAGCATGGCAGACCTATCAGCGCGCGATTTCATTGCCGATCTATCCTGGGATGAGTGACGAGGATGTCGAAGATGTCATTGCAGCGGTTGGAAGCCTGCTAGAAACACATAAAAGATAATACGATGAACAAAATCGTTGTGGTGAGATGTTGAGTGGAAAGAGGAGAGATGGATACGGTTTCAACGATGTTGAAAAGAGGCCGCTCTGGACGCGCGCGGCTCAGATGCCTGCATGAACTGAATGTCGCCGATCTTTTGGAGCGCGAGGTGGCACCGCCTCAATCTGTCGAGGCACAGGTTATGCTCAAAGGCCAGGTTTTGCTCGTGACGGGTGCGGCGGGTTCGATTGGTTCTGAGTTGTGCAAGCAGCTTCTGAATTATGAGCCTGCGCTGGTGATTGCGCTGGATATGAACGAAACGGGGCTATTTGACCTGTCGGAAAGCCTGAGCGCGCATCCCCATGCCGCGCATTTTGTGCCGCGCATTGGCGATATTAACGATACATCTTCGATGGAGCGTCTCTTTGAAGAGCTTTTGCCCCATGTAGTTTTTCACGCGGCGGCTTATAAACATGTCCCTTTGCTTGAACGGCATCCCGAGCAGGCCGCGCGTACCAATGCGCTTGCCACGTACAGGCTTTGTCTTCTAGCGCAGACATGTGCTGTCAGGCGTTTTGTCTTTATTTCGAGCGATAAAGCCGCCGAGCCGATCAGCGTGCTGGGAGCGTCAAAGCGTATTGGAGAAATGACGATCCAATCGCTCGCACAATCGAGTAACGCCTCGACCTGCTTTTGCGCGGTACGTTTTGGCAATGTGATAGGGAGTCGAGGCAGTGTCGTGCCTGTCTTTGTCCGGCAAATTGAGCATGGAGGGCCTGTGACGGTCACGCACCCGGAGGCGACGCGCTATTTCATGACCATTCCAGAAGCCTGCGGCCTGGTGATTGTCACCTCGGCTATCGCGGAAGCGGGTGGCTTATACATGCTAGAAATGGGTGCGGCGGTGCGCATTCAGGACCTTGCCACCAAAATGATTCAGTGGCGTGGATTGCGAGTCGGGAGGGATATTGCGATCGTGTACACAGGCTTACGTCCTGGCGAGCGTTTGCACGAAACGCTGGCTGCCGCCGGAGAAAAGCTGGTACCGACCGCGCACAGCAAAATATATGGAGTCATGCCAGCAGAAGGAATGCTCTCCTTTTCTGACCTCGAGGACTGGATGGATAAGCTGGATCAGCAACTACAGCAGGGAAGGAAAGAGCAGGCGCGCGCGCATCTCTTTGATTTGGTACGCGAGCAGGCGTTAATCGTGACAGGTTGATGCGCGTCATCATAGGGAAGCCGATGTTGCTTTATGTAGTGAGGAGAAATAGAGGATGACGGTTGAACGTTTCTGGGCGATACTGGTCAAGCAGTGGATACTGATTGTGACCTGCTTCGTGGTTGTTGGGTCTGGGGCCTATGTCGCCAGTAAACTCATGGTTCCCCAGTATGCTTCGACAGCGATTGTGCAGGTTGATATTCGTTCGGGTAGTAATCAGGCCGACTACACAAGTCTGCTTGCCAGCGATCAACTGGTGCAAACCGAGGCGGAACTGGCAGTGGGTGATCCTGTGCTGCGCGAGGTTGCTTCCCATTATGCTGGAGTTACCGTAACACAGCTGGAGAGCGAAGCTACTTCGACGCCAAAACTTAACACTCAACTCTTTGATATTGTAGTTATTGATCCCAATCCTACACGGGCTGCTAACATAGCCAATGATATTGCCAGGACGCTGATTAATCAACA
This sequence comes from Ktedonobacteraceae bacterium, assembly GCA_050695155.1. GTDB lineage: Bacteria > Chloroflexota > Ktedonobacteria > Ktedonobacterales > Ktedonobacteraceae > CF-113. Next base: position 12,101 of record JBOGTO010000640.1, read on the forward strand.
AGTGCAGCAGACGCAGCAGGAGAGCAGCCAGTCACAGCAGCAGATGCAACAGGACCTGGCGAATACACAGAATCAGATCAATGACACGACAGGTAAAATTGCCGGTTTACAAAATAAACCCGGAAGCCAGGGGCAGCTTGTTGTGCTACAGGCACAGTTAAGCGGGCTGCAACAACACTACACCCAGTTGCAAACAGTTCTGGCGCAACTCGAATTATCGAATGCGCAGAGCGGCAATGTGTTACGTATTGCCCAGATTGCGCAGCCCGTTTTGAAACCTGTAAAGCCGAGTGTGCTGCTCAATACGGGCGCGGGCCTGTTGAGCGGTTTGCTGCTGGGAGTCTTACTGGCCGTGTTGTTTGAGCAATTGAATACACGAGTGCGTAATCCAGAAGAGTTGAGCGAGTTGCTCGATTGGACCGTGCTTGCGACAATCTGGCGGACACGTACTACCACTGCAAGTAAACAATCTATGATTAATCCCCAGGGGCATGATGCTAATGTTGAGGCTTATCGCATATTGCGTACCAACGTGGGTTTTTCGGGTATTGATGCTCCTCTGCGCACTTTGATGGTGACAAGCGCTATGCCAGGAGATGGGAAAAGCACCATAGCAGCCAACCTGGCTATTTATATGGCAAAGGCGGGCAAGAATACGCTACTTATTGATGCTGATCTGCGCCGTCCTACCCAGCACCGGCTATTTGGCCTGGGCGCTGATAAGAAAGGCTTGAGTAATGCAGTGCTGATGTTCAGTATGCCTGTCGCCGGTCAGTCTGCTCCTGCGCAGTTTGCGGGGCCAATCTCGCCTATGAGGTCGCCGGGTTTTGCTGCTACAAGCGGGACTGGTCTGGAGCAGTTCATTCACTCTGTCGGTATTCCAAATTTACGTGTTATGCCATCGGGTCCGCTTCCGCCCAATCCTTCTGAGTTGCTCGACTCACGAGCTATGCAGCGGCTGCAAGAGGCTTTGTCTGGTAGCGGGGCCGAGATAATCATCTTCGATGTCCCGCCCATTCGCGGCCTTTCGGATGCCAATATTCTCGCCTCGAAGGTTGATGGTACGATGGTGGTGGTTGATGTAACGCGAGCCAATAAGCACCACCTCAAACAGATGAAAATGCTGCTAACACAGGCGGGCGCGCATGTACTCGGCTGTGTGGTCAATAAGCAGCGTCGCAGTCGTAGCGACTCGTCCTACTCCTATTACTACTACTATCGTCAAGAGGAAGGGACTCCTGAGAGTAACCACGAACACAAGTCACCTGTGCCTATTGAAGATGAAGCTACATCTGTCATGAGCGCAGCCAAAAATGGGATGAAGGTCGGAGGTATAAATGGCAAAAAAGGCGGGCAATCCAGGCATGGGAAGTAGTATGGGGATACATACGAAAAGGCGGCTGTTCAAAAACAAGCGTATTTTCCTTCTCTTACTTTTACTCTCAACAGTAATGCTTTCAATAAGCGGGTTGTTTGCTTATGCCCAACTCAGCGCCAGCTATCATCGTTACTCGGCTCTTGCGCTGTCGGGAACGCAGCATATGCGTACTGCATTAACCAGGCTCGAATCGCTACAGGCGCATCCTTTTTCGCTTGAAGCGGTGTCTCAGGCACAACAGGAATTCATTGCCGCGCAGACCGACATTGACAAGGTACAGGAAGGGCTTGCGCCTTTTGAGGGGATTGGTAGCCTGGTACCAGTTTATGGCTCCCGCCTGGTGTCTGCTATCCACCTTGCATCGCTCGCGGTTGATGTCTCTCGCGCGGGAATTAGCGGCTGTAAGATACTGGGTATCCTGCTCGCTCGCCTTCATGATCCCCTGAATGCAAGCGGGTCTGGCCTGACGCTTGCCGATTACACTACAATCAATAGCGACTATCAGGAGGCTCAAAGCGCTCTCAATGCGGCGATGGATGTGGCGCAACAACTAAAACCGGGTGACGTTGCGTTTGATGCGCATCTGGGAAAATTATTGCAGGAATTTCAAGATAGAATACCCACGCTGCGGGTGTTGCTGGCTGAACTAGATCAACTCTTGCCATCGCTGCCATCCATACTCGGTATCGGCGCGCCCGCGCATTACCTGGTGGAAGTGCTTGATTCTTCTGAATTGCGACCGGCAGGCGGTTTTATTGGGAACTATGGAATTCTAACCCTGGCAGGTGGACGACCTCTTCCCGTACATATTAGCGATGTGGATTTGCTCGATAAGCCATACAAGTTTTCCGGTCGTACTATTCCCTATCCCCCGGCCTATCGCTGGTTCACACAATATCTCGCGTCGCAGAGTTGGAGCCTGCGCGATTCCAACCTCGATGCGGATTTTCCAACTGCCGCCCTCTATGGCGAGCAAAACTTTGAACGGGAAGGTGGCAATGTTCCTCTGCAAGGAGTGATCGCTGTTACCCCTTATTTAATTCAGCAGGCGCTGGATATTACCGGACCGGTCAGCGTACCAGAGTATCACGAAACCATTACAGCACAAAATCTGGTTGAGCGCATCCATTATCACCAGTTAGGAGATGCCGGGGAAGGGCCGGATTACATACCCTCGCCCGATGGGTATTCCTCGTTGCGCAAACATTTCACCGCTTTGCTGGCCGAGCATATGCTGGCGCGTATCCGGCAACTTCCTGTGTCCGCGCAGTCCAGTTTTGTGGCTTTGTTCGCACATGCCCTGCAATCGAAAGATGTACAAGTGTATCTGAATGCGGGCGCGGCAGAGAATATCTTGTTGCAGTATCACCTGGCAGGCGCTATCCAGTCTCCGTCCGGCGATGGTCTCTTTGTAGTGGATGCCAACGTCGGACGCGACAAAGCGAATAGCTTTATCACATCGACTGTCAGTGATCAGGTGATAATCGATGCCAATGGTGATGCCATTCATCACGCTGCACTCGAATATTCCTGGAAGCAAGAAGGCAATATTTATGGCTCGCCTCTGTATAAAGATTTTGTGCGCGTGTATGTGCCTTCCGGCAGCGTGCTGTTATCGCAGCAGGGATGGCAAGCAGCAGGCGCGAGCATGGCATTTGATCGCAAGGTATGGGCAGGTTCCTTCACTCTCGTCTATGGTCAGAGTGTGACGATCACTTTGATCTGGCGAGTCCCCGGCGCGGCAAAGCTGGTAGCGCATAACTGGCAGTACGGCTACCTGCTGCAACGCCAGGCGGGCAAAGTAGAATTTATTACCCTGCATATTGCGCTGCCGCGTGGCACCATCCTGACAGGTAATGCAACAGGTCTCAAGTCTTCCAGCCAATCTACACTTGTATTGGCACAGGGCGTGGCGCTGACAAAAGATCTGAATATCAACGTGGAGTATCGCTCCTGACGAATTTGTCTCTATCAGTACACTGTTAAGTGTGAGACGTAGAAGGGAAAGGCGTGATGATTGATACTCATCTGCATATTTTGCCGGGTATAGATGATGGGCCTGAAACTATGGTGGAATCTCTGACGCTGGCGAGGAGCCTGGTGAATGAAGGGGTGCAGGTAGCGATTGCTACACCGCACTACAACGACGAATATCCGCGCCGCCCGGCGTATGAGATTAGCGAGCGGGTAGCGGATCTGCAACAGGAGCTGGACCGCCATGCGATACCGCTGCGTTTACTGGCGGGTCACGAGGCATTGATTAAGGGTGGATTGGTCGAAGATATTCAGCTTGGAAGGCTGGCTACGCTGAACGGCAGCCGCTATCTGCTGCTGGAACTATGGAACGAAACCTGGCTGCCAGAAACTGAACGTGTGATTTTCGAGTTGCGCGCCTTTGGGGTTGTGCCTGTGCTGGCGCATCCTGAGCGTTACCGGGCTATTCAGCATGATACGAACCGGTTATATGCGCTGCTGGAGCAGGGCGTATTGACTCAGTTGACCGCCGGAGCGCTGCTAGGGTTGCAGGGTAGCGCAACTCGCAAATGCGCGGAAACGCTGCTGAAAAAGGGGTTTGCGCATTGTATCGCTTCGGATGCGCATGGCCCAGGCAGGCGTCCTCCAGCTCTCAGGCAAGGTGTGCTGCGCGCGCAGAGCATCGTTGGCGCAGCGCGGGTACAGCAATTGACCGAGACGTTTCCAGCAGCCCTCATACATAATCAAGAAATCAGCGCGCTGGCGATCAGCGAGTACCAGCGAGACAGAAAGGCAGGGCGATGAGCAAAAGTGGCAGTGTGTGGAGTGAAAGTGTATCGTGGAATGCGCTCAAGTCAGCCTTACCTCTAGCCCTTCCTTTAGTTGTAGCCGGACTGGCGCTGGGAGCGATCATCGGCGGGTATAACCCACTCGTCGCGGCTCTAGTGAGCGGTATGGTACTTTTCACACTTCTGGTGCTATGGCGAAAGGATGAAGCGACGCTCGCGCTGGTTATTATCGTTCACCTGTATATCGATTGGTACTGGGGATTGTGGATAGGGGCGCAGGTAATAGAGTTAGTTCTGTTATTCATCTACTATTTCGCGCATTCAGAGCGGTTCCCCTGGGTGATGCCCCCTTTATTATGGATGTGGCTGGCATTGATATTACTCGCAATTCTCCCTGCGTTGCATGGTATCAGTTTGTTCGACACACTCAATTACTATTTCAATATTTTCTTAGGCTCGCTGACCATCTACTGGTTGGGCAATCTGGTTGCCCGCGACACCCGTAATGTACGTCGAGTATTTCAATTCCTGGCGATTATTGGTACTCTGGTGGCGATACATACGGTCATTCAAGCGGCCACAGGGAAATTTTTATTTGCCACAACGCGCTATGATGCCTATTTTGCTTCTATCTCGAGCTATGAGCTATCTATATCAACTATCCACCGCATCGGATCTTTTCTCATCAATCCTGATTCGAATGGCGGCTTTTTAGGTATCATGTTGTTCTTGCCCTTATGCCTGTTTATAGAAACTAAATCGCTGGGGTGGAAAATCTGTTACCTCACTCAAGCATTTCTGATAGTTGTCGCATTATTGCTCACATACAGTACAGGTGGGTGGCTGGCAGCAGGTGTGGGCGCGCTCGGCTTCATTATCTTTGCTTGTCCGCCACGCTATCGGCTTATAATACCGCTTATTATAATCATTATATGTATCGCTCTCGTGCTTGTCTTCCCGGAACAGATGAACCTGCAAGTACAACATGCCTTTGCACCTAATGAGGCCTCATTACGCGCGGGAGCCTGGCAGACTGGCCTGAATGTCATGTTTGCCAATTCATGGATCGGCATCGGCCTGGGACGCTACGTTTATTTTTCGCGTGCCGACCCATATCGGGTACTTGCGCAGTATATTCCATTGGCTCATCCACATAACTCCTTCATAGAAATTGGCGCGCTGGCTGGCATACCGCTCATGTTGCTCTTTCTCGCTTTGCTTGCATGTACCTTCTGGCTTGCGCTGCTCAACTGGAAACGCGCTGACTGTCACACACGCATCCTGTTGGGCGGTGGGATGTCGCTGATCATGGCAATGAGCGCAAATAGTATGGTCGCTAATGAGTGGACCCTTATTCCCATCGCCGCAATTGGCTGGCTCGTAATGGGAGTCATATCTTCTCCTTTGCTGACTTCGTACCAGCTCAAGAGCCAGAAAGGTTTGCCAGCGGAAAAGAGCCATATGTCGTTTCTTATAGGAGAAGGTGTTCATGTTGAAAGCAGGTAATAACCGATCACCTGACCTTATGAGGCTGATCGATGATCCACAATGTGTCTCATTACTGGCGCAGGCGCGCTGGCTGGTAGTGCATGGGCAGCGTATAGCGGACGATGTGATCTGCTGGCCTGTATCTCTGCCTGTTGTTTACGGGTCTCCGACCAAACAGTGCCTCTCAGCGCTTATCCAGGGGCAGGCTATTTCTGTACTAATGCGGGCATTTGCCCTTTGTGGAGAAAGCGACCTGCTCGATTGCGCGAGGCGGGCAGCGCGTACTCTCGAACGCGATATTCTGGATGGTGGCGTTTGCGCGCCTCTACCGGGCAATGGCATCTTCTTTGAAGAATTTGGAGTCTATCCAGCTTCGCATACTCTCGCGGGTATGGTTTTTGCTTTGCTCGGCCTGTTCGACTACCTGGAGTTGAAAGATGATCCTGGCTTAACACTTCTTCTGGTGCGAGCGCATGACAGCCTGCATAGCTTCTTGTCTGAGTTTGATACCGGCTACTGGACACGAGTAAATCTGTTAAATCGACACCTCGCGGCTAGCTACCAGCACAAACAACAGGTCTATTTGCTTGAGATGCTGGCTCAGACCTTGCATTGCGAAACTTGCGTCACTGTTGCCGCGCGCTGGCGTCAATACTCGCAATGTATGGTCTCACGAACACGCGCGGATATAATGCGCGTTGTCTCATCGTTCACCGGGATTTGTTTGCATCCATTGCAGCAATTGTTGCTCTCTCAGCATTCCACTTTGCGCTCGCTCGCTGTACCTATGCTGGCAAAACGGGAGCCTTTGCGCGTTTGCGTTCCTATCACCGCCTTTCCTGTTGCGGGAGGAATGCGGACTGTGGTGTCTTCCGTCGCGGATATTACCAGGGAAATCTGGCATATGGAATACCTGGCGCATCACGCTGGGCCAAATCCTGAGCAGTTGCCAATTCACGGTTTTAGCGTACCTGTTAAAGCGTCCCGGTTTGTGGCCCCCTGGCAATTTCCAGCTGTCTGGCTCTATGTGCTGGCGGGTACACGCTCATTAGTGAAGCTATTACGACGAAACGGGCGCTATGCGCTGATCTTGCCACAAGATGGTGTTTATACAGCAGCATATGCGGCATGTGTGGCACGCCTGGCTAGTATTCGCGTGGTTTGCATGGATTATGGCAACCTGACTCTTTTGCATAACCCTATCTATAAGAATGAGCGACGCAAAGCATTTGCAGATAGAAACTGGTTTTATCGTGTAATTGGTCCGGTGCTGCTGAAATGCTACTGGCTCTCACTCGAGCTTTTCACCTGGATCTCAACACATCTGGTCGATCACTTCTTGATATCTGGTATGGAGGGTGATGGTATTGAAGATATATATTGTGACAAACTCGGCGTGCCGCGCAGTCGGATAACTCGTTATGCCTACATGATTGACTTGAAACAACATTCCATGCTTGATGCGCGAGAAAAAGCGTGCAAGCGTTTACAATGTGGCATTCCTACCGACGCGCAAGTGATTACGATGATTTGCAGGTTCGCGCCGGAAAAAGGTATCGATATTGCGTTGGAGAGTATCAGTCAGGCGCTCGTAGCCCTGGAACCGGAGCGACGCGGACACCTGTTTTTTGTGCTGGCTGGTAAAGGGCCGCTACAAGAACATATTGAAAGGCAAATCGACGCGCTCGGCCTGCGAGATGTCTGCAAACTTTGGGGTGAAGCCACCCCCGAAGATGTAATAACTTTACTGAGTATATGCGATATTTTCCTGCATACCAGCACACGCGGAGCCTACTATTCGATGACCGTACTGGAAGCGATGGCCTCTTGCTGCGCAATCGTTGCCTCGAACGAACCTCCATTAAACACACAACTGCTCGCCGATGGGCGAGGGATGGTGGTAACGGCGGGTGATGTGGGGCAAACCGCGCAGGCGCTCGTTTCCCTGCTGGAAGATGCCGCTCGCTGTAGCCAGATGGGAACCAGCGCCAGAAGCTATATTGCGCGCTTTCATAGCCCGAATGCTCTCAGGCGGGTACTACAACGAGCAACCGGGTGGTCTGAATTAGATGTAATTCTACGTTCGGAGAAATAACTTGAGTTGATACTGGCAAACGAGCGCAGAAATCGTGTTTGAAGTGGTTTCAAAGAGAGAGTTGAAAAATGGCAGTAACGGAAACGACATTTGATATCAAGCGCTATTGGGAAGAGCGTTTGCAAGAACACCCTGACATTACGGGAGTTGGTTATTTAGGCTACTCGTTACAATTTGTGGAACTTTATTATCGTTCGCGGCGGCACCAGGTAGAATATGCCCTGCGTCGCTGCGCGCTTATCGACCTGGCAGGGCGCTGTGTACTTGACGTTGGATCAGGGACTGGAATATGGTTGAACTTCTGGCACCAGCGCGGAGTACATCATGTAACTGCCCTGGATTTTGCTCAACCCAGCGTCGACATGCTGAAAACACGATTTCCCGATGACCTGATTGTCCAGGCCGATGTGAGTGTTACACCTTTACCACTTCCCTCTACTGCGTGTTTTGATATCATCTCCGCCTTCGAGATTTTTCTTCATGTACTCGACCGGGCTGCATTAGAGCGAGCCATCTCTAACATGGCAAAACATTGCAAGCCTGGAGGATGGTTGATAATCTCTGACCCAATCGCGCAGGGGAGTGGGTATATGCCGGTACGCACTAGAGCAACATATTGCACTGTGCGCCCGCTCGCTGAATACCAGGAGGTACTGGCAACGCATGGATTTAGCATTGAGGCTGTATATCCTGCCACATCTCTACTCTGTATGCCATTGGAAGCTCCAAATCGACTGACTTTCCGTATGTTTTCGATGACGTGGAGAGTAATTGCTCGCATGGGGCGGTCAAGCAGGTTGACCAGCCTGTTAGGGCCGATTGTAATGAGGGCGGATTCTCTTGCCTGCCGTCTTTTCACCAATCACAATGCTCCTGGCTCTAAAATCATTCTTGCCCGCAAGCAGAGCTAATGCTCCTATCTGAATAGTTACCGGGTAACTAGAAAGATCACCGGTGTGATGTTAAGCAATGAATCCGACCGGAGCGAGGTACCGAGCTATTTGGCTATCGAAAAGGCTGATATCTCGCTCAATCCAACACAACCGCTTCCCGTCTTGAGAACTGAGCGTTCAACGGACCCGGTTGGCATGGAAACAGACTTCAAACGGTCATTATTCGATTACGAAAAAGGGTTGGGCTACAACCAGGCTTTTTACGAAATGCAGACGTGGATTTTGCCTGCCATTGACATCAACAAGGCCAGAGGTGTTGCGCGAGAGCCTGCGAAGATCGGTGATGGAAAAGAAGAAAGCCACGCTACGATTCTGCGCAAACTACTAAAAACATCAGGGGTCTATGCGATTGCATCTTATATCTCGCCGTTGCTCTCGTTGGTCCTTTCACCATTTTTGGCTCATTCACTTTCAAAAGCAGATTTTGGCGCACTGGCAGTCCTCACCACTTTCATTGCCCTGGTGGCGGGTATTACACAGCTAGGGCTGAGTTCTGCGTTTTTTCGTGTCTACGTCTGGGAGTATGAATCACTACAAGACCGTTTGAAGGTTATCTCAACAACACTAATGCTGCTATTCCTCTTCTCTGGACCTATTCTGGCACTATTGACGGTTACTGTCCCTTTCTTTGTAGGAGTTTTGTTAAATAGCGCATCTTACACTGTGGCGTTAAGACTGGTAGCTCTGGCGATTTTTATGCAAAACCTCACTGTTCCAGGTTTTGCATGGTTACGCGCCGAAAATCGCGCCGTATATTATTCTGCATTAACGGTGATACAATTGTTTACCACATTGGTAACAACTCTCTTGTTTGTAGGGAAGCTACAGATGGGACTGGTTGGAGCGGTGCTGGCAACTGGCAGCGGTTATGCAGTGGTAAATCTCATTATATTGCCAGTAATGCTGGTCTATGTTGGTCTGGCTATGCGTTGGGATATTATTAAAAGCCTTCTATCTCTAGGTGTCCCGACTGTGACAAATTATATTTCTGTCTGGGTATTGCAACTTTCAGATCGCTACCTGCTCAGCCGTATGGGTTCGTTTTCGGTAACAGCAAGCTATGCTGTCGCGTATAGTCTGGGTGGTATATTGTCGTCCATCATTATTGCGCCGTTCTCGCTGGCCTGGCCTGCAACTATGTTGGCTATAGCTGAGAGAAAGGATGCCCCTCAAGTTTTCCGCCAGGTCTTTCGCTGGTTCATGTTGGTATTGCTATTGGGCGCTTTTGGGCTATCGCTGCTGAGTATGACTCTACTTCACTTGCTCTTCCCTCCGGGATATGATGCGGCGACCCCCATCATCCCTGTTATTACCCTGTCCATCGTCTTCTATGGGGTTTACACTGTTTTTACTGTAGGCATAGGGATAACACGCAAGACCTGGTTGGTGGTAATCTTCACCACTTTTTCGGCACTGATAAATCTCGGTCTCAATCTGGTTTTAATACAACTTTTTGGCTCGATGGGAGCGGCTCTTTCAACCCTGGTGGCTTATATTGCTCTCGCGGCTATCACCTACTTTGCCAACCAGCGTATTTACCCCGTTCCTTTTGAAATCGGCCTGTTTGCTATTGCTTTACTGGTTGGTGTTGCATTATTCGAGATTGGCACCTTCACTACCCAGGGTTGGAGTCTGTTCGGCTCTCTGGCTCTTCGTTTCGTTTCTTTCTGTGTGTATGGAGTATGTCTTGCGCTTCTGGGAAAATTTGCCAGTTGGAGAACACAGGACAAACTGGTAGTGGGCAAAATGGATGGAAAGGCTGTTTAAAAATGAATAATGGAACGGTTCCTGGTATGGTGAAGAAAACGGATGCACAGCAATCAAAAGGCTCTGTTAAAGTATGTATGCATGTGCGGGGCGTAGTTCGTAC
>JBOGTO010000641.1:0-6446 GCA_050695155.1 Ktedonobacteraceae bacterium
TCGCGGTCGCCATGTGGGATGATCTCGTAAGCTTGACACTAAGTGCGTTATGGTGTATCTTAGCCTTGTTAAAATGACATCTGAAACGCAATGATCGGGAATAGTAGACACAGGCATAGTCGTACAGCGAGCCGGGAGAGTGCAAGCCGGTGGATGGCGCAGCGTCGAACCCACCTGAGAGCGTCAGCGAAGAAGCTGACCGGAACCTCGCCGTTATCATGAGGAAGCGGTTCGCAAACAATCGGACCGCGTAAAGTGGTGTGATGCTGCAAAGCATTATTCAATCAAGGTGGTACCACGGGCTATAGACTCGTCCTGAATGAAATAGCGGGACGGGTTTTTTATTGCCCTTGTGTAGAAAATAGGCGTAACTTACAAGGAGTTTACATAGATTTTTACCAGGTACCAGCCCCTGTGCCTGTCATTCCTCGCAGGCGGTCGCCTGCGAGGAATGACAGGCTCTGTGGTGTAAGCCCCTAAGGATATACGCCTGGATTCGAAGGAGAAAATATGGCTGAAGAAGCTAAGTATGTCGGAGACATTATCGATCAAGAAGACAATTTTTCACAGTGGTATAACCAGGTAGTGCGTAAGGCGGAACTGGCCGATTACGCGCCTGTGCGCGGCTGTATGATTATCCGACCGTATGGGTATGCCATCTGGGAGCATATTCAGGGTTTGCTGGATGCGCGATTCAAAGAGACAGACGTGGTCAACGCTTACTTTCCGTTGTTAATTCCGCGCAGCTTTCTGGAAAAGGAAGCCGAACATATTGAGGGTTTCGCGCCGGAGTTAGCCTGGGTAACGCGCGGCGGTAGCGAGGAACTGGAAGAACCGCTTGCTGTTCGCCCGTCCAGCGAGACTATCATCGGCCATAGCTTCGCAAAATGGATACAAAGCTATCGAGACCTGCCACTATTGATCAATCAATGGAGTAATGCAATGCGCTGGGAGAAACGCACGATGCTGTTTTTGCGCACGGCAGAATTCCTGTGGCAAGAGGGCCATACTGCTCATCGCACGATTGAGGAGGCGGAGGAACGCACACGCTTGATGCTGGAGGTTTATCGTGCTTTCGCCGAAGAAGACCTGGCTATGCCCGTGATAGCTGGTCGCAAAAGCGAAAACGAGAAATTTGCTGGCGCGCTGCGCACCTACTCGATTGAAGCCATGATGGGTGATGGTAAAGCGCTACAATCCGGGACGAGTCACAATCTTAGCACCAACTTTGCCAGGGGCTTCGATATGAAGTACCTGGATGCCGACGGGCAGCGCAAGTATTGCGCGACGACAAGCTGGGGACTCAGCACGCGCATTATTGGTGGCGTCATTATGGTGCATGGCGATAGCTCCGGCCTGATCTTGCCCCCGCGTATCGCGCCTTATCAAGTGGCGCTTGTGCCAATCTGGCGTAAAGAGGCCGATAAAGCGGCGGTCGGCGAACTGGTGGCGCGCGTGGAAAAGATGCTCAAAGGCAAAGTGCGTCTAAAAGTGGATATGAGCGAGAATACACCGGGTTGGAAATTTAACGAATGGGAGTTGCGCGGCGTGCCGGTGCGCATGGAAATCGGGCCGCGCGACGCGCAGAACAACAGCGTAGTACTGGTGCGCCGTGATAATCGCGTCAAAGAAATAGTTTCCGTTGACGCTCTGGAAGCGCGGTTGCCTGTCCTATTGGAAGAGATGCAGCGCGCTTTATACCAACGGGCGCTTACATTCCGCGAGCAACATACCTACCAGACGGAGAGCTACGAGGAATTTAAGCAGATTATCGCGGAACAACGTGGTTTCGTGCGCGTGAAATGGGCTGAGGATAGCGCGGCAGAACTGGCGATCAAAGAGGAAACGAAGGCCACCTTGCGCGTCATTCCTTTTGACCAGCCGGAGGGCGGTGTTCACGGCAAGAGCATCTATGGCGACAAACCAGCCATCTGCGAAGCGATCTTCGCTCGCGCTTATTAAGATAATATATAAGGAGAATCTAATGCGTGTTTCACAACAATTAACCAAAACCCTGCGCGAAGCGCCGCGTGATTCGGAGGGTGGCAACCAGGAATTACTGGTGCGCGGCGGCTTTGTCCGGCAATTGACTTCAGGTGTGTATAGCTACCTGCCTCTCGGCAACCGCGTTATTCGCAAGATTTCGCAGATCGTGCGCGAAGAGATGGATCGCGCGGGCGGCCAGGAGGTTTCTATGCCGGTCATCCAGCCAAAGGATCTGTGGGATAAACAGCCTGCTACTGGCCCGTCGCGCACAGAGGCGATGGGCGATGTACTTTTCAAGCTCAAAGATCGCAAAGGGCGCGATATGGTGCTTGGCCCGACACATGAAGAGGTCGTGACCATCTTGACCGCCGAGTTCGCGCGCAGCTACCGCGACCTGCCCCAGTTGATCTATCAAATACAGACTAAACTGCGTGACGAGCCGCGCCCGCGTGGTGGGCTGCTGCGCGTGCGCGAATTCATCATGAAGGACCTGTACAGCTTCGACGCCGATTACGAAGGCATGGATGTCAGCTATCGCAAGATGGCGGACGCCTACCGCGCCATTTTTACGCGCTGTGGTCTGCATTTCATCGTCATTCAGGCCGATAGCGGCGCAATTGGCGGTAAGGATTCGCAAGAGTTTCTTGCCATCACCGAGGCGGGCGAAGACGATGCCATGATGTGCGATAACTGCGATTATGCCGCCAACCGCGAGAAAGCGGAATTTGTGCGCGCAGAACTGCCCCGCGAGCCGGAGGCCGCGCTGGAAGAGGTCTACACGCCCGATTGCAAGTCGATCAGCGACCTGGCGGCGTTCCTGCATATCGCGGAAGCCAGAACCGTAAAATCTGTCTGCTACGCGGCGGGCGGCAAAATGGTGATGGCGCTTGTGCGCGGCGACCTGGAGATCAACGAGGTGAAGCTCTCCAATATGCTCTACCGCGCCGGTATCAACGCGGCAGACCTGCACCTGGCGATGCCGGAGGAACTGGCCCAGGCGGGTATCGTGGCGGGCTATACTTCACCTGTAGGCAAGGACGAGCGCGTATTCATCGTGGCCGACATCTCGCTCAAACTGGGCAACAATTTCGTGGCAGGCGCAAATCGCGTGGACTACCACTTCAAGAACGTCAATTACCCGCGTGATTTCCGCGTGGATGAGTGGGAAGACATCGCCTCGGCTTACAGCGGCGCAACCTGCGTGCGTTGCGGTGGTACCCTGCGCGCGGTGCGCGGTAGCGAAGTAGGCCACATCTTCAAACTTGGCGCCAAGTACAGCGAACTGTTTGATGCAACCTTCCTGGATGCCGAGGGCATGGCGCATCCTATGTTGATGGGCTGCTACGGCATCGGCGTCGGGCGCATCATGGCGACGCTGGTGGAGCAGAGCCACGACGAGAAGGGCATCATCTGGCCGTTCAGTATCGCGCCCTATCACGTTGCATTGGTGGGACTCGACCTGGAGAAAGAAGAGAATCGCCAGGCCGCCGAACAACTCTATGCCGATCTCCAGGCGGCGGGCGTCGAAGTGATCTACGATGATCGCGCCGAGACTGCCGGCGTCAAATTCAACGACGCCGACCTGCTCGGATACCCCCTGCGCGCCGTAATCAGCAAACGCTCTCTGAAAAATGGCGGCGTGGAGATCAAACTGCGCTCCCAGAAAGAGAGCCGCATTGTTCCCCTGGCCGACGCAGTGCAGGTGATACAGGACGAGGTTCGTAGAGGGATGGTAACGGCATAAATCCAGGAGAAATAGTATGGATTATTATCCAGATTGGCCGGCCAATCTGGATAATAATCCATACTATTTCTCCTTCACGATCACCACTAACGGCAGCAATACATATGAATCGATGGTAACGTGTGTTTGCCCGTTGCCATTGACGTAGAGGCCAGCGGATGCGCCGCCATCCAGATTAAGGGCGGTCTTGATCGAAAGATCAGAAGATACCAGCAGGTCGGCCAATTCATCGAGCGAAAAGACATCGTCGGGGCTGGAGATGAAGAGCAGTTTGCCCTGTGTGTCCATTGCCACCATGCTGCGGCGACTTTGCGAGGGGTTGTCGGTAAATTGTGTGCGTTTGCCCCCCGCTACAAGCATAGGTGAGCATTGGACGGCCTGCGTGAGCGAGTCAGCGGGATCATAGGGTTGTTGGCGGAGCGAACGCAAGTTGATGCTTCCACTACTATTTACTGAAAGCATCCCGCCAAAACCGCTATAGGTGCTGCCATAGGTCTGCCCGTTCGAGATAACGAGGGCCGTTGCGCGGTCGTTCTGATCAAAGTAGCCACCGTTAATAATGGCTGCCGCGTTTTCCTGCTGCATCCACTGACTCATGAGGAGCGGCTTATCGGGCTGATAGCCGATGCTCAACGTCACGAGCCGGGGGTCAACGCGCACGATGGTAACGGTGTCATCGTCGGTGCCGTCGGTGGCTTTCCAATCTTCGTAACGAACGTCGATGCCGCGTGCCGCCGGGTACCATGTATTCAACTGCGCGTTGCCGGGCAACCCACTGGGAGTCGGCGAAGCCGCGCCCCCAAGGCTGATAGTTGGTCCATCACAGGCAGCCAGGGAAAATGCGAGAAGCAAACATAACAGGACGCCCGCGAGACCTTCGCGCTTGACTATCGACATTAGCGCTTCCAGGGCGTGGCTTCAATGGCCGACATGGTTCCCTTGAACTCCATCGCCAATTTCAGCGCGGTATCATGAGCGACATTTTCGGCGCTATCGTCCAGCGGCTTTAGCTCCACTTTGCCGTAACGACGCTCAAGGGCGCGTTGGATCAGGTAGTCGGTAAACCAGGGGTTTTTGGGCAGCACCGGGCCATGCAGGTAGGTCCCGTACACGTTTTTGTACCTGGCTCCCTCGAAGCCATCTTTGCCGTTATTGCCCCAGCCAACGATGACCTTGCCCAATGGCTGCGCATTGTCGCCCAGCCATGTACGCCCGCTGTGATTCTCATAGCCCACCAGCACCTGTTTCCCTACACCTTCGAGGTCGCATTGCATCGCCATATGCGTCATGAAACGTGTGCTGCTGCCCTCGGTATACAGATCAAGCAGCCCAACACCCTTGAGTTCCGGCCCCGTTGAAGGCTTGTAGTAATGGCCGAGCAATTGGAAACCGGCGCATACGCTGAGGATTGTCACGTTAGCTTCCGCCGCCTCGATCATTCCAGGGGCTTTGAGTTGGATGTCGCGTGAGGCCAGTTCCATCTCGCGATCGGCTGCCCCGTGGATCAGCAACAGATCGAACTGCGTAAAATCGGGGGTCTGCTTCACATAAATCTCTTCAACTTCGGTGGCGATGCCGCGCCATTCACAGCGTTTCCGAATAGCATACAGGTTGCCGCGATCTGCCGCGACACTCATCAGCGTGGGGTAGAGATGCCCAATTTTTAGCTTCATACCCGTATCTTGAACTTCATCACTCATTACAATAGCTCTCCCAGAAGGTTATAAAATTTCATCTATCCGTACCAGCCTTGCGAGGCGCATTGGCGAATTGTACTTCCATAGTATAAACGATGCAATCAAGCCTGGCACATCTTAACAGTACCAAAGGCTCGCTATCTGTTTCTCTTCGGGTTTTTCCTGCGACGACGAGCGGAAGCTCTTTTCCTATGTATGGACGTTCTGGATGACAAAAGTTGGGGAGATGATTGAAGAGGCCCGTGATGAGATTCATAAGTTCCCTCCGGCTTTCTTGTTTATCGAGAGATGATGGTGTTCTGCTTCTCTAGCCTGAGAAATAAGTCAACCTGCTATTCGGCATGTCTATATCATGTTTCCTACGATTCATCTGTCCAGAGGGTTGCAGTTCTGTGTATGAGCGCCTAAAATTATATTGCTTTCATTAAACTTACAGAAGGAGATACGAACGCATGGCTATGCTGATCTTCAAAGTAATAGTCTTTTTGTACAATGCGTCGGGCGGGCGTATTGGTGGTAAGATGGGCAAAGCGCCCGTCCTGCTGCTTACGACAACGGGGCGCAAGACGGGCAAGCAGCGTACATTGCCCCTGGTCTATATTATGGACGGTCCGGCGTATGTCGTTACCGCTTCGGCGAATGGAGCCGACAGGCACCCCGGCTGGTTTTTCAATATACGGAGCAACCCGCAGGCGACCATTCAGGTGAAAGATAAGCACATAAAAGTGACGGCTGAGATTGCGGGGCCGGAGAAGAAACCCGAACTCTGGACGCGGCTGGTAGAGCTAGCGCCGAATTTTGCCGGCTATCAGAAGCGCACCAGCCGTGAAATCCCGATGGTGATTTTACACCCTGTGGAGGAACGTTTAAGCGCTTAATAGATCACATCACAAGAGAGAAACACCCGGACCTCTTCACGGTCCGGGTGTTTCTCTCTTGTGATCTGACTGTATATGCTATTTCAGATCAGTGGTGGCAACGAACCATTTGCCACCGACTCCTTCGCCGTTGGTCTGGCC
>JBOGTO010000642.1:0-10995 GCA_050695155.1 Ktedonobacteraceae bacterium
TCCCAACACAGGGCGACGCAAGCGTCCCCTCCCTACTTCCACCCTTTCACAATCCCAACACAGGGCGACGCAAGCGTCCCCTCCCTGCTTCCACCCTTTCACAATCCCAACACAGGGCGACGCAAGCGTCCCCTCCCTGCTTCCACCCTACCCCCGCCCCTACAAATGATCCCCAATTATTTTCTTCATTTACAGATCGGGCGCGGTCAATCCGTGCATTCCGAGCATGAAGGAGACCTCGCCTCCGTGATGCAAATCGTGTTCAATGACATGCCAGATGACCCACTGACGCGACATGGCGTAATCCCCGTAATTGGGATCGGTGCCTTTGAATTCAAATTCGAGGTCGGCAGGTGTCCAGCGCTCCAGGCAATCCTGGATCAGTTGCATGGTTTGTTTCAGCCCGCTCACCAGTTCGGCGGCGCGGCGCGTGGGTGATTCTTTGCGATCCCATACCATAATAGCCGCCATATCATCGCCGCCCTCGCCCATGAACTTGTGGAACCAGCGCGCGCGGCAGCCGATAATGTGCAACATATTCTCGCCAATCGAACGCAGGTGCGGCGCGGCGCGTAAAGCCAGTTGTTCATCAGTCAAAGGCTCGATGGCGGTAATGAGCAGATTTTGATAGTTTTCCCAACCATCATAAAAGGGCGCAACATTCGCGGGTGTCTCAGACATTAGCTTGTACTCCTCATTTGTTTTTCTTTGATGTTTCCTCTGATATAGTACACGATAGGAATATGTTTTGTACAGATGTCCTATACCTGAGTTGCCGACAGCAACAAGCCCTGTTCGTAGATGCGGCGGATTACGTCTTCGATTTCTGGTTCTTGAAAGGTGATGTCGCGCAGTTGGTAACGCTCGCCCAGCCACGCTACCAGTTCGTGAGCGGGGATGGCGTCGCGCTCGAAGCTGAGGCGAATAGAGGGCGTTTCCGCGCGCGCCTGGCGCACTCCAGTAGGGAGCCCGGTTAAGATTGGTTGCCCCTCGTCATTGTGGGGTAGAGCGGCTAACGCAGAGGGGCCGAACTCGGCAATCATGGTACGTTCGCCGCCAAAACGGGAGCGGATATCAGCGACGGTGCCGTCATAGAGCTTGCGCCCGTGATCGATGATGAGCATACGGCGGCACAGCATCTCGATATCGTCCATGTCGTGTGTCGTGAGCAGCACAGTTACCCCCTGCTCCGCGTTGATGGTCTGTAAAAACTCGCGGATACGCGCCTTCGCCACGACATCCAGCCCGATGGTCGGCTCATCCAGGTAGAGCAGTTCGGGGTCGTGCAAAAGGGCTGCCGCCAGATCGCCGCGCATCCTCTGACCCAGCGAAAGCTGGCGCACAGGTGTATCGATGAACTCGTCGAGGGCGAGCATGACGCGCAAACGCTTCAGGTTGTCGGCGTGGCGCTTTTCCGGCACGCGATACAGGAAGCGCAACAGGCGCAGCGAGTCTATGAGGGGCAGATCCCACCATAGTTGCGAACGCTGCCCGAAGACTACCCCGATGCGCCGCGCCAGTTCCCTGCGCCGGCGCGTGGGGTTGAGTCCCGCGACGCTCACCTGGCCGCCCGTTGGCACAAGGATACCGGTGAGCATCTTGATCGTGGTCGATTTGCCCGCGCCGTTCGGCCCGATTAGCCCGATCATCTCTCCATGCTCGATACGTAACGAAAGATCATGCACTGCTTCCACGATACGCATCTGAGGATCAACCACGCTGCGCAACCCACCCAGCAGCCCCGGTCGTCTCCTGGCGACACGAAACGATTTGCTCAGGCCATCGGCCTCAATCATAGCTTGCATTGATAACACCTCCCTTTTTGGGTATATTCGCAAACAGTCGGATAGAGAAACTGGAGGGCGACCGCAAGGGTCCCCTCCCTTCCACTCATCCACCCCCCCCTACAATGAACGCGCCCCACTCCCCGTCGTAGTCATAGTAGAGGCGGGGGTGGAGTGGGCGCAGGGTGGGGACCCTTGCGGTCGCCTTCGCACCAGAATACCCGCCCTGGCTCACTAACTTCCCGTACTTTGATAATGTCGAACGCCAAAACCCCATAGCCATACTGCTATGCCTGCAAAGATCAGCGCGGCCAGGGGCGATAGAAAGACCATCCAGACGGGCAAACCCAGCGGCAATGCCCTGTTCAACAGGTAACAGGTGGGCAGGTACGCGCCAAAGGCCAGCGGCACCACGAAAAGCAGAATGCGCTGGATAGCCTGGTGGTAGATGGTGATCGGGTAGCTCAGCATCTCGCGCCCACCATAATAGAGCGAGTTGGTGAGTTCGGTCGTCTGGACGGTCCAGAAGCACATCGTCGCGCCCATCAGCAGGACAGACACGAATATTAGCGCACCGCTAACGACGCCGAGGAGCAATGCCAGCACCTTTAAGGGCGTCCAGGCGATGCCATGCAGCAAGGCCAGGCTGACTATAAAGGCCAGTACGCCTTCGGTAAGACGCCCCAGGCGGCGCAGGCGAAATTCGCTGCTGGTAACCAGAATAAGGGCGTTAATTGGGCGTAGCAATACGCGGTCGAAGTCTCCCTTACGAATAGTTTCGTCGAAGACATCGATGCCGGCTCCGAAAAGCTCGGCCAACCCGAAGCTGAACGAGGTAACAGCGCCGAGCATGGCTACTTCGCCAATATGCCAGCCGAGCATAGTGGGGAACTGCACAAAGAAGATCAGCATGGTGAAAAATTCCAGGCTGGTCACGCTGAGATAGGTGAGAATATCAACTCCAACGTTGATTTTGTACTGGAGCTGCGCTCGCACCTGCATGACAATCAGCCGTCGATAAAGGCGCAGGTCACTCATGGTTGCGTTCATATAACTGATTCTCTCCATTACCCGCCCTGCGCAACGACGCGCCGGGTTGCGCTGGCGGTGACATAACGCGCTAAGAGGGTCATTACGACGAGCCAGAGAAGCTGGTGCAGAAATTCAATCAACATGGCTCCGCCAGCCAGCTTTCCCAGGAAAATCTGCGCTGGTATGTTCAACAGGCCGTTAAATGGGAGCCAGTCGGCGATGGTACGCAGCCAGGTGGGGAAAAATGGCAACGGAACATAGCTGCCAGCGAAGATGAGCGCGATAACGGTTGCCAGCGTGCCGAAAGCGCGCGCCTCGAGTATCCAGAAGGCGGCGAGGTTGAAGAGTACACGATAGGCGATGCCGATCATCGCGCCAATCGGCAGGCTCAGGGCGAAGGGCAGCCAGGAATGCCAGTCGAGCGGCGCGCCAAAGCGAAAGAGCAGCATTCCCGCCAGGTACGTCGGCAGGCCGCGATAGAGTACGTAATAGACGCTGCGCCCCATCTCGCGGCTGAACCAGTACCAGTAGAAATCGCACGGTTTGCTCAGGTCCGAGACGACTTCGCCCGAACGGATGGTAAGCATCAGGTCGTACCAGCCAAAGGTTAAAACGGTCATCACCAGCGCCTGTACCAGCCAGGTGTAGCGCAGGGCGTCGTTGAGATCATACCCGCCAGCCAGGTGCTTTGCCTGGTAGAAGGCGATCAAGACGTAGCTAAAAATTATGCCGAAGACGATGTTGGTCAACAAGCCCGCCAGGTTGGCCCAGTTGTAAATGAGTTGCCGCCGGAAGGCGGTGCGAGCTACCTCTACATAGAAACGCAGCATCACTTCCTCTCCTGTAATTGAGCAGCACAAAAACCCGGCAACCCGCCTCGTAGGGGGGTTCCGGTTCGTCTGTCCGTTTCGCGGACACGCACAATTGCGGGACAGCCTGCGGCTACCCCGTGTCGCCTTTGCATGTTCAAAATGCGATGAGATTTACAGCAAAGACGCCTGCACAGTTTACCACGCCTTGCCAGCGAGAGTCAACCGTTTTTTGGGAAAATTGGGATGTATTCTTTCCTGTCGAGTTTCGCGTGTATAGATACGTATGGATAACCGGCAAATGCCATTGTGCGCCAGGAAAGATGAGGCTATGCGAGCAGTATTGATATTTAACCCGGCTTCCGGCATCTCGACTATAACGGAAAAAAGGATGTCGCCGGAAGAGACAGAACAAGCTATTCTGGATGGTCTGCGCATCTGTGGCATCGAACCACAGGTGCTGCATACTACTCTTGAAGATGGAGGGCGGGAAATGGCAAAACAGGCCGCGCTTGATGGGGCAGAACTGGTGATCGTCGCCGGGGGCGATGGCACTATTCACGCCTCCGCTAACGGGCTGGTTGGCACACAAAGCATCCTGGGCATCATTCCCACCGGCACTATGAATAATGTAGCGCGTAGCCTGAATATCCCCGATACCATTCCTGCGGCCTGTTTCGCTATCGCCAATGGCGAAACGCGCGCGATAGACATGGGGAAGATCAACGATCATACCTTTCTTGAAGTGGCAGGCGTGGGTCTGGAAGCAGAATTAGCGCCGTCAGGTGAGCAGATTAAACACCCTGAGCTATTTTCGGTCTTGCGTGGCATACTGGGTGGCTTGAAAACATTTCTCGGCTTCAAAGCCGCGCGTCTGAGGATTGCCGCCGATGGTGGCAAACATCGTTCATATCACGCCTTGCAGGTAACAATCTGTAACACACCTTTCTACGGCCTGCATTTACAGATGGCACCAGACATATTGATGGACGATGGGCTGCTCGACGTGGTAATTTACAGAAACGTCAGCAAGTTTGAGTACCTGCGGCATGCGCTTGCTCTCGTCCTGGGGAGAAGACCACATCAACCCAAAATCAAATACCTGCGCGTGCGCTCACTGCATGTGACTACCGACGCGCGTATGGAGATCCATGTTGATGGGGACCCTGGCGGCTATACACCGGCACAGGTCACGGTGCTACCTGCTGCATTGCGCATTCGCGTTTCGGGAAAAGATGCGCCGGGCCTGCGCGAAGACGCAACCGAAAGCGCAGATACTCGTAGCGCCGAACGAGCATATCAACATAAGGAGTAGTCATGATGAGGAAAACGCCACAACCGCCTGAAAAGCCAGAGCCTGATACTAAGGAGCAAGGAGTAGCGGCTGTGTTACCGCAGATCGGCAGCGCAGTCGAGCAAAATATTAAGCCAGCCGTGACCGAGGCGCAACGGGTAGCGGCTGAGACCTCCGTTTCAGGCCGTCGCGCCGTATCACGCGGTACCATCTTCCTGGCCTTCTATCTCTGGCTGCTCTCAGGCGCGATTATGATCTCGTTTATTGCGCGTTTCACGCAATTTTTCCCCGGCGACAAAACGATTACGCGCAATTTGCAAAGCTATCGTAACCCCTGGCTGCGCCGCCTCATGATCGGCATTTCTGAGCCTGGTTTCCCTAAATTAGGCGTGCCGCTCACCTTTGGCATCGCGGGCATCTTCTGGGCCTTGCGTTTTCGCCTCGAGGCCATCTTTGTGCTGCTGGCCTCGTCGTCCAATATCCTCAACTGGATTGTGAAACGCCTCATCAAGCGCCCGCGTCCGACAAGCGAACTGGTAGCGGTGGCGCGTGTCATCAATGAACCCAGCTTCCCCAGCGGACACGTCATGCACTATGTCAACTTCTTTGGCCTGCTCAATTACCTGTTAGCGACCAACTGGCGTTCTGGTCGCCTGCGCAACATCCTGCTCACCATCGGCACCTCGCTCATCGTCCTGATCGGGCCATCGCGTGTCTATCTCGGCGCTCACTGGCCCAGCGACGTGATGGCAGGTTACGTCTACGGCGGCCTCTGGTTCGGTGGCCTGATGGCAGCCTACCTGCGTGTCAAAGCCTGGATTCATCCACCTGCCGGTAAGACACCCGAAGTGATGAAACCTTTACAACAACCAGGGGATGAAGAAGAATAGTATGCCAGGTGCAACTTTTTTCTCCCGCGCTTCGTGTAACGTATGATATTAGAATAGTCCCATAGAAACTAGAAGAGGTTTTCCATCATGAGCAGCGAGAATCCGGGAAAGACAGAAAGACAGCGCAATCCTGCGCCAGTGCGTAAGATTGTGCCACTGGCGGTAGCGCGTGGGCCTCACGAATATATACCGGGCAATCAGGAAGCGCCCGTTCAACTCACCAGCATGGTGGATATGTTGAAGTGGGCGCAGAACTGGGCGCGCTCGCGTTCGGTGTGGCCGCTTGGCTACGGCCTGGCCTGCTGCGCCATTGAGATGATGGCTGCAGCACAGGCTCACTATGATCTTGCGCGTTTTGGCTCCGAGGTTTTCCGATCCAGCCCACGCCAGGCCGACCTGATGATCGTGGCGGGTACCGTGTGCGTAAAGATGGGGCCGCGCCTGCGCCTGCTGTGGGAGCAAATGCCCGATCCCAAGTGGGTACTCAGCATGGGGCAATGCGCCAACTCCGGCGGGGAATTTTACGACAGCTATTACACGGTGCAGGGCGTCGATACCATTGTGCCGGTCGATATCTACGTTCCCGGTTGCCCTCCCCGGCCAGAGCAACTTATCGAAGGAATCCTCAAACTGCGCGAAAAGATTCTCAAGCAGGGCTTAAAGTTACGCGACGACGAAGGCAATGAGTTGTAGTTCCAATCCTTTGAAGAGTCTATTTAGAGCGAGCGCACAGCGCGCAAGGTGATGAAATCGTGTGCCTTTGAAGGAGATGACTTATGGCGACAAACCAGCAATCAAACGATAACCCCATCGGTGAAACGTCGGAGGAGGGCTATAAGTCGCAGGAAATGTTCTTAAATATGGGTCCCCAGCACCCCAGCACGCATGGCGTGTTGCGCCTCGTGCTGACATTGGAAGGGGAAACCATTGTTGATTGCACGCCTGTCATCGGGTATCTGCATCGCGGCATGGAGAAAATTCTTGAGAATCGCACCATCATGCAGGGCATTCGCTATACCGATAATTCGGATTACCTCTCGCCCATGCTGTGCGAAATCGCTTACGCGGGTACGGTTGAGCAGGTAATGGGGCTGGAACCACCCCGGCGCGCGCAATATATGCGCCTGCTGGTCGGGGAGATGCAGCGCATCGCCAGCCACCTGGTATTCGTCGGCACCTATCTGGTAGACCTGGGCGCGTTCACGCCCATTTTGTGGACCTTCCGCGACCGCGAAGGTTGCCTCGCGCTCTTCGAGGCTCTGGCGGGCAGCCGTTTCACCGTCAATTACCTGCGCGTGGGTGGTGTATTGCACGATTTTCCGCGCAACTGGTTGAAAGAGTGCGAAGCGTGGCTTGACCGGCTCGAAAAGAACATGGGCGATCTGGAGATATTGATTACAGGCAATGAGATATTCGAGGCGCGTACTCAAGGGGTGGGCTATATCGATTCCGGGCAGGCCGTCGCCTACGGGCTGACGGGTCCCATGCTGCGCGCCAGCGGGGTCAACTTTGATGTGCGTGTTGACCGTCCCTATATGGCCTATCGTGAAGTTCCGGTCAACGTGCAGGTACGCCAGGAGGGAGACTGCTACGCGCGCTATAAAGTGCGTATGCAAGAAATCTACGAAAGTATCCGCCTGTGCCGCCTTGCCATCGACCGTATGCCTTCTGGCCCGATCTGCGCGCGCGTGCCGATTGCTTTGCGCCCTAAGCGCGGAGAAACCTACTTTGCCATTGAAAATAGCAGGGGAGAATTTGGCTTCTACTATATCAGCGATGGAGGCGAATATCCCTGGCGCGCGAAAATGCGCGCGCCCTCCTTCTGCAATCTGTCGATCCTGCCAGAGCTATTACGGGGCCACAAGATGAGCGATGCTGTAGCAATCATCGGCAGCACCGACATAGTGCTGGGATGCGTTGACCGCTGACCTCGCTTTCATCTTCCTCCTCATCATTCAGGTTGGATTCAGCAATGTCTATTATATATTCCACAGGTTGGTATATATGATATGATGAGCGTGCGCATACATGCTCTCTGTACCTGCGAGGAGGCGAAGATCATGACGAAGAAATCCTTTGTATGGCTTATCATGATGCTTTGTATGTTGTTGCCACTGGTCGCAGCCTGCGGATCGAATCCAGGCACAGGTCCGGTGACGAGTGTAAAGTCGCCAGGTGGCGAAAACATTTACGTGCTGGATGGCTATACGCCCCAGGGAGCGACGAACACAGGTCAGCAGATCGTCGCCTTTCACCCTGGCAATGCTAACCCTACGTATACACTGCCCGCCGGGCTGACTTCGATGGATCACCACTTGCTCATCGCGGCGCAAGCGAAGGCAGGCCAGACCACCATTTCAGTTATCAATACACAGAGCGGTGCAACGTTGCGCACCATAACGCTGGCAGGCAACTACTCGACGGCGGGGCTGGATTTCAATAATGCAGTGTTGTCAACCGATGGACACTGGCTGGCCCTGCGCCGATTGGATTCATCGAGCAGCGCGACGACGATTGCGCTGGTAGATACTCAGGCGGGCAAACTATCAAAGACTATCCATTTGAAGGGCGATTTCGACCTGGATATGATAAGTTTAGACGGCAACGCGCTTTACCTGCTGCAACGCCTGAACGATGGAACGGGAAGATATTATGTGCAACTGTACACAGTATCGGAAAATGAGCTATATCAAAGCCCCATCGTTGACAAGTCGGAACTTAACGATCCGAATATGACAGGTACGGCAGTAGCGCGGCAGTTCGCAAGTGATGGCTCGGCAATCTATACGTTATACGTCGATGCCTACCATAACATCGCCTTTGTACATATCCTACCGCTCGATCCAGGCTTCCCATTTGCGCGTTGTATCAACCTTCCGGTGGGCAAATCTGCCGACATGCTGCGCTACTACACGCTTGCCCTCTCGTCGGATGGGAAAACTTTGTACGCTGCCAATGGCGCATTGGGTGTGGTCAGCGAAATCAGCCTGAATAATCTTGGCACCAGTAACATTTATAGCGACCAGATTGTCGCTACGGGCCATTTTAACCCCGGCGTAACGAGCGTTACCAACGCGGACACATCGCGTATGCTGCGCAACGGCGCGGTTCTCTCGTCCGACCAATCCACGCTCTACTTTGTGGGGTTGCATGGTATCTGGTCGGTCAAGACGGCTGGTTTAAACGCCGGACACGGCGCATTTCAACAGGCGCTGGGCCAACAATCCTTTACTGGCGTTGCTCTAAGCGCGGATAGCAAGACGCTCTACGCCGTTGATCCCACCAGCGGTATTACGGCGTTTGACACTGCCAGCCAGCAGGCCCAACAGGCGCTACAAATACCCGCCCGCGCGCCCTGGGGTATAGAATGGATCGCCAATTGATGGGGAGGGGAAAGCCGACATGTAGTGACGCCCCTTGTGGGCGTCAGGCGAACGCGCACATTCTGATTGTCGATGATGATAGCCGCGTGACGAGTGCGTTACGCCGCACCCTGGCATACGAAGGCTACAACGTCTCCGTAGCCGAGAACGGCGAACGCGCCCTGGCACTGGCGCGCGCGAAGCCGCCCGAGCTGGTCATTCTCGACCTGATGTTACCGGGCATCAACGGGCTGGAGGTGTGCCGCCGCCTGCGAGCCGATGGTGAGGATATGACCGTGTTGATGCTGACGGCGCGTGACGCGGTAGCCGACCGCGTGGCCGGGCTGGAGACGGGAGCCGACGATTACCTGGTGAAACCATTCGCGCTCGAAGAACTGCTGGCGCGGGTCAGAGCTTTGCTGCGCAGGCGCAACGCGCCCGACGTAGCGCGCGAAATACTCTCCTTTGAAGATCTCGAACTGCATACCGCCACCCGCCAGGCTAAACGCGGCAATCGCTTGATTGGCCTCAGCACAACAGAATATGAACTGCTGCTTTTATTTATGCGCAACCCGCGCAACGTCCTGACACGCGGCCTGCTGATGGAGCGCATCTGGGGCGACGATTTCGAGGGCGGTTACAATGTACTCGAAGTGTACATCGGCCATTTGCGCACCAAGTTAGAGCAAAACGGTGAAAAACGCCTCATCCAGACTATACGCGGCGCGGGTTACGTATTGCGTGTTCCAGACTAACGAGGAGGCGCACTTATCATGTACATTCCATTACAGCTTCGCCTGACCGTCTTCTACGCGCTCTTGCTGGGACTCGCACTCTGGTTTTTTGGTAACGCCGTCTACACGCAGGCGCAACAACGCGCTTATTCCGACCTGGACGCGGCATTGAGCAGCCGCGCCGTCAGCGTCAATCTTGGTAAAAACCTATCGACGGGGCAGAGCAATACGAATCTCCCCCTCATTTTGAATAGCAGCATCAACGGACTCGGCGCCGGTGACATTGCTATCGAGATTTTCGATAATAATTTACGCCTGCTTGCCACGACTACCCGTGATAGCACATCTGATCCCTTTCAACCGAGCGTGACAGGTGCAGCGATCAGCCCTATTCCCTGGGATGCACGGACGGCACGTTCCGTCGAGCAGCGCTATAGTAAGGATGGGAATGTCAACAGCACCTACAGCACCGTTACCTATGAGGGGCAGTCCGTGCGCGTCTACACTACTATCAATCAGCAGACGGGGGATATTATTCAGACAGCGCACTCAGAATACGATATACAGCAATCGCTGGACAACCTGCGCATCTTACTCTGGCAAGGTGGCGCGCTGGTGATACTGCTGGCGCTGGCAGGCGGCTGGTTCATTACGTGGAGCGTGCTGGCAATCGTGCGGCGCATGACAATGACAGCGCGACGTATCAGCACATCACAGGATTTCGGGCAGCGCGTGCCGGAGAAATCCTTGCTCGGTAAAAACGAGTTGACGCGGCTGGCGACGACCTTTAATGGGATGCTGGCGGAATTGCAAGAGGCGTACCAGCACCAGCAGCGTTTCGTGGCAGATGCCTCGCACGAGCTACGCGCCCCCAT
This sequence comes from Ktedonobacteraceae bacterium, assembly GCA_050695155.1. Classification (GTDB taxonomy): domain Bacteria; phylum Chloroflexota; class Ktedonobacteria; order Ktedonobacterales; family Ktedonobacteraceae; genus CF-113. The sequence goes on from JBOGTO010000642.1 coordinate 10,781, forward strand.
CACCTCCATTCGCTGCAACCTCGATCTGCTGGCGAAAGCGCCCGACCTCGCGCCGGGCGAATCAGCAGCCGCGCTGAGCGATGCGCGCGCGGAAGCTGACCGCATGGGTCGCCTCGTCAACGACCTGCTCACATTGGCACGCGCCGATAGCATCGCGCAAGAATCTGAATCAGAGTCTAACGGCTATAGGAAATTTTATAAGAGCAACCAGAAAA
>JBOGTO010000643.1:0-2163 GCA_050695155.1 Ktedonobacteraceae bacterium
CGTCTATAGTAGTGGCGACCCTTGCGGTCGCCATGCTTCTGCCGCCGTCTCATCGTTGCCAATGTAATGCTTGCGCTTCTTTGTGCTGTTGAGTATACTGGATACAGGGCGCTGGCGTCCCCTGACCCGGCCATACCAACAGCGTCGTTGGCAAGGTGGGGTTGGCAGCAGCGCGTACTCCGCTCCTTCGCTCTACTTGCTGCCAAGCTGGCGTTGCACTTCGGCCATATCGTAATAGAGCGATTCCCGCACAATCTTGCCATTGCGCCGTACCACGACTGTGACACCGGGGATAGAGAAGGCGCGACCGGTGGCAGGCAAACCAGGGTAATCATGCGCGTGGGTGCCGGTGGCGACCCACTCTACCGTCAACTGATCGCCATGCACAATGCGATTGGTAGGGGTAATTTTCATATCGGGCATCGCGGCAAAGCCGGCGCTTTTACGATTCAGAATAGCGGCGCGCCCAACGAATGGATGTGGGTACATGCTGTCCTCGACGATAGCATCCTCGTGATAGTCATGATGCAACTGGTACACATTGCCGGTCGATTGATGCGCCATGTGCTGCTCATGCTGCTGAATATGCTGCTGCGCATTATTGTCACCGGGCGCAGACGGGGCAGCATGAGAAGCAAACTGGCGCGCCGCCACTGCTGCTACTGCTCCCGCGCCGACGGCGGAAACTCCCATAATTGTCAATCTTTTAATCAACTGGCGGCGGCTCATTTTACCGGCGCGCACATCATCAACCAACTCTGGAATAGTCTGATCTTCATCTGAACCAATGTTTTCCTCTACGAGCATAGTGCCTCCTGTATCCTATATCCTCTCCGTTGCCAACCATTTTACACGATAGGGATGGTATCTATCTACTTTCAATAGATGCAGAGGTATTGTCCTATATGCCTGTGGAGACTACGTGCTATTTCAGTTAAGAAACCACAGCAAAACGACAATTGTAGTTAAAGTTTTACAACCAGACCTTCATCGTAGTCAAGCACAGCTTCTCTCTGTCTATTTTCCTGCTTCTTGAAAGCCGCTGGTACCTCCGGTGTGCCTTTCATGATCCATTGCCAGATGCCACAGTGGTAGGCCACTTTGGAGAGAAAGATGAAAGGCGCGTAAAGCAACACACGCGGATACTCGCGCGCGTTCAGACGTACGATAGTCGAGGTGATGCCCAGCGAGACGGGCAGAATCATCAGGAAATAGAGCAAGGGATTTTGAAGCATGACCAGCATAAGGTTGCGCTTCGACATTTCACGGTGATGCAACTTGACGGATAGCCCCTTGACGCGGCCATAGAAATAGCTGTAGCGCATCAAGACGCTAAATTTCTTGCGGCGATGGTTATGCAGCACTTTAACGGCGGGCTGGTAAACGGTTTTATAGCCCATTTTCATGAGACGATAACAAAAATCAATATCTTCGCCGGAACGCAATTGTTCGCTAAAGCCCTGCGCGTCCTCGAAGGCCGCGCGTTTCACGCCCAGACTGGCCGAACACACGGGCGTCTCCATGCGACGGCTGACCTGGCTGAAGGCGAAGCTGCTGAAATCAACGCACTGCGCGAAAAAGGCTTTCGATTTACCCTTGATCTGCCCGCCAACGGCTCCAACCTTTGGCTGTTGCAATTCCTGTACGCACTGCTCTATCCAGTCGGGTGCCGGCTCGCAATCGTCGTCAAGGAAGAGGAAATATTCGCCATTGGCCGCGTATGCGCCAATGTTGCGAGCCTCGCCTGGATAATAGATAGGCTCGGTTTCGATGGCTTGAACCGACCAGCGTTGCGCCAATTCAGAACTGTTTTGACCAACCAGAATAATCTCCGTCAGATGTGCCGGGTAGGTTTGCTGCATCAACTTCTCAAGCGCGACTGCCGCGACATCCGGCTTGGAGAAAGGTATGATGACACTGACACGAGAAGCAGGGAACATGGCTAATTTCCTCCTTTGCTGCTAACCTGGAACGTTTTACGCGCGTGGGTCTCTATGGCGTGTTCGTAGACATCGACAAGCTGGTCAGTGACCTGACTCCAATCGTGATGCTGCTCTACATAGCTTCGTCCGCCAGCGCTGAGGGTGGCGCGTAATGCCGCGTCATCCAGCAGTCGTAAGGTAGCCTGAGCGAATTCTTGTGCCGTCTCCGCAACAAGCAAAT
>JBOGTO010000644.1:0-4536 GCA_050695155.1 Ktedonobacteraceae bacterium
GCACAAGGCTCCCTCATCCACCCAACTCCACCCCTTGTCCCTACAGAACGCTGGAGACGCTTGCGTCTCCATTATGACCCTTTTCGGTCGTCAAAGTTCATCAGGACGAGGACGCCCCCTTTCCCTCCATTACCAGTCGTCAATATTCATCCGTATGAATGGGGTACTTATCCCCAATCAAGTCGTCTTTTGCCGGAACTTGCGATACTTGCTAATCAGCGTATTGGTTGAGTTGTCGTGCTTGAGTTCGCTATCGCTGGAAAGTTCGGGGACGATGCGGTTTGCCAGCACTTTGCCCAGTTCGACACCCCATTGATCGAACGAGTTGATGCGCCAGATAGTTCCCTGCGTAAACACTTTGTGTTCGTAGAGGGCGATCAGCTTGCCCAGCGTTTCGGGCGTCAGACGCTGTGCCAGAATGGTGTTGCTGGGGCGGTTGCCCTCGAAGGTGCGGTGCGGCACCTGGAAAGCGGGAACGCCATCAGCCGCCACTTCCTCGGCGGTTTTGCCCATTGCCAGGGCTTCGGTCTGCGCAAAGAGATTCGCCATCAGCAGGTCATGATGCGGCCCCAGCGGGTTCAGCGCTTCATAAAAACCGATGAAATCGCAGGGGATCAGTTTGGTTCCCTGGTGGATCAGTTGATAGAAGGCGTGCTGGCCGTTGGTACCCGGCTGGCCCCAGATGATCGGCCCCGTCTGGTAATTGACCTGCCTGCCATCCAGATCAACATGTTTGCCGTCGCTCTCCATGTCGAGCTGTTGCAGGTAGGAGGTGAGGCGACCGAGATAATAATCATAGGGCAGCACGGCCACCGTCTCGGCCCCGAAGAAGTTGTTGTACCAGATGCCTATCAGCCCCAGCAATACAGGCAGGTTGCGCTCAAAAGGCGTGGTGCGGAAATGCTCGTCCATCGCGTGGAAGCCGGCCAGCATTTCGCGGAATTGCTGCGGGCCGATGACGATCATCAGTGAGAGTCCGATGGCCGAGTCGTAGGAGTAGCGACCGCCGACCCAGTCCCAGAACTCGAACATATTGGCGGTATCAATGCCAAATTTTTCTACCTCTCTGGTGTTGGTAGAAACCGCTACAAAGTGCTTTGCGACGGCCTGTTCGCCCAGCGCCTGCACGCACCACTGGCGAGCAGAACGCGCGTTGGTCAGCGTCTCCAGCGTGGTAAAGGTTTTGGAAGAGACGATGAAAAGCGTCTCCGCCGGGTCAAGGCCGCGCGTCACTTCCACAAATTCGTTGCCATCGACGTTGGAAACGAAGCCCGCCGTGATGTCGCGGTCGCTGTAGTATTTCAGCGCGTCATAGGCCATGTTTGGGCCGAGGTCTGATCCTCCAATGCCGATATTGACGATGTGGCGGATGCGTTTGCCGGTAGCGCCCTTCCACGCGCCACTGCGCACGCGGTCGGAGAAATCGGCCATTTTGTCGAGTACGGCGTGAACCTGTGGCACGACGTTTTCGCCATCCACCATGATCGTCGCGTCTCTGGGGGCGCGTAGAGCAACGTGCAAGACGGCGCGTTGCTCGGTGATATTGATTTTATCGCCCCGGAACATGGCGTCGATGCGCTCGCGCAGGCCCGACGACTGCGCCAGAGCGAGCAACAGGCGCATGGTCTCGCCGGTAACGCGGTTCTTAGAGTAGTCAAGGTAAATACCGACGGCCTCGGCTGCGAACCGCTCGCCACGCTGCGGGTCATCGGCGAAGAGCGCGCGCAGGTGGAGATTGCGCGCGCCCTGGTAATGTTCCTCCAACGCCTTCCACGCGGGACGCTGCGTTAGCGGTGTAATACCAGTAGACATTTTAGGACCCGCCTTCCGCTTTTTCCAGGTGGCCGCCGAACTCGAAACGCATGGCCGACATCACCTTGTTGCCAAAATCGGCCTCTCCACGCGACGCAAAGCGCTCAAAGAGCGCGGCGGTCAGCACAAACGCGGGTACACCTTCATCGACAGCCGCCGTAATGGTCCAGCGTCCTTCGCCGGAGTCTGAGACGCGGCCTCCGAATTGGGACAGCGTGGGGTCTTTGATGAGCGCATCGGCGGTCAGGTCGAGCAGCCAGGAGCCGATGACGCTGCCACGTCGCCAGACCTCGGCTACATCGGGCAGGTTCAAATCATATTTGTAGTAGTCCGGGTTGCTCAGTGGCGCTGTTTCGGCGTCGATGTCTTGCAGGTGGTTGCCAATATTGGCGCGATGCAGGATATTCAGTCCCTCAGCATACGCGGCCATGATGCCGTACTCGATGCCGTTATGGACCATCTTGACGAAGTGGCCCGCGCCACTTGGTCCGCAGTGCAGGTAGCCTTTCTCGGCAGTGCCGCCGACCTGCTCGCGTCCAGGCGTGCGTGATGTTGCGCTCACGCCGGGAGCCAGGGCCTCGAAAATTGGCGAAAGATGTTGCACAACATCATTTTCGCCGCCGATCATCAAACAATAGCCGCGATCAAGCCCCCATACGCCGCCGCTGGTGCCGACGTCCAGATAATGGATGCCTTTTGGCTTCAGTGCGTTGGCGCGGCGAATGTCGTCATGGTAATAGGAATTGCCGCCGTCGATCACAATGTCGCCTTCGGCAAGCAGGGGAACGAGCGTATCCAGTGGGGCATCCACCGAGGCGTCAGGTACCATCATCCAGATAGCGCTGGGGGTATCAAGCTGTTTGACGAGATCGGGCAGCGAAGTAGTGCCAGACGTAATGGCCTGCTCGTTTAAGGCCGCCTGCACGGTGCTGTCATGTCGTGCCATGCCAATGACGGTATGGCCGTTGCGCAGCAGTCGCTTCGCCATATACGCGCCCATGCGCCCAAGTCCAACTAATCCAAGTTGCATAAGATATTCCTTTCTGTAGACCGTTTTGGTGTGACACCCTTTAAGTGATACACGATGTTACACACAAATAAGTTTAGTAGCGCTTGCTAATGTTACAGATTTTTTACGGAGCATGGCGATCGCGTATGAAACATGGCGACCGCAAGGGTCGCCACTACTATACGAAGCGATTTCCTTGATCCACTGCTATCATTATGCACGTTGCTGGCGGTGTGTCAAATGCGCATTACAAAGCTTTAGGTACACGCGCCCCGTAGGCTGGCAGGAACGTTCCCAGGAAGATCAGCAGGATGCTGGCAAAGAATACTGGTAGGAAGGCCAGGGCAGGTAAATTGAAAATATCCCATAAGCCGCCGCCGATAAAGGGTCCGACAAAAGCAGTACCATAACCAATTGAGAGTGTTGCGCCTGTGAGACGCGCTACCTTGCCGGGAGCGGCCAGCAGCGCCGGCAGGGCGAGAGCCAGCGTGAAGACGAGGGCGGAACTCGCGCCAAGCAGCGCAGCCCACAGGTATTCCAGGCTGGCGGGAGTGAATATCCAGCCGAGTATGGCTCCGCTACACACGAAGCCTGCCATTATGAAAGGCCAGCGGCGGCCCGTCATGCGCTGCGCGAAGAAGGTTACGAGCAGGCTGGATGGAATTTGAGCGGCGTTGAGTATGGTCAGGGCAAGTGGCGTCAGGTTCGCGTGGTTTATGGCCTGGTTGTAGTTGGCAATCCAGCTATTCATAGCAAAATAGATCAGGCTGCCGGAGCCGAGTAGAAAACCAAGATGCAATGTGCTGACGCTCGTTTTCGTTTTGGGCGCTGGTAATACTTCGCCTGTGTCTGCCGTTGTTTCCCTGCTGGATGGTAAAATAAACGCCTGGGGAGGAGCGGCAGGAGCGAGCCAGAGCCAGAATGCGAGCAATACGACGACGGGCAATCCCCAGAAAATAAAGGTAGCAACCCATGCGTTGCTGCCCAGGAATCCTGACATAACAGGGACGGTGGCTCCCGCGCCCAGCGTTTCGCCAATAATTAAGCCATCGGTGAAGAGTGCCGTTGCCAGGCCGATATGGGCGGGAAACCAGCGCCGCACCAGTACGGGGATGGTGGTCTGCGTCAGCGCAATACCCAGGCTTAGTAGCACAGTGAAGAGGAAAAGCGGCAAAGCACCGGGCCAAAGCGCGCGCAGCAGCGCGCCACCTGCCAGCAATAATAGCCCAAATGTAACAGCGTTGCGCCCGCCGATTCGTTCAACCAGCAGTCCCGACGACCAGGCAGTCGCGCCCATAATAAGGATGGGCATGGAGGTAAGCAGCCCCGTAGCTGTATAAGAAAGGTCCAGGTCGTGTTTGATGAGCGGCAGCACAGGAGGTACCGCCAGAATGATGGAGCGCAGGTTGATGCCAATGAAGAGCAATAAGATATAAACGATAAAGCTGCGCCGCGCAGTCAGGATATGCACTTCTTCGGTTGAATTTGCCAGTGTTTTCAATGGTTTCGTCTAGATTCCTGCTAAAAGTCCTGACGCCCACTTGCGGCCCCTGCCACCCCACCTTACCCGGAGGAGAATATGGTGGGGAGGGGTGGTATTCCCGTGATGTAGGGATGCCCCTTGCGGGCATCCGGCCCTCGCCCCGCCCTTACAATGGCGACGAAGATAGCAATTCGCGTAGCACAACAGCGTTTGAATGTTCGCTGTCGCGCGC
>JBOGTO010000645.1:0-13885 GCA_050695155.1 Ktedonobacteraceae bacterium
TCTCCTCCATCAACTGTTCGAGCCAGGAGACAAGGACTTGCCAGCCTGCAGGCATCCCCAAGAGCAAGCGACACGCCCCACCGAGGCTTTTGGCGCTCAGGGCGGCGGCCAGTTGCACAAAGGGATGGTCTGCCGGGCGAGACGTTGCCAGTGCAAGGTCATACTCGTCCCAGGCGCGTTGCAGCACCGACCGGAGTTGACCGGATGCAGCGGGGGAATGGGTCGTCAGATAGAGAGCAGCGGGCAGCAGAAACACCCGTGTGGCCGGGGCGCTCATGCGTCCCCCGGTCCCTGTTCCGCCGTCCGGTTGCAAGGGACGACTGGGTGCCTGCTGAGCGTTCGCAAAGCGGTCCAGATAGGAGCCGGGAAGGGTCATCACCAGCAAGTGCTCCGCCGGGCGCAACCCTGCCTGGTTCAACAGATCGGTGAACCATTCCAGGTGCGTGATCGGCTCTTCGGAGGTCATCCCCATTGAGACCCCAACCATCATCACGTCACTGAGCAGTGCTTGCAAGAAGGTTGGTTTGGATGCTTCTTCCCCAGTCGGGAACGCAAGATGCCTGGCTTTTGCTATCTTGCGCACAATGCCATTGAGCGCAGCAGGGTCGGTGCTGTCTAGCGGGTAGATGGTCACCTGTCCTTCGTCGCTGCTATTACCGAAGCCAAGATCGCAGAAGACGCGCACCGCAATGACCGAGCCGCCCATACCAGCCCAGATGATGTGGCGGATCCCGCGTTGTATGATGTCTCGTGCCTCCGCTTCTACCTCCTCCAACTGTGTTGGATTGGCAAGCAGGCGTGCTATCCCCTCGACCCAATCGAGTTTGAGCACACCATCTTCACTGCCTAGCGTTGCCATCAGGCCATCGCGCCGCCGCAGCTGACCGACGGCATCGTCCTCGATCAATCGTTGGAGGGCGGCTTGTCTGGCGTTATCATTGCTCATGGGTGAAAACTCCTTCCTGCCATCTCTTGTGGCTTCCTCTTAGATACCGCGAGCGCGGTACAGCATCTCCCCGGCGTGTGGGACGTAGAGGATGCCCTCCTGTTCGCGTCCCATCCATGCATTAGGGTCAATCTCCCGATAATCGGCATAGCCCAGGTTGATGCGCCGGCAGCGTTCCTCTGGAATGCCGGTGGCCAGTGTGACCGAGATACGCGGTGTTTCGATGCCGGTTGTGGCATCGTAGGTCCCCGTTCCCTTGACGTGTGTGCTATGGGCCAGAATGCTGCCAGGCATGTGTTGAAAACGATCCCATTGCTTGACGAAATAATCTCTGACATGGTAGCCGACTTCGTCAATCAGTTTGCCGTGCGTGTAGGAGACCTCGGTGATGTGCGGAGCGTAGATAATGACTTCGCCGCCATCGGCAATCGCCGGTTCGGTTTTGTACATGGCCTTGGCTCCCGTCCACAGGTCGTCGTACATCTCGGCTGGGGCGGAGAGGACCCTGTGAAACGGGTGATCCACGTAGGTGATGTCGAGCTGCGCCGAGAGATCAGCGGCCTGGCTCCAGGCTTCCACGTGGTCGCCGATGTAGAGGCCGTGGAGGTCCTCACCTTGCATCACCATCGCCAGGCAGAGCAGCGGGCGTGTCACAAATCCTGCCGCCTGGGTGATGACGCGCCGGACAGGGGTGTCCTTGATGCCGATGGTGCGCAGACTGGTTGCCAGCGCACCGAGCCAGTGGGTGAAATTGATAATATCCGGCCCCGCGATACCGGGGAAGAGATACTTGGCTCCCCCGGAGAAGCCGGCGACCTCGTGGGGAAAGACCGGCCCACAGATCAGCAAGAGATCATACTCGAAGATCAAGCGGTTGAGCCTGACCGGGACGTCAGCGGTGAGCAATCCCCCGGTCATCTCGCCTGCCTCCGCACGCGAGATGACCCCGATGGTCTGAAGCGCCTGCGGATTGGCCCAGTCGTGGTTGAAAATGCGCACGTTGGGATAGCGCTCCGCTCGTTCGGTCGCCGTCGCGCCTACCAGGTGGTCAATGTAGGGCGTCTTGATGTAGTAGCCTTCCTCATTGGCTCGTGGGACCGCTGTCACGCCGACCAGGTGGTCAATGGCCTCGTGCAACATGGGAGGATGGGTTCCCAGGGCAATGAGGTAATCCAGTTGGGCGACGCGTTGTCCAAATTGCTCGTAGAGCAGGCGAAACAGCAGGGGGATCGGAGCCGTGCGTGTCCCGTCAGGAATAATCACCAGGACGCGCTTGTTGGCTGGGTCAATCCCAGCTCCTACGAGTAACTGCTCATCTGCTCTCGCGAGCAGTTCTTGAACATCCTCTGTTGTGAGCGTTGCCGTCGTTGAACCTTTCCCGAGAACCATGCTGTGTTTCCTCCTGTTCTAGACGCCGCTGAAGGATGAGAAGCCTCCATCGACCGGGATCACCACGCCGGTGACAAAAGCCGAAGCAGGACTCACCAACCAGAGCAGCGTTCCAGGCAAATCCTCTGGTGTGCCTAATCGACCCATCGGTGTATGATCGATAATCGTCTGCCCGCGTGGAGTCATTTTCCCGTCTGCATCAAGCATCAAATAGTGATTCTGGTCCGTCAGAAAGAAGCCGGGAGCCAGCGCATTGACCCTGATGGCCGGGTGATATTCCTGGGCCATATGGACTGCTAACCATTGGGTGAAGTTGACGATGGCTGCCTTGGCGGCACTGTAGGCCGGGACACGAGTCAGGGGGCGCAGACCACTCATGGAGGTGATGTTGACGATGCAGCCCTGCTTGCGCTCCGCCATGCCGCGCCCAAAGACCTGGCAACTCTGGAAGGTGCCGGTAAAATTCAGACCAAAGATGCGGTTGATGGCTTCCATGTCCAGGTCAAAGAAGCGCTGTTCGGTTGAGGTGGTAGCCGAGGGGGAGTTGCCTCCCGCGGCATTGATCAGCATATCCACCGGGCCAAAGGCGCTCGTAATCTGCTCCCAGCTTTGCTCAAGGTCGGCGCGCTTCAACACATCGCAAGCGATACCGAGAGCTTTGCCGCCTTCGGTCTGAATGGTCCTGGCCACCGTTTGCGCGGTCTCTAGATGGCGACCCAGGATCGCGACCTGTGCGCCTGCCTGCGCCAGGGCAGAAGCCATGACTCGTCCTAAGTGCCCGCTGCCGCCCGTGATGACGGCGGTGCGGCCTCGTACGTCGAAAAGTGCTTGCACATCGAATTTCCTCTCAGGCATATCTCCTCCTCTCGGCGGCTCGTGTACCGATCGGCACTTATGGTTTGTAGCCAAAGTCTGGAATGGCCAGCCAGCGTTCCCTGAGATAGTGCGCCGCCATTTTCGGTTTGCGTTCTCTGGTGAACACGCCCTTTTTGTTGCCCTGGACGCGCATCACACCTTGACTGGTTTGGAAATCGGTGAAGTGCCACACCTGCTCACCGATAAAGTTTGGGAACTCGTCCACTACTTCATGATTGGCTTGCAGGCAGGCCACTTGATACTCTTCGGAAAACATCACGGGCGTCGTATCATGGAAGCCGGCGATGGTGTCAGCGCCATACTCGGTGAACATGATGGGTTTGCCCGGCTGCACCCGATTCCAGCCCGTCAACTCGGCACGTAAGTAGGCTTTGGCCGCCTCTAATTGTCCGCCATAGGCATACCAGCCATAGTAGCGGTTGAGCGCCAGCACATCCACCAGGTCCGAAACGGTATTCTTGTCGGGCGTTGCCATCATGTGTATCACAATGGTGACGGGGCGTTTCTGGGGGTCGAGATCTCGTGCGAGCTGGACTAAGGGTTGAAAATATTCATGCGCTCCCTCTTCTTCGGAAGCTGATTCATTGGCAATGGACCACATCACCACACACGCATGATTTTTATCGCGAGCGATTAGCTCGCGAATCACCTGCACATGATGCTCTTTGGTCCCCAGCTCTTCCCACGTTTTATGGGGCTTGCCACTCCCGCCAAAGAATGATCCAAAGTTCAAATGCAATCCCACCGCCGGGACCTCATCGATCACCACAAATCCTTCACGATCCGCCAGGCGCATGAGCTCTTCCGAATAGGGATAGTGCGAGGTGCGGAAGGAGTTGGCACCAATCCATTGCAGCAGATTCAGATCTTTCACATTGAGCACTTCATCCAATCCGCGCCCGTGGATATGGGAGTCCTCATGTTTGCCAAATCCCTTAAAATAGAACGGCTTCCCGTTAATCAGGAATTTCCCGTCCCGGACCTCGACCGTCCGCACGCCGAACGGTTGCTCGTAAGTATCCAGACGCTGACCATCCTTCCACAATTCCACCACACAGGTATACAGATAGGCGTGCCGCGGCTGCCAGAGATGCACCCCTTCGATGGAGAGTTGGCCGGTCGCTCCAGTGCCGCTGGCAACTCTTTCACCTGTCTCGTCTTGAATAGAGACGCGAATCTCTGCTGCTCCCTCGGTCTCGATAGTGTATCCGACCTGCGCATTCGTTCCCTCTACCTCCGTTGTCATGGTGATATCGCGGATATAGGTTTTCGGGGTGGTGTAGAGTTTGACCGGGCGTTGGATGCCTGCATAGTTGAAAAAGTCAAAGTTGGGGGTATCGGTCACCACTTTTCCCAGGCCGGGAACGTCTTCTTCTTGATAATTGCCCACCGGAAGGGTGGTGTAGTCCACGATAGTGTTGACCGCGACCGTCAGGCGATTTTTGCCGCTGTTGACGAACGCGTTGATTTCTGCCTCGAACGGCGTAAATCCCCCCTGGTGCTCGACGACTAGCTGCCCGTTGAGGTAGACTTTGGCGGCATGCGTCACGGAGCCAAAACGCAGCACGATTCGTTGATCGAAGAAATGCTCCGGGACGACGATCTCCCGTTCATACCAGACCCAGCCAATGTGGTCGCGAAATTCCGCTCCCTCGTACAGATCGTTGTAGGAAGCGGGAACCGGCATCGGGATCGTTTCTTGTAACGGGCGCGCAAACCATTCCTCCGCAAATCCCGTGCCGTGATCAAGCTTAAACTTCCAGATTCCGTTTACGTCAATCAGTTCTCTTGACGTGGTCATGAGTGGATATAACACGGTTTCTCTCCTCTTGTGAAAAGGTGTGTGATCCAGCCCCCATCGCCACGCGGGGGGAGCTGGATGGTCTATTGCGTTAGCGTACGGCCTTGATCGGCATCACTGTGAAGATGCCAAGCAGAACGAAGATCGTCGCAGTGATGTACAAGAACGTATAATTACCACTCGTCAGCCCAAGGATGAACCCGGCAAGCACAGGTGCCACTGAGTGGGGCAGCGTGTTGGCGATATTGATGATGCCCATATCCTTGGCCCGGTTCTTTGCCGAGGGCAACACCAGGGTGACGATCGCGACATCAACGGCCAGGTAGGCTCCCAGGCCAAAGCCCAGCACGGCAGCAGCGACTAGCACGGCGATCCAGGTGTGGAAAAAGGCGAGCAGGAGAAAGCAGATAGCCATAATACACATCCCCACGATCACAAAGAGCTTGCGCCGCTTCAAGCGATCAGAGAGGAAGCCGCCAAGGACCGTGGAGAGCAGCGACACGACCGCTGCGATGATGCTGAACGTCGAGGCCCCTTGCAGCGCCGCCGGATATTTCACGACATCCTCAAGGTAATAGAAGATATACGTGATCCCCAGAAAATAGCCGACAAACGGGACAAAACGCGTCAGCCAGGCCCAGCCGAAATCTGGGTACTTGCGGGGATTAATCCAGAAATTCTTGAGAAACGCCCCGAGGTGGAAAGCAGGCATATAGCCCTTGGGAAGCACCTTGTCTTGCAGGAAGAGCGCGAACGGAATGGTGGTCAAGAGCACGATCAGGAACATGACCACGTAGGCGTTCGTCGGAGCGCTCTTGAAGATCTGGCCGGCCAGAATCGCGCCCAGGATGCCTCCCAGGCCGGTGGCAAGACCGAAGATGCCGGAAACCGTGCCACGCTGATTCTCCGGGACCTGATCGGGGATCGTCGCGACGAGCGTCGCCAGGGCGCAGTTGGAGAAGAGCTCGACCAAACAATAGCCAATGAACAAGAGTGGGATACTCGTCGCTCGCCACATGAAGAGCAGGCCCACCACCGTCAGCAGGCCACCGGCGATGATCCACGGACGCCTGCGTCCAAGGCGCGAGGTGGTGCGGTCACTGAGCGCACCGGCGAGGGGATTGGCAAAAAGTGCGATCAGCACTGTGATGCTCGTGAAAAAACTGAGGATCTCGACTTTGCTCCCCGGAGCAAGCAGGCCAATCTGGTAGGGCAACAACAAGGCTCCGATACCGGCGTAGAGGATATAGAGAGAGATGGCAGCCGCAGTCAGCGCGAACATGAAGCCGCGGCCTACCTGCCGTGTCGGGGCTTGCAGCGCTTCTGGAGTGTCGAGAGATGGTTCGGCGGACAATGTCAGGTCAACGGCTTGATTATCTTTCATTGGAAAGGACTCCTTATCGTTTCAAACATGCTTCCTACGCTTACTGTTGCAAAGGTGTTTGGTTTGGTTACCGTCGCTTCCATTGTTCTTCTGCCTTCAGTCTCGCGGTTCGCTCATTGCCCAGGCCGTTCGGAAGCAGCGCCCTCCATGAGCGGGAGTCCCTGTGAAAGTCGTATCCTAATGCTGGTTATGCATGTATCGGCTTTCATGCTCCTTTCTGACTCGCAGAGTCATGGCGCTTGAAACGTTTGCTCTCCCGAGACCTTCTTCTGCATGATCAATGAACTATATTGTCCGAGTTACTTTCAGTGTAAATGGGGGGCGTTACAAAAAGCGTTACAGAGAACGCTAAAAACGCACGGTTCGCTCATTTGCCAGGCCGTTCATAAGCAGTGCCTCGCTATGAGTGGGTATTTCGTGCGGAATCTAGAACGTTTGCGCTCTCAAGACATCTTCTGCGTGCGCAATGCCATCCCTTGTCCGATCTGCTTCCAGTGTACACGGGGAGCGTTACAAGCAGCGTTACAAACAGCGTTACAAACGCACGGTTCGCTCATCTGCCAGGCCGTTCATAAGCAGTCCCCTTTATGAGCGGGTGGTGCGAGCGGCAGTCGCAACGGTTGCTCTCTAACGTGGTGAAAGGGTCGCGCGTATCTCAACACATCTTCTTGGAATAGTATACTTGCTCAATCTTCCATTTCCTCGTATAATTTTAACCAATTAGGGTTTTTTTTTGACCATTTCAGGAGAATGACTATGCAACCCGCTTATGAGCAGTACAGGTCAGGTTGCCAAATAATATCGCTCCTCACGAATCTCGAAGTGCAAGTGTTTGACACCGAGGGGGTTTCACAGCTCCATTACGCACTCTACGATCTGCCCACTGTGCTTGAGCGTTTGAAACAGAAAGCGCTTGTACATATCCTTCAGCAGCCCCTTGTGAAAGACTGCGTGTATGTGTTTCGCGATTCCATTCAGCTTGAGTTTCTGGCAGCAGGTGTGTGGGATGGAGCGGAATATCGGGGTGCCATCGTGGTTGGTCCCTGTATCAGTAAAGCCTATCACCCGCGGCTGCTACGTGAAATGAGCCAAAAAGAACGAATACCTCTTACCATGCAGCGACAACTGCAACAAGGCTATACCACGTTGACAATGGTCGATGAAGCGAAACAGCAGGCCATCAGCTCCTTACTCATCAACGTGTTGACCCCAGGAATGATACAGCCGCAACGGATTGAAATCGCATTGCCTTCCGAAGACGGCGCAGTGGGGAAATTCAACGATGATCTGGAGCAGGATCGGGAACTAATTGAGAGAAGATATGAGAGCGAGAACAAGCTGCTGCATGCCATCGCCAGAGGGGACCCTCACATGTTGAAACAAGCGATGGAGGAATCTAAGGGAATCCCCTGGCCATTCCGCCATCCCGCTGCGCCGGTGAGATCGATGAAAAATCTCTCTATTACTGCGAATACATTATTCCGGAAAGCCGCGGAAAGCACAGGGGTTCATCCCCTCTATCTTGATAGTCTCTCGGGGAAATTTGCCATCCAAATAGAACAGGCACAGAGCATCGCCGAGTTAACGCGCCTCTATGAAGAGATGCCTCAAGTCTACTGCAGCGCCGTGAGGGAACTCTCGGTAGCAGCACTTCCTTCACTGGTCAAGGAAGCTATCACCTACATCCGTTTCAATATCGATCAGCCTTTAAGCCTGAACCGGATTGCTGATACGCTTGGCATCCATCCGTCCTATCTCTCCCGCACCTTCAAAAAAGCACTGGGGATGACCCTCACCGACTATATCAACAAGCTCAGAATTGAGGAAGCCAAATACATGTTGGATTCCAGCAACGAATCTGTCGCCACAATTGCTTTGAGCGTCGGCTATAGCGACCCCCATTATTTCTCAAAGGTGTTTACGAAGCTGGAGCATGTGACTCCCTATGCCTATCGAAAACGAAAAAAGGGGAACGCTCCATCGCTACGCTCGTCCAAGTTCTAACACGCGCTGTACTGCAGGTTCAGCGAGGAAGTTCGAGCGCCTCGCCTCATCCTCCATTTTCGCTGCAAGCTTCTGCACCATCGCCATCGCTCTGGCAAACGCCTGGTGCGCCTGCTCTCTCTGCCCAGAGGATGCGTACATTTCCCCGCGTGCCACTTCGATCTGCCATAGCTCCCCTGGTAGTCCGATCTCATTGGCCAGGGCCGCCCCTTCTTGCAAAGATGCCAGCGCCTCCCTCGCCTCTCCAGCCCACTGCGCCAGGCTTGCCAGCGCCCGCAGATAGGGGAGGCGCTGCCGCCGAGTGGTCTTGCTGTCTGCACCCAGACGCTGCACCTCCTCCCTGGCCCGCTCCTCCTCGCCACCCCGCAGCAGCGCCTCGATCTCAAAATAGCGGAGGAAGTCGATGAAGGGCAACGACGCCTCGATGTCTTTTCGTACTGCTATGGCCTCCAACGCGTAGGTGTAGGCGCTCTTCCAGTCACCAGCGAGGGCCCTGTTCGCACACAACCTGGAGGTGGCCAGCACTTGATACGACCGGACCACGATGCTCTCGCTGAGAGCCAGCGCCTCTATGAGCGCCTCGTGTGCTTCCTCTAGCGAGAGCATCGCTTGATGCACCGCACCCAGGACCGTGAGCAGGAAGAAGAGCAGGGTCGGGTTGGGCAGCGTACGCGCCATCTCCACCCCTTGCTGCGTCACCCGCAGCGCCTGCTCATACTCTCCTACCTCTAGCAAAGCGTGATTCAGGTTCAGTACGCTGTACACCTGTGCCCAGATGTTCTTGATCTCCAGGCTGATGTCGAGGGCAGCTTGCCCGGCGTTCACGCCTGCCTGTGGCTTGCCACAATTGACGTGGCCAAGAGCCAGCAGACACAGGCAGAGCACCTCCATCGCCCGCTTCGTCAACTGCCCTGATGGTGGGGAACCAGCATAGATCAATTGTGCTGACAATCCCGAGGCCTCACCTGCTTGATCGTCGATGGCCGCGTACAGGATTCGGGCCTCCTCAGCACATGCCACGACCTCCTCCCATCGGCCACCCAGGGCATAGCTCAGCCCAAGCGTGTACAGGCTGCGCGCTCTCAGGTCTTTCCGAGCGGTCACGCGTGCTCGTTCCAGGGCACGCTCAGCATGAATCAAGGCGCGCATCGACTTCCAGGCATGGATCGCCATCTGGGCCAGGTTCCACTCCGTCTCTGCCAGCATCACCTGGTCACCGCTCGCTTCGGCAACACGCCATGCCTCTTCCAGCAGCCTCCTGGCTGCCGCCAGGTCGAAAGACTGCTGTGCGGCCAGGATCGCCAGTCGGTTGAGGATGGTGCTCTCCATTCCCAACTCGCCCGCCTCCCGTGCGTACGCGAGCATCGAGGTATAGGCCGTCCGCGCCTTCTCCCACTCCGCGTTCAGTTCATAGGCTCGCCCCAGGTGGATGTAGAGATGCTCGACCGCGGGTGCCGGAAGCATGGTCAAGAGGCCAAGCCCATGCACTCGCTCAGCCAGCAGATGCCGCGCCTGCTCGTAGAAGGTGAGGGCATCACGCACGGCTACCACCCGCATCGCCTCATCTCCTGCGAGCAGGCTCCAGTGGAAGGCTGGTTCCGTCAGCCCCGCAGCCAGGGCCTGGTAGGCCAGTTCCGCCTCAGGTGCCCCCGCCGCTTGCAATGCTTGCAACGCCCGGCGGTGAAAGATGGAGCGTCTCGCTTCACCCGCCTCAGCGTAGACCACCGCACGGATCTTCTGATGGGCGAATACGTAGCGCTCAGCAGCTATGTGTCCTGCCTCGCGCTCCGACTCATACAGCAGGCAGCTGTGCAGGACCTCGTCCAGGGCAGGAAGTCCGTTCTCTTCTGTGAGATCGGCCACCTGGCACAGGCGCTCAAACGTGGTTCCCTGGCCGAGGACAGCTCCTGCCAACAGCATGGCAAAGGCAGGCGGCGTGAGTCGATCCAGGCGGGCCACGATGACTTCGCGCACACTGGGTGGGAAAAACCCGCGCCTCACCGTCTCATGCTCCACGGCTGCTGTAAAGTCAATGGTCCATCCTCCATCTTCGTTTGGGCGGGAGGCGAGAGCGCCACGCTCGAGTAAGAACTTGAGCGTTTCCATCAGATAAAAGGGTTGTCCCTCGGTTTCAGCAAAGAGCCACTGACCAAAGCGTTCCAGGTTCGCTGCTCGCCCCCCGTCTTTGCCTCCCGTCCTCCCAAATGCTTGCAGCAAGCGTAGAATGTCTTCCGGGGTGAGCCGGTCAAGCTGTAGGCGTGTCAACGGTACGGTGCGTTCCATGCTGGCTCGCCACTCGTCAAGCTCGTGCCTCAGACCTCTCGTTCCCATGGGCAATGTCAGGAGCAGGAGCGCAGGCGTCGCGCTCTCCGACCAGCTTCGTGCGAGGTAATGGAACACGTCGAGTGAGGCGGTATCCGCCCACTGAACATCATCGATGAAGAAGACGAGCGGCGCGCGATTGGCCAGGGCCTGTCCCAGGCGCGCCACCGCTTCGAACAACCGATTGCGTGCCACGGACTTGTCTCCATGTGGGGCAGGCAGATCGGGATAGCGGTCGTGCAGTTCGGGGAGCAGGCGCGCGAGTTCCGCTAGCCAGGTGTCTGAAAGCAAGTCGTCCGGGGCATTCTCCCGCTCGATGCGCGGACGCAAGGCATCGATCACGGGCCGATAGGGCAGGCGACCACCGGTTTCAAAGGCTCGGCCCTGCATCACGTCTGCACCCTCCACCTCTGCCCAGGCCAGAAACTCCTTTGCCAGCCGCGTCTTGCCAATACCGGCCTCTCCTTCCAGGAGCACGACCTGCGTCTGACCACGTTGCGCCGTGTGATAGGCATTAATCAACAGACTCAACTCCGTTGTCCGCCCCAGGAACGGGCCGTCGAGAAGTAGAGCTGGAGAAAGTGCTCCTGGGGTCGTGTGGAGTGCGTGCGCCTCCTTGCGTCGAGGGGGAGCAACGGCCCGCATGCGGCTGGCGAGCGCCACGGTTTCTGGGGTGGGCTCGGTCTGCATGTCTGTTGCAAATCTCGCTCGGCACACGTCATAGGCGTGCAAGGCCGCGTACCGGTCACCGGCCGCGAAATGGAGGCGCATCAGACGCCGGTAGGCCTCCTCATGCAGTGGGGCGAGGACGAGCCAGCGATCGACCGTCGCAATGGCAGGCGCAATCTCTCCCGCTTCGAATTGGAGCTGGGAGAGCCGGTCGAAGACCTCACTCGTGCACAGGCACCAGTATTCGCGTTGTGACCGAGCCCAGTCGTCGAAGGCTGGAGCATCGCGCAGCGAAAAGCCCTCCAGGAACTCACCACGAGCGAGGCTGGTCGCCCGTTGGAGCTGGTCAAGCAGGCTGCGGCGCGCGTCCTCTGGCATGGTCAGCGCCGTGCGAGTCGAGGCACGCGAGAACCGCCAGGCCTCATGGAGGGGATGCAGGTCGAGTTCGACATCGGAGGTGAAATCAAGACCGAGGGTATCGCCTGTGATGAGGAAGTGAGACGCGGGATCAGCACCAGCACCCTCACCCAGCAGATGACGAAGAAGGAGCAGGGTAATGCGCAGAGCTGCACGGCCATGCCTCGCGTCACCTTCTGGCCAGAACAGCTCGGAGAGGTTTTTGCGCAAATGGATGCGG
Source organism: Ktedonobacteraceae bacterium (assembly GCA_050695155.1). Lineage (GTDB taxonomy): Bacteria > Chloroflexota > Ktedonobacteria > Ktedonobacterales > Ktedonobacteraceae > CF-113. Next base: position 12,029 of record JBOGTO010000645.1, read on the forward strand.
CCTTCCACCGCTAGATAGATGAGGAGCGCGAATTCCTTGCGTGTGGAGAACACCAGCCCCTGATCAGCATGGCTGACTTCTGGGGAACCCAGCAATGTGAAGCGTAAGTTGCCCATGTACCGTTCCTTCTAGCGTTCCTCAAAACGTTCTCCTACGAGCATGTCAGCTGCCTCGCCCCCAATCATGGAGCAGAGGTACATTTAACGCTCCTGATAACGCTCTCCGTTTATCATGAGATCAGAGCGTTGACTCCACCTGAAGGAACAAGAGGAGATCAGAGCGTTTCAAATCAACCACCTGGAGATAACCTATGCATTATCGCACAAAACACTGCTTGAGTGAAAGGAGCGCTCAATGTCCAGGCGAAAAAATACGCGGCCCAACGAGCAGCAGGCCAAACTGATCGAGCTGTTAAACCGCCGCTTAGCCGACGCCATCGATCTGCAACTACAAAGCAGGCAAGCCTACTGGAACATCAACGGGTCGCATTTCATGGCCCTGCGCGAGCTGTTCGACAAGGTCGCGAAGGCGGTGGAGGAGAATGCGAACCTGATCGCCGAGCACATTGTGCAGCTTGGTGGCATGGCGGAGGGAACGGCGCACGCAGTCGCCAGGCGGTCTTCGCTCGAGGAGTATGTGTTAGCAACTGCCGATGGGAAAGGCCACATCGATGCACTTGCGACGAAGCTTACCGCCTTTGGCAAACATGTACACTATGCCAGTGAGCAGGCGACTCTCCTTCAGGACGCCGACACGGCTGCCCTCTTCACAGACATCGCGCGAGGCATTGACACATGGCTGTGGGTCGTCGAGACGAGCCAGCAAGCAGACAGTTGAGCAGGGAGGAGCGGGATGCTTTTCCCCTTGCAGCACCACCTGCATTCCCGCTCCCTATTTCACGGGCAGTTCTACTGTCCACTTCTTGAAAGTGGACGATGAAAAGGATGAAGAGGATGTCAGACCTGAACCAGGGGAACAACCATCCCTCGCAGGGGACAGAGGCATCAGATAGCTTCCTGTTGGGACAATCGCTCGCAGGCGACGAGTGCGCCTTTGAAGCCCTGGTCAGCCGGTATCGCACGCCCTTACTGAACTATATCCGACGTGTCCTTAAAGAGGACGAACAAGCGCAAGATGTCCTGCAGTTTGTCTTGCTCCAGCTCTATGTCTCTCAGCCAAGATTGCTCAGGGATATGCCACTGCGGGCGTGGTTGTTTCAGGTCGCACACCATCGCTGCGTGGACGAATTGCGCAAGCAGCGGCGTGGCCTTGCGATCCATTTCTCTGAACTCTCCAGGGAAGATGAGAACGAGGGGATCGCGCTGATCGAGTCCATTCGGGACCCACGACCGCTGCCGGAGGAGATCGTGGAGCAGATTGATATGGTTGCTGTCCTGCAGCAGGCAATAGGTAGACTTCCACCCACGTTTCGCTCGGTCGTCCATCTGCGCTATTGCGGGCAGCTCACCTTCGATGAAATTGGGCGCACCCTTAAGTTGCCCGCGTCCACTGTGAAGTCCTACTTTTATCGCGCGCTCCCGCGTCTACGGTCCGCAATCGCAAACAGCTCGTAAGTTTCTTATCTCATAGAGTACACCAGAGAGGGGGGATGCGCGTGCAAAGCATGCAGTTCAGCGGCCAGGATGGCATGAGCTAGCAGCAGAGATGCTATTCGTCTCTGGGGAGGTGGAGCATGAAAAAGCTACCGATATGCCCAATTGTTTCTTATAATCCAACTTCGTACCACTTTTGAATTGAACTTGGAACCACACAAGCAAGATACGCCCGCCCTGGTATTCTCTGGTGAGCGCTCTCTACGCCTGGTCTGGTGATCGAGCTGGTCACTCCGGAGTGACC